>CAZURL010000092.1:0-8130 GCA_964623005.1 uncultured Spirochaetaceae bacterium
TTTCTTTAGCATCTTATCCTCCTATTAGTGTATCAATTCTTCATTTAGACGGCCACCGATATATATTGTCAAGCGAAGTCTTTATATAATAAGAATGGAAATATCTTGAAATCACCCATAGCATCTAAGACTTACATGAAATAGAAGAGCAAACTATCTTTTTAAAGGCCAGAGCAAGCTCGTAACCACCATAATCCTGAGGGAATGATACTCAGAATGGAAAGCTGTTTTACAATGGAAAGAGCATTGATCAGTTGATGACCTTCACACCAAGCGTTTTTATGATATCAAGGGCATTTGCCGTATCAAGCGACGCACCTCTAAGTTCTTTCAAGTTCTCCGAAAGCACGATTCCTGTTATGTCGGAAGAGGAAAGCGAGATCGATAAAAGCGGCGTCGAACGGAAAGAAGTCCGCCTCAGCATTGTGTTCTTGAATACAATATGCTCCGCTTTACACTCAGAAAATGATGAATCAGAGAAATCAGAATCCGCAATCTCAACATTCTTGAGCGTTGCAGAATCGAATGATGAATAGAGTGCGACAGAGTTTTCTATAGTCAGGCTTCTGATTCTAGACTTTGTAAAATCCACGCCAATCAGGCGCGAATCCCGTATCGTTACACGAAGAAGAGAGGATTGCGAAAAGATAGCCGAAGAAAGATCGCATGACTCAAAAACAACATCTGTGAATGCAGAATCGTAGAACGAAACAGAGGAAAGAATGGAAGAGGAAAACCTTGTGTCTCTGATTGTTATCCTTGAAAAATCTTTTCCTGAAAAATCCTCAGATGCAATGAGAAGACCGTTTATCTCACCCTCTTCTTCAAGCATCCGTTCAAATTCTTCCATCAGCGTGAATGACGATCCTTGAGAACCTCAACGACCTCTGAAAGCGTTGATTCCTTCTGTGCAAGAAGCACAAGGAAGTGATACATGAGATCCGCGGCCTCTCCCAAGAAGAGTTCCTTGTCATCATCCTTGGACTCGATGATAAGCTCAACCGCTTCCTCTCCTACCTTCTGAGCAATCTTGTTCAGACCTCTTGAGAAAAGGTGATTCGTATAAGATCCTTCAATCGGATTCGTACGTCTGTCTCTGATAACAGACTCAAGATAGAAAAGAAATTCCGGAGAAGAGAGTTCAGATGGCTCGTTGTCCTCTCCAAAGCAGGTGTCTGCGCCTGTATGGCAGACAGGGCCGGAAGGAATTGCCTTTACCAGAAGCGTATCGCCATCGCAATCTGCAAGGATCTCCCGTACTTGAAGGAAATTTCCGCTGGTCTCACCCTTTGTCCAGATCCGCTGCCGCGAACGCGAATAGAATGTAACTAAGCCCCTGTCGAGAGTAAGCCTATAAGCTTCTTCATTCATGTAGCCAAGCATAAGTACACGACGTGTAACTGCATCTTGGACAACCGCAGGAACAAGTCCGCCGCCTTTTGAAAAATCAATAGTCATATCACCCACCCAACCTAACGGGAATACCGTTATCTCTAAGATACTCCTTCAGTTCTTGAATATCGATTTCGTGGAAATGGAAGACAGAGGCCGCAAGTGCTGCATCAGCCATTCCATCAGTGAATACTTCCTTGAAATCTGCCATAGTACCAGCACCGCCAGAGGCAATAACCGGAATACTGATATTACTGCTGATAACACGGGTTAAGTCAACAGCAAAGCCATTTTTTGTTCCATCTGCATCCATAGATGTCAAAAGGATTTCCCCTGCTCCGCGGCTTTCTGCCTCCTTCGCCCACTCAAGCGCATCAAGACCGGTGGGCGTCCTTCCACCATCGACAACTGTCTCATAGCCAGAGGAAAGCGCAGCGTTAGAACGGGCGTCGAGCGCAAGCACAACGCACTGCGAGCCAAAGCGTCTTGCAAGTTCATCGATAATCTCAGGATGGCGCACAGCAGAGCTGTTGATAGAAATCTTATCTGCACCTGCCGAGAGTATTCTATCAACATCCTCAACACTTCTTATGCCGCCGCCGACTGTAAAAGGAATCGAGATACGATCTGAGACTGAACGTACAAGCTCCGTCATCGTTCCTCTGTTCTCTACTGTCGCTGTGATATCCAGAAAGACCAGTTCATCAGCGCCCTCCTTGCTATAGTGAGCAGCAAGCTCTACAGCAGAACCGGCATCTCTCAGATCTACAAAGTTCACACCCTTGACTGTACGTCCATCCTTGACATCAAGGCATGGGATTATTCTCTTGGAAAGCATTCAGCCTCCTTCATCTCTTTGATTGTAATACGTCCCTCATAATATGCTTTACCGACAATTGCAGCATCGCATCCGATAGCAGAAAGCGCCTTTAGATCCTCTAGGGAAGAAACCCCGCCAGAGGCAATCAGCTTTATTTTCGGCACACGTTCTATTATCTTCCGATAAAGCTCCAACGATGGCCCGGAGAGCATGCCATCACGCTCTATATCTGTAACGGCGGCACTATCTATGCCATCTGCAAGATATGATGAAAGAAATGGAATAAGCTCTATATCGGTCGCTTCAAGCCACCCTGAGACGGCAATCTTTTCACCGCGGACATCAGCGCTAAGGATTATTCTATCGGGATAAGATATCCCCCAAGCTTTGACTTCCCTTTCCTTTTTAACCGCGCTTGACCCTATATTAACCTTGCTAGCGCCTGCATCGAGTGCTCTCTTCAAATCTTCCAGTTCTCTTATACCGCCGCCATAATCGATAATAAGTGATGTTTCTGAGGCAATCTTCTCAAGGACTTTAATATTGTTTCCGTCCCCTTTCGCCGCATCGAGATCAACAAGATGAAGATATTCAAGGCCGCCGTCTTCAAAGGCTTTTGCCGCATCAAGCGGCGTCAGACCATAGCCAGTGCGCTCTGAATAGTCGCCCTTTGATAATCTCACGACCTTTCCATCTATAAGATCGATTGCCGGTACTATTCTCATCATGCCTCCAAAAACGCCTTGAGTATCTTCTCCCCTTCATCTCCGCTCTTTTCCGGATGAAACTGTGTAAGGAAGAAGTTATCTTTTTCAAGCGAGGAAGAGAACTCGATTCCATCATATTGAGTGACAGAAGCGGTGTAATCGCAGAGCGGAACATAGTAGGAATGCACAAAGTACATATATGAACCATCTGCAATATCCTTGAAAAGATGACCGTTCGTCTTCTCTATCGTGTTCCATCCCATATGAGGTATCTTATATAAAGGATTATCCGGAAAACGAAGAACTGGAACGGGAAAAACGCCGATGCAATCGGTATTGCTCTCTTCTGAGTGCAAGCACATCAGCTGCATACCAAGACAGATTCCAAGAAACGGATTCTTCAAGTCTTTTATCGTCTCAATAAGTCCTTTTTTCTCAAGCACATCCATCGCACTTGAGGCCTCTCCCACGCCGGGAAAGATCACTTTATCAGCAGAGGCAATAAGGGAGCTATCATCAGTAAGCACACCTTCATAACCCAGACGGGTGAGCGCTGAAAGAACAGAGCGGACATTTCCAGCACCATACTTTATAACTGCAATCATAAGACCCCCTTTGTAGAGGAAACGGTGTTATCGCCAGGGATTCGCTTTACGCCATGCCTTATCGCACGGGCAAAGGCCTTGAAGATCGCTTCTGCGGTGTGATGGCTGTTCCCACCTTTCGTCGTACTTATATAGATATTGCACGCAGCTGCGGATGAGAAAGAACGGAAGAAATGGAAGAAGAGTTCTGTTGGGAACGAACCGACATAATCCAAAGTGAACTCTACATCGTAAATAAGCTCATCGCGGCCAGAGAAATCTATGGCAACCGTTGCGGCAACATCATCCATCATAACGATATCAAAGCCATAGCGTTCGATACCTCTCTTATCACCAAGAGCTTCCAAGAATGCCTTTCCCAGAGAGATCGCAGTATCTTCTACAGTATGGTGTTCGTCGATATATAAGTCCCCATCAATATGCCCCGTGATATCACAGCGAGAGTGTTTGACAAGCTGTTCAAGCATATGGTCAAAGAATCCGATACCAGTATGCAAATGCCCGTCACCTGTTCCATCAAGGTCGAGAGAGATTTCAATATCCGTTTCTTTCGTTGTACGTCTTATATGGGACGTGCGATGTTGAATAACAGCTCCATTTGTCAAGAAAGAGGCAATTTCAAGCCAATTATCGCTCTTGAGAATGATTATATCCTTCATCTCATCTGGGATATCCTCATCGCTTTCCGTATACCAAATCCCTTTTGCTCCGAGGTTTTCTGCAAGTGTCATATCTGTAAGACGATCGCCGATCATGAATGACTTTGATAGATCGTAGCTGCCATCCATGTACGCCTCCAGCATCGCGGTTCCCGGTTTTCGTCCAGGGCAGTTATCTTCCGGAAGAGAGTAATCAATATTCACATCATCGAAAACGATATCCTCGCCGCGAAGTGTGTTGAAGATACGGTCAGCAGGCCCTTTAAAGCTCTCATATGGAAAGGATGGAGTGCCGACGCCATCCTGATTTGATACCATCACAAGCTCAAAATCCGTCTTTCGGCATATCTCCCGGAGCGCTTCAAAGACGTGCGGCATGTAGATTATGCGCTCATAGCTATCAATCTGATCTTCGATGACGATAACGCCATCGCGGTCTACAAAGAGCGCTTTCTTCTTATTCTGAATATCCACTGAGCACCTCCATGAGCTTATCATTCATCTCTTTTCTTCCAATTGTTATCCGGAGACAACCTTTCAACAGCGGTTCAGTCGTTCTGTTACGGACTATTATGCTTTTACTTGCAAGATAGTCATAGAGTTTATCAGCATCTCCTGTACGGATAAGGATAAAGTTTGCATCGGAATGGAAGACTTCCCGTACATAGCTGAGATTTGAGAAAAATGCAGAAAGACGTGCTCTCTCAGAAATAATTTCCTCTTTGACATGCTCAATTGTCTTTGCATCACGGAGAATGGAGATTGCAACCTCCTGAGAAAGCGTTGAGACATTGTACGGAGCCTTTGCCTTCATCACAGCACTCTGGATCTCAGGAGCGGCAACGACTATCCCGACCCTTGCGCCTGCAATCGACCAAGCCTTAGACATCGTCCGAAGCACAACTATACGTGGATTTTCCTCAATCATCCTCCACATGCCCTCGCTCTCTGCAAAGTCTATATAAGCCTCATCGATTATCGTAATGCCTTTATTTGCATCGGCAACTGCCATTATCGAGTCCTTTGAATAGAGCATTCCCGTAGGATTGTTTGGTGAGCAGATGAAAATGACACGAGGATTCTTCTCTTCAATGACAGAAAGGATGCGTTCAACATCGAGCGTATAATCCCTCTTGAGTTCAACATCGATCACATTGAGGTTATTCAGATCTGCAAAGACTCTGTACGCTCCATATGTAGGCCGCTCGATCACGATATTATCCCCGCTCTTGCAGAATATACGAAGAAGGATATCAATCGCTTCGTCAGAGCCATTTGTTATCGCAGTCATATCATAAGGAAGAGAAAGGACTTTCTCTATTTCCTTCCTGAGTTCTGAACAGCGAGGATCGGGGTATCTATTGATTCCATTGCCGCCATACCAAGACTCATTTGCATCAAGAAGGATATCAGCATGGCCTTTGAAGTCATCACGCGCTGTCGAATATGGAACAAGCGTTCTTATGTGCTCATTGAATAGCTTTTCTATCTCACTCACAGCTAAGTCTCCTTACAATGGAAGCTTCCCTATGCGCCATAAGCCCTTCCGCTTCAGCCATAGCCTCTACAATAGGAGAAAGATTCTTGATACCTTCCCTTGTAAGCTTCTGCACCGTAATCTTCTTTAAAAAAGAATCTAGGGATACACCGGATGACGAACGTGCCCAGCCAGAGGTTGGAAGCGTGTGATTCGTACCCGAGGCATAGTCCCCTGCGGACTCTGGAGAGTAAAGACCAAGGAATACAGAACCTGCATTCTTTACCCCTTCAAGTATCGCTTCCGGATCTTCTGTACTGATAATCAAATGCTCTGGCGCATATTCATTAATTGCCTCAAGGAGCATTTCATCGCTATATACAGGAAATGCCGCTGAATGTGAAAGCGATGGAAGCATATACTCCTTGCGACCAAGTTTCTCAACCTCTTTCTCTATCTCGCTTTCAATTGCCTCATAGATGCTATCAGCTTCGCTCTTGCTATCTGCCCTGATTGCAAGTATGACCTGACTATCCTTGCCATGCTCTGCCTGCGAGAGAAGATCCGTTGCAGCAAAGAGCGGATTCGAAGTCTTATCTACGGCAACCATTACTTCCGAAGGCCCAGCGATCATATCGATGGAAACTGTCGATGAGACTAGCATCTTTGCACAGGAGACATACCTATTTCCCGGCCCGAAGATCTTGTCGCGCTTCTCAACGCTTTCCGTCCCATAGGCAAATGCCGCAATAGCCTGCGCACCGCCTATTCTGAGGATTCTGTCAACACCGCTTATCTTCGCTGCATAGAGTATTGCCGGATTTATCTTCCCGTTACGATGTGGGGTTGCAAGCATTATGTCGCTGCATCCTGCGGCCTTTGCAGGTACTGCAAGCATCAATACCGTAGAGAAAAGCGGAGCCGTACCGCCAGGGATATAAAGACCGACTCGATCTATCGGGACAATCTTACGTGAACATACAACGCCCGGAGCTGTTTCAACGCATTCTCCTTTCGGCATCTGTGCACTATGGAATGAAAGGATATTCTTTCTCGCCTCATCCATGGCATGTTTGAGTTCATCAGAGAGTTCGCGTTCTGCACTATCTATTTCTTCTTTGCTGACAAAAAGAGAATCCGGACGAGAGCCATCAAAACGCTCAGAGAGATCAAGAAGCGCCTTATCTCCACCGTTCTTCACTTCATCAAGAATCGCTTTGACAGAGGCGAGAATATCATCATTACCCTCTTCTGGCCTCTTCAATAATTCCTTTGAATACTCACTGTAGCCTAAAATCATACTCACTCCGTCATCTTCTCAATATTCATAACAAGTATTCCCTCTGCACCAAGCGCCCTAAGGTTCTCAAAGACCGACCAGAATCGCTCTTCATCTACCGCAGACTGCACAGAAATCCAATCAGGATCCATGAGCGGAGTGACTGTAGGACTCTTCATTCCACCAATGATCCTTGCAGCTTCATCAAGCTTATCTTTCGGGAGGTTGAAGAGGATGTACTTCTTCTTTCTTGCCATCATAACCGCATCAATCCGCTCTAAAAGACGGGAGAGTATAATCTTCTTTTCCTCTTCCAGCTCTGGACGTGCAATCATTACTGCGCTTGAACGATAGATGCACTCAACTTCTTCAAGTCCATTCATCTTCAGCGTCGTTCCGGTAGAAACAAGATCTGCAATAGCGTCAGCTACCCCTATCTGAACCGTAATCTCTACCGAGCCAGAGACAACAACAATCTCTGCATTGACGCCGGCCTTATCGAGAACGCCTTTGAGAATACGAGGATAGGATGTTGCAATGCGCTTTCCCTCAAGCGACTTAAGGCTCTCATAGCCAAAATTGCGTGGAACAGCAACAGAAAGACGGCAGGCTGCGAATTTAAGATCTCTAACGACTTCAAGCGAAAAACCGGCCTCATCGTATTCATTTCTGCCTACGATACCGATATCTGCAACACCGTCGGATACATATCGTGGGATATCATCATCACGGACGAAAAGAAACTCAAGCGGAAAATTATCTGCAACCTCTCTCAGTACCCTTGAATCGTTTCCGAAATCGATGCCGCATCCTCTTATGATATCAAGGCTCTTCTCTGAAAGCCTGCCGCTTTTCTGTATAGCTATGCTTAATATCCCACTCATTACTTCTCCTCCTAATAAAAAAGGCCTCCGCCAAAGGGAGACCTCGATATACAAAGCCCATCATGGCGTGCATGTTATCTAACACAGACATGATGATGGTGAACGTTTCTATTCATGGTTTGACAATAACCTAATGAAAGAAATAAGGTCAATGGTTTTATCTTCTTCAAGGAAAAAAGCCTTAGAGAAAATGAATCTGGGATTCCATTCATAAAACTATAAGATTTAAAAGCGAACTGAATGCCCTGCAAATTTCAATTTGAAAATCAAGTCCTTTAAGAACCATATGACTGCCATAACTTTTCTT
>CAZURL010000093.1:0-8040 GCA_964623005.1 uncultured Spirochaetaceae bacterium
TTTTTTATTTTTCTTCCTGCCACGGTCTGCCGTAGTAGCTATCAAGATAGAGCTGCTTGATCTGGCTGATGAGAGGATAGCGTGGGTTTGATCCTGTGCACTGATCATCGAAAGCTTTTACGGAGAGCTCGTCAACCTGAGCTAAGAACTCTGCTTCATCAACACCCCATTCCTTGATGGATGATGGGATATTAAGCTCCTTCTTGAGCAGTTCAATACCCTGAATGAGCGCTTCAACCTTCTCTTCCATGCTCATCTTTGGATTTGTCTCGATATATGTTGTGTTCTTCTCATCATTGAGACTCATCGCGATATAGTCCGCGGCACGTGCATAGCGTGAGATTACAGAAGGATACTCATACTGTGGGAACGATGCCTGCTTTGTAGGATTGTCATTTGCATTGAAGCGGATGACATTGGTAAGCAGGAGCGCATTTGCCATTCCATGTGGAACGTGGAATGCTGCGCCGAGCTTATGGGCCATTGAGTGGCATACGCCGAGGAATGCATTGGAGAATGCCATTCCAGCGATTGTGGATGCATCGTGTACCTTCTCCCTTGCCTTACGATCCGTTCCATCCTTGTATGCACGTGGAAGATATTTGAAGATAATGCGTGCAGCTTCAAGCGAAAGCGGATTTGTGAAGTCCGTGCTCATTGAAGATACAAGGGATTCGAGTGCATGTGTCAGAACATCGAGGCCGCAGGAAGCTGTGAGTCCTTTTGGCTGACCAAGAGCAAGTTCGCTATCGACGATAGCCATCGAAGGCGTAAGTGCGTAATCTGCGATTGCCCATTTCATTCCGGTATTCTCATCGGTGATGATTGCAAATGGCGTAACCTCCGAGCCTGTTCCGGATGTGGTTGGAATACAGACAAGCTCCGCCTTTGTCCCCATATTCGGGAAAGCATAGATTCTCTTCCTGATATCCATAAAGCGAAGCGCAAGACCTTCGAAATTTACTTCTGGATGTTCGTAGAGAAGCCACATGATCTTTGCGGCATCCATTGGAGAACCACCGCCGACTGCAATGATTACATCTGGCTTATAGGCATTTACAAGCTGCATTGCCGTGTTGATAGTCCCAAGCGTCGGATCAGGCTTTACCTGATGGAATACTTCTGTCTCTATGCCAAGAGAGATAAGGTTCTCTGTGATTCTATCAATCATGCCGGAAGAGAAGAGGAAGCTATCTGTAACGATGAATGCTCTCTTCTTGCCTTCCAGCTCCTGAAGCGCGACAGGAAGGCAGCCATACTTGAAATAAATCTTCGATGGAAGCTTGAACCAGAGCATGTTTTCCCTCCTCTCTGCTACTGTTTTGACGTTCAGAAGATGCTTAGGCCCGACATTTTCGGAAATCGAGTTGTTGCCCCAGCTTCCGCAGCCAAGGGTAAGGGATGGTTCAAGACGGAAGTTGTAGATATCGCCGATAGCACCCTGTGACGCCGGCATATTGATAAGCACTCTGCTTGTCTTTACGGTCTTTCCGAATGAATCGATCTTATCCTGTTCCTTTTCATCGCAGTAGAGAACGGATGTGTGGCCAAAACCACCGAGGGCAATGAGGCATGCTGCCATTGCAGAACCTTCTCCGAAGTTATTGCAGGAATACATACCGAGAACAGGGGAGAGCTTTTCATGTGCAAATGCTTCATCCGCAGTTACTTTCTTGACCTCTCCGATCAGGACTTTTGTTGAAGCTGGTACTTTGAATCCCGCGATCTCTGCAATTTTTACAGCTGGCTGTCCGACAATCTTCGGATTTACAGAGCCTCTTTTCGGATCGAGGATAATTGGCTCAAGAAGTGCAAGCTCCTCCTTTGTAAGAAAGTGTGCGCCTTGTTCCTTGAACTCTTTCTTAACCTCTGCATAGATGTCCTTATGGACGATTATAGCCTGCTCGGAAGCACAGACAACGCCATTGTCGAAGGTCTTGGACATCAATATTGATGCTACAGCCATCTTTATGTTGCAGTTCTTGTCCAGAAGCGCAGGTGTGTTTCCAGCACCTACGCCGATAGCAGGTTTTCCTGAGGAGTAGGCGGACTTTACCATTCCAGGCCCTCCGGTTGCGAGGATGAGATTTACAAGCGGATGCTTCATAAGGTAGTCCGTCTTCTCCATCGTAGGCTCATCAATCCATGCAATGATATCCTCCGGTGCTCCTGCTGCTACAGCTGCCTCAAGTACGATTCTTGCCGCATCGCATGTGCACTTCTTTGCTCTCGGATGCGGTGAGAATATTATTGCATTTCTTGTCTTGAGTGAGATAAGTGATTTGAAGATCGCGGTCGATGTCGGGTTTGTCGTTGGGATGATTCCGCAGATTACCCCCTTAGGCTCTGCAATCTTCTTGATACCGAATCCCGGATCGTCCTCGATGATTCCGCATGTCTTATCGTCTTTATATTTATGGAATATGTACTCTGCGGAGAAGTGGTTCTTTATAACCTTGTCCTCTACGATTCCCATTCCAGTCTCTTCAACAGCATCCTGTGCAAGCGTAATTCTTGCATTGTTCGCTGCGATTGCAGCCGCACGGAAGATTTCATCAACTTTCTCCTGTGGAAAGTTTGCATAGATACGCTGTGCGCGTTTTACTCTTTCAATCATCTCCTGCAGTTCTAGCTGCCCTGGAAAGAGTTCTGTTTCTTCTGACATAATCTACTCCTTATTTATCGATAAAAGCGTATATAAAAAAGGAAAAATTATGTCAATACATATCTGAAAAACTCATCAGAAAAAGAGAAAATCCAGAAGTAATAATGCGGGGAAAATGATTAAAATGCTAATTAATGTGAAAGCTGAAATATTAATTTGCGATATTTGTCGTTTAATATGCATCTCGAGCTGTAGCGCTGCCTTTATTCTCTCCCTTAGTGTCCCTTCGGCATTAAGAAATAGGATCTGCATCGTTGAGAACAGGGATAATGTCCGTGATAGAAGCGATGAGGAAGGTCTTATCGCAGCTGAGAATCCTTGAGAGAGTGCCATGCAAGAGGACAGCCTGAGCGCGCCTCTTAACCCTGTAAGCAGAGCGCCATCTGTTATAGGGAAGGAGAATAGGGAGAAGAGAATCCTTCCAGAAGGCGTCAGTGTAGATGAGATCAGCATGAAGATAAGCGTCCCGATATGCGGTAAAAGCTTTATCTTCCGGCCCATTCTCTTCTGGAAGATGAATGCAAGGATAAGGCTTACTGAAAGGAGCTCGATGCTGCTTTCCAGAAGCACAGCGCCAGCTGAGGCTATAAGCGCGATTATACTGAGCGCATTCATTCCTTTCTTACTCTCGCTCTCTTCTAATGTGATTTTCTCCGGTATCGCAATGCGGTTTGAAATGAATGCGACAAGAATAGAGGAGGGCAGGGAAAGCGCAATCATGAGCGGCATGAATGAGAGCGTGCCCTTCCCGGCATAGAGCGATGCGATAGATATCTGGGTGAGTGCGCTTATAAGCGCCCCAAGTGCAGAGATAGAGTAGATTGAGAGCTTTATCGAAGAATGGTAGAGCGCATACATCAGAATACCGGATGCTGCGCTCTGGGCAATTGAGAGAATGGCGAATAGCGAGAAGAGCGTTCCGGAGATATATGCATTGCCGATGGCTTTTATCAAAATGAGAAGAAAATAGGATCGGAAATCCAATGTAAGGCCCAGTATGAGAGGAATGTTTGCAAGTCCTAGTCTGAAAAAAGGCAGGATACGGGGAATAAAAAGCTCTGCAAATGAAAATAGAAGCGATAATGCGCCTAGATATGCAATTCTATCCTGATATTGCGTCGACATCGCTCTCTCCTCCGACTGTTGCAATCACTCTATTTGGAAGGCAGCAGAGTGTCTTAGACCAGGATTGTCTGATACACGTGCCATTAGGGCATGGTGATGAGATTATCCTTGCTCTTCCACCATTGATCTCTATTTCTGTTGTGCCAAGAGCGCCAGTGAAACTGTAGATTCCATCCTCTTGAAGCGAATAGGCATATTCAATTCCATCTGCTTCGACAACGAGTGTGTCTGATCCATTGGGTATGAATGAAAGCGAGATTGCGAACACAAGGCCATAAAGAAGAAAAGAGAATATGTCGCAAAGGTGGTGAGCTTTCATACTGTGATGATAGCAGAGTGGATTGATTATGACCAAGTGCGTATGAGTAAGAAGCGTACTTGTTATTTCAAAAGTGTTTTTTCTTTTGATTTTATGAAAAAATATGTGTTATTTGATGGTATTCTATAGTTTTAGCAAAAAATATTGACGATTGCGTAATCATTTCTTTCAATCCCAGTTATGGCGTTAGTATATGTTGCGGATGCTGATAAAAATCAGGGGGAGAAGTTGGCGGGGTATCTTAGGTTCAATGGGTTCTCTTCCGAATCTTTCTTTTCGCTCTCTGATTTACAGCGAACAGTCCAGAAACTGCCGCCAGATATTATCGTCATGGAACTTGATTATCAAGATGGAGATGGGCTTGCGTACCTTAGGAAAGTGTGCTCAAGTTATCCTTTCCCTGTCGTTGTCGCTTCGGAAAGATCTTCTGAAAGCGATCGGATAATCTCGTTTGAATTTGGCTGTGATGATTACGTGGTAAAGCCATATTCGATGAAGGAGTTATCTCTACGTCTCTTTTCGATACTCAAACGGAAGAAAGCTTCCGGATTCTCGCTTCATAAGCGCATCTTCCGCGTCCGTTCTTCGGAACTCATCGTTGATTGGGACTCCCATCTTTTGCTTCTCGATGGAAGGAACATTGTGTTTACCGCAAGCGAGTGGAAGATCCTCACTTTCTTGGCTGATAATGCAGGCTCATTGGTGACAAGGCAGCAGGTGCTTTCAGAGTGTTTTCCTGAGTGTCTTGAGTCTTCTGATAGGATAATCGATACGCATATCAAGAATATGAGGGGCAAGCTTGGCGTTAAGCGGACAGATTGGATTGAGACTGTGCGTGGGTATGGCTATAGATTTCTTGGACATGAGGTGAAATTCTAACGCGTATTCTGTTCTTTCGATGAAGTTAATAATTCCGGTATTGAAAACCCTCTGTTATTCATCGAAACTTTTCTCGTTATGAAACTTATATATGCTGTTGAGGATCATGATGTAATCAGGGATGGGGTAGTGCAATATCTTTCTCTCTCTGGCTATGAGGCAAAAGGGTTTGGAACAATCGAGAGCGCTAGGGAAGCTTTTTCCGAGGCTGTTCCCGATCTTCTGATTCAGGATGTCATGCTTCCCGATGGGGATGGCTTTTCGTTTGCGAAGGATATGAAGGAGAAATATCCGCGCCTTCCCATAATCTTCCTTACCGCAAGGATTGAGGAATCTGACAGAATCCTTGGCTTTGAGCTCGGCGGTGATGATTATATTACAAAGCCGTTCAGTCCAAAGGAGCTTGTCCTGCGCATACAGGCACTTTTCAGGAGAGTCGATGATGCAGGGACTGTAACAGATAATGTCTATACATATCGAGATGAGGATAATGTGCTTGTAATCGATGATAACGAGCATGTGCTTTCCATCAACGGCAACTCGATTTCGCTTACTGCTGCTGAATGGAGGATTGTATTCTTCCTCGCATCGAATACGCCGAATCTGATTACGCGCTCCCAGATACTTGAGCAGTGCTTTGATTATAATTTCGAAAGTTACGAAAGAGTCGTTGATACGCATATAAAGAATATAAGAGCAAAGCTCAAGCCAGGTACGTGGATCGACACAGTACGCGGCTACGGATACAGGTTCTCCGGTAAGAAGGCTTAATCATGCGTCATCACTTCCTGCGCCTTTTCTTTTCGATAATGGCGATAGTTATCCTCTTGTTAATAGTAGAGGTTGCTATCGTCATAATCGGCAATTACAAACTTGCCTCGGATTGGAAGGAACGGGTATTCGAGGAATTTGCAGACTCGGTTGAAGAGGCTGTCTGGAAGATGAATGCTTCCGATGAATCTGACGTCTTCAATAGTATGGTTGCGATTATCTCCGAGCGTATTTCAGGTCTTTTGTTCAGAGATGGAAACGGGGAGTTTGTTGCGACATTTGGAAGAAGCCCTGCTGGAATGGATCTTCCTTCTACGGAAAATGCGCGCGGTATCAATCCTCCGCCGGATATGGGGCAGAGGCTGAGTATTAACTTTCAGGATGACATAAGCTACAGAAGCGTCCTTGTTGATAGTCCTAGATATGAGATTGCGCTCACATCATCCTCTGTTCCTTCAAGTTTCGAGAGCGTTGTATTTCAGCCAATGGCCCCCTCCGTGCCAACGGAGGTTCAGGTTCCTGAGGCGCTTACAGATCAGGATATAGCAGGGACTATTGTCATTACAGTCGATGGAGAGCCGTCTGCTTATATCGATGTTTTGGTATATAGGTTCAGAAATTATTCTCCGACAGCATTCATTATAGAAGCGCTTGTTATGCTCTTTTTCATGATTGTGCTGCCACTTTCGCTTGTTATCTCGATAATCCTTGCTGCAATTGTATCGAAACGGAATGAGAAGTCTGTACGTGAAATCCAGAATGCGCTTAATAGTCTTGCGCTTGGTGATTTTGATATAACGATGGGCAAGCAGCAGACGGAAGAGATACAGCTCATTGCTTCTTCTATCAATAGGCTTGCAGATGATTTAAGCCGCCATCAGCTTTCTAGAAAGGAATGGATCAGGAATATATCCCATGATCTGAATACTCCTGTTACCTCCCTTGGTATTCTTATAAATGGTGCTCTTGATGGTGTCTTCCCTATGGATGGCAAGCTTCTCTCTGCGTTGAAGAAGGAGACGGATACGCTTTCATCGCGTATTGCGAGCGTAAGCTATTACTCATACATACTCTCTCCGGATATCGAAATAAAGCCCATAGAAATGGATGCATTCGAAATCACTGACGACGTTCTCTCTTCCCATAGACTCTCATGCACAGTCACTGGGGAGAATATCATGATATACGCCGATCCTGCGCTTATAACCAGAGCATTTCTTGAGGTTATAATGAACGCAATAATCTATGGAGATTCCTCTGTAACGCCCTCTATTTCATTCCATAGAGGCGGCGATGGCGCTGCGGTTGTCGAGGTGAGGAATAAAGGTACGCTTCCAAAACCGCTCCCACAGTTCTTCGAGCCATGGGCAAGAGGAGATGCTTCAAGAACATCCGGAGGTTCTGGACTCGGTCTTCCTATTGCCTATCAGATTATGATGCTGCATCATGGATCGATTTCAATAAGCGAGAGCGCTGGATTCGTGACTGTTGTTATGATCTTCCCTTCGAAAACATGATAGCGCCTGTTTCAAGCTCTCTTATTTCAATATCGCCATCATTCCAGATGGCATAGCTTGCTTTGAAGCCTCCTTTTGGAATAGAGAGCGAGCCTGGATTCAGATAAAGAACACTATCTTTTATTTCCAGCACAGGGATATGTGTATGTCCGGAGAAGAAACAGTCGATTCCAGATGGGTGATTATCCGGTGTAATCGTATGACCATGTGTCATCAGGATCTTCTTTCCATCTGCAAATACGAGTGCGGATTCTGAGAGAACAGGGAAGGGAAGAACCATCTGATCTACCTCAGCTTCACAGTTTCCTCGGACAGATAATATATAATCTTTCATCGATGAGAGAATTTCTATGACGGCTTTCGGCTCATATCCTTTAGGTAAGTCGTTTCGTGGCCCGTGATAAAGTAGATCTCCGAGCAGAAGGATTTCATCGAACATAGAATCATTGAAGATTTTTTGAAGTTTTTCAGCTGCATAAGCTGAACCATGTATATCAGATGCGATTAAGAATTTCATGATTCAATATTATTTGAAACGCAATATCCACTCAACCGTTTCATAAACTCCATAAAATTCACAAAACACAGATTTCATCACCGACTATACATCCTCGTAATATTCTCCAACCATCGTCGCTTCATTGTCATACAGGAGAATTTTAAACAAGAAACCAAATTCAAAAAGAAAAGGGGAGCTATTTCCCTTTAAATGGAGGATGAGATGAAGAAAGTACTAGTTTCTCTGCTTGTACTTGCAGTTGCAG
>CAZURL010000094.1:0-6080 GCA_964623005.1 uncultured Spirochaetaceae bacterium
AATGAAATTCTGCTGCCAGATTACCCGGCAGCAGCGTATTTCTTTAGCAACCTGAGATAGAGCAGGATGTCTTCTCTGGTGGAAGTGCGATGATTCTCTCAAGCGCAGGATTTTTCTTGAGGTTTTCCTTGAGTCCTCTCTGGCGAGCCTTGTTTACATAGTCAGGATTCTCGAATGTGTAATGGAAGTTCGTGTGAACATCATAGGTTCCATTCATGAGGGCATAGGCATCTTCTGTGATTACAAGCTCTTCATCTGTCGGGATAACGAAGATCTTCACAGGGCTTTCTTCCTTTGAAATGCAGGTCTCTGCATTGCGGCAATGGGAGAGATTGTTCTTCTCTTCATCGATCATGATGCCGAGGTTCTCAAGTCCCTTGCATGCTCCGAGCCTGATATGCTCACCCATCTCTCCGACGCCTGCTGTGAATACGATAGCATCGACTCTGCCAAGAAGCGCTGCGTATGCACCGATGTACTTCTTAATTCTATGGGTTTCCATATCAACACTGAGCTGAGCAAGCTTGTTGCCGTTATTCGCCGCTGCATTGACATCTCTTCTATCCGACATGCCGCAGAGACCAAGAAGGCCTGACTTCTTGTTAAGATATGTATCAAGCTCCTGTGCGCTCAAACCAAGATTTGAGGAGATATAAGGGATGATTGCCGGATCGATATCGCCAGAGCGAGTACCCATTACAAGGCCTTCAAGCGGCGTAAGTCCCATTGACGTCTCGTAGCACATGCCGTTCTTCACTGCGCATGCAGATGCGCCGTTTCCGATGTGAAGCACGATTACGTTTGTATCTTTGTTCTCTTTTCCAAGCAAGAGTGCAGCTCTCTTTGCGCAGTAAAGGTGGCTTGTTCCATGGAAGCCATAGCGACGGACGTTATATTTTGTATACCACTCATAGGGGACAGCGTACATGAAGGATTCTTCGGGCATGGTCTGATGGAATGCTGTATCCATTACGATTGCATTAGGCACTCCTGGCATGAGCTTCCTTGCCGCCTCGATTCCCATGATATTTGCTGGCATGTGAAGCGGGCCAAGCGGTATAAGCTCTTTCAGTTCCTCTACAACCTCGTCTGTTACGAGCGTTGACTTCTTGAAGCGCTCGCCGCCATGGAGAACTCTGTGACCTACTGCTCCGATTTCATCAAGACTTTTGATGCAACCGTATTTCGGATCGACAAGCATCTTAAGAATGAGTTCTATCGCTTCCTTGTGTGTCGGGGATACGAATTTCTCTTTATATTCTTCTTTCCCGACTGACTGCTGTTCGATTGTTGAATATTCAAGACCAATTCTTTCAACAACTCCGACGGAAAGCACATCCTTCTGATCCCAGTCATATACCTGATATTTAGCAGATGAACTGCCACAGTTAAGCGTCAATATAACCATTAGCTATCTCCTGTATTCAAAACATTAACACGAGAGTGATATAGCAAGGTAAAAAAAAAGTAAAGACGGAAGTTGGCAAAAACCTTCGGCAAAAGCGTATATATCACATGAGAATACTATGTCTTCTGCTCTTGCTCCTGTCATCTTTTGAATGTTTTGCGCTCGATGTAAGTCTTACAGATGAAACTAAGAAAGTCGAAAGCGATGTATTCTCGCTCTCCCTTTCCCGTATGAAATTATATATCTCAGTAGGAGACCTTACTATTGGAGAGATAGATAGAAGAGGACTCTTGAGAACACTCTCTGAACCTCATGAGGGACGGTTTGACCTTGTACCGAAAGCTCTGCCATTCTCAAATAGCGGAACGCGTTATGGTGCGCTTTTACGCCTTGGGCCGTTATCTCTATTCACAACGCTCAATGATAGGCTTTTGGGAGGAATGGCGCTGAATTACGAACATTTCTCTTTTGCAACGCTTTATGCAGCAGCGGGATATGATGAAGGGCCTTTCATGGAGGACAGAAAGGATAGTGAGAACTGGGATGTCCTTTTTACCGCTTTTTCGTTCAATTATTGGATTTTTTCCGGAATGGGAATCGGCACATTTTCTCCGGAGCTTGGTTTCGATGGACTCTTGTCGCTCTCCGTTGGTTATGGAAAATATTCTCTGACATTCACAATGGGAAGTCCTCCCGTACTCTATTCAGATAAAGAACGTTATATGTACAGCGTCTCTGTGACATTGGGAGAGGCGGGCTTTCTTTCCCGTATTACTATGAAAATGGGCAATACCCCGATATTCTCTGATGATTATCGGCCATATGAAGCAGAGATTGTATCATACCTCACGCTCCATGGTTTCAGATTCTATTCTTCGATGGAGTATTCGTTTTCGAAGAAGGGCAATAGCCGAAAAAGCGATAGATTCACTGTGGAAATCCACGGCGTTAAGATTGGTTATGACAGTGATTATGGTCTTGTTGCAGTATATGACGCTGGAAAGATTGAAGCAGGATATGATGAGGGGAGATTCTTTGCAGCTCTGACATTCGAGGCTTTCGGAGAGCATTCTGAGCTTAAAGTGAGGCTTTCTTCCGATAGTCTCATTGATATTTCTCTGTCTCTGGATCTTTGAATGAGCCAAGAAGTGTTATTGAACGCTCAAGTGTGATGCCGAACTTCTCTTTCACCTTGCTCTCTGCCATTATCATTGCCTGATATATCTCGCTTGAGGTGCAGCCGGCATAGGTGAAGATCGTATTTCCTTCATACTCGGAGAACTCAGCTCTAGTTCCGTTCTTTCCCGTAGCTCCTGCGCGTTTTATTAAGTCTGCCGCTCTCATGCCATCGGGATCTTTGTAGATAATGCTGGAAAAGCGGGG
Organism: uncultured Spirochaetaceae bacterium; assembly: GCA_964623005.1. Classification (GTDB taxonomy): domain Bacteria; phylum Spirochaetota; class Spirochaetia; order Sphaerochaetales; family Sphaerochaetaceae; genus Ornithospirochaeta. The sequence continues at coordinate 2,792 of CAZURL010000094.1, forward strand.
TGCAGGGGGAATGAACATCTTCTCGACAAAGACCTCTTTCTTCATTCTTGATTCCGCGGTCTTTATGGAAGGTATCAAGCAGAGGGCAATGGATATAATCATGCCGCCATTTTGCCCGATGACTGTCTCCTGATAGGAAAACACATCCTTATAATGAGGAAATCGATGGATTTTTCCATCCGATGTGAGCACATCTGCATATAGAAACAGGTCGGATATCGATCGGCCATTTGCATTTGCGTTCACAGAGAGTGCCCCTGCGATCGTTCCGGGGATTCCTGCTATTTCCTCAAGTCCTTTCAGCCTGTGTTCGATTGCAATATTTATAAGTCCATCAAGCATTTCTCCGGGAAGCGCTACGATCATGTCGCCACGGATGGAGATGCCACGCATGCAGCGTGTTGAGACGACGATGCCAGGAATGCCCTCATCCGAGACAAGAATGTGCGTTCCTCCTCCGATTATCGTGACAGGCAGTGAACGCTTATATGCTAATTCCATGACGTTCATCGCTTCTCCTACATCCCTTGGCTCTGCGTAATATTCAGCGTCTCCACCTGTGCCAAGAGAAGAAGAGTTTGACATGCTATATCCCTCAGTAACGATGAAATCGCTTATCATGTACTTCGGACTTTCCATAATCTTTGACCTTTCTTGTAGTTATTGTGAAACTGGCTAAATTATTGGTATTATAACAAGAATCGGAGGCTGGCATGAAGCTATATAACACAATGTCTAGAAGCATCGAGGAATTTGTCCCTATAACAGAGGGGAAAGTTAAGATGTATTGCTGCGGGCCTACAGTTTATAACTATGCGCATATAGGAAACCTCAGAACGTATATTTTCGAAGATTTATTGCATCGTACGCTGGATCGTGCTGGCTATGAGGTCGAACACGTTATGAATATAACCGATGTTGGCCACCTTACAGGCGATGGCGATGATGGTGAAGATAAAATGGAGAAAAGCGCAAGGGAGAGCGGTCGCAGTGTCTGGGACATTGCCGCTTTCTACACCAAGGCGTTTTTCGATGATGAAAAAGATCTTAATATAATCAGGCCGGAAGTTGTCTGCCGCGCAACTGACCATATTGCGGAGATGATTGCGCTTATACAGAGACTGGAGAAGGGTGGACACACCTATGTTTCCGGCGGAAATGTGTATTTTTCAATTGATTCAATCGATGACTATGGAAAACTTGCCAAATTGAATCTTGACGAGCTGAAAAGCGGTGCTCGTATTGATATCGATTCGAACAAGAAGAATCCAAAGGACTTTGTGCTCTGGTTCACTAATTCAAAGTTCAAAGATCAGGCGATGATGTGGGATTCTCCTTGGGGAAGGGGGTACCCGGGCTGGCATATCGAGTGCTCAGCTATGTCGATGAAGTATCTTGGCGAGCATTTTGATATCCATTGCGGAGGAATAGACGCTATTCCTGTGCACCACACAAATGAAATCGCCCAGTCAGAGGCCGCTACTGGAAAGCAGTGGGTCAATTACTGGTGCCATGGGGAGTTCCTGCTCAATGATTCGGGAAAGATGAGCAAATCCTCCGGCGAATTTCTTACGCTTTCGGTGCTGAAGGAAAAGGGGTATAATCCTCTTGATTACCGTTACTTCTGCCTGACAGGGCATTATCGGAGCCAGCTGAAGTTCTCATACGAAGCTTTGGATCATGCGCGCTCTGCACGACGTAACCTTGTAGAGCGCATACAGGCATTGCTTTCTGAGACTGCGGCATCGGATAGTCCGGGAGAGAAGGCAAAGGAGTATATGGCGGCATTCGACGAGGCCATGGAGAATGATCTCTCTGCGCCTCAGGCGCTTTCCGTGCTATGGACAATGCTTAAGGATGACATCCCATCATCCGACAAGCTTTGTGCAATATACCATATGGATGGTATACTTGGACTTAAATTACATGAAATCGTGGCTCCGGCTGCTGAGAAAGTCGGAGGAGAAGATGAAGAAAGGCTTCTTGAGGAGAGAAGCGCCGCGAAGAAGGAAAAGAATTATAAGAGGGCTGATGAGATCCGCGATGAGCTTCTGAAAAGAGGTTTTATCGTTCGCGATACACCTTCTGGAACAATTCTTGAAAAAAAAGTGTAACCTTTTCGCGATTGGGTTGTTGATACTATGGAGATAAAGAGCACAGATCGCGATGATTTCCGGATGGTGTACGATGCAAATTATCATCTTCTTATCCAGGTGATAATCCACATTGTATATAATTTGGAGGTTGCTGAGGATCTGACACAAGAGACGTTCGAAAGGTTTTATGTGAAGAACATGACCTTTCCGAGCGAGGATGATGCGAAGTACTGGCTTCTCCGTGTTGCGAAAAATCTTGCGCTTAATCACGTAAGACGCAACAAGCGTGAGAATGAGATGGTGGAAAAGGTAAAGAGAATGCCTTTTTCAACATCCGACGATAGGGATGGCGCTACAGAGGTCATAGAAGCCGAGAATCGCAGAGAGGTCAGAGCTGCAATAGCACAGCTTCCGGAGAACCTAAGGATGGTAATCCAGCTGAAGGAGTTCTCCGGGCTTGACTATAAGACTATAGCCAAGGTGCTAGGAATCTCTGAGACAAATGTGAAAGTGAGGGTGTTCAGGGCTCGAAAGAAACTTGAAGAAGCCCTCGGTTCGGAGGAAAGGGATGTGTATTGATGCTCAGATGCTTTCGGCTTATTTAGATGATGAGCTTAGAGAGCCTTACAAGACGCAGGTGGAGGAACACCTCGAGCACTGTCCTGCTTGCAGAAGACACCTCGATGGTATGAGTGCCATCGGTAGTAAATTGAGACAGAGCGAGTACCCAGACGAGCTTCTAGACAGGAAGAAGGATGAGATATTCAACCTTCTCGAAAAGAAATATTTCAAGGAAGGGCGTAAGGTCAACTTCATCAGAAGAAGACTGGAGGTATCGATGCCAGCGCTGGTAACAGCAGCAGCTGCGGTTGTCTTCATCTTCGTCGGAGGCTTTATGTTCTTCGGTACCTCTGAGGAACAGACTGGGAATATCCTGCCGTCGTACGCAGTCGAAGCAGATAGCTCGAATATCAGATATGTATCGGATCAGGCTACCCTCGATAGCTTCACGCTAGAGGAGATCCTCCGATATCTGGATGATAAAGGCTACAACGTCGACATTTCGCTCAAAGGTCTTCAGCCATTGGATAGAACATAACTAACTAAGGTTAAGTTTCGTGAGAGAGAGGATCTGGCCGGGGGTATTCCCGGCCTTTATCTGTTATGAAGAACACACTTTCCTCTCATTTCAT
>CAZURL010000094.1:6180-7985 GCA_964623005.1 uncultured Spirochaetaceae bacterium
CTTGTTTTGTTTATCCTTGTGCTGACGCTTCCCTAAGAAACTCATTCTGTGTTTGATTTCTTGATACGTTGTATTCAGACATAACCTATAACATCATGATCCGAAAGCTTTTATAAAGAGATCATCATCTTCGGGAAAGTGTGTGACATAGCCAACGGCGATCTTATGTTCTGTTGCTTTTATGATCCTTCTGGCGCCTTCCTCGCCGAAAGCACCGCAGAGTTCGATTGCCATTACGCCTTCTTTTACTAATTCTCTCGAAATCTCTTCGGCCTCCTCGATTGAGGAGACCCCGATAACCGCATTATTTTCATCTAACTGGGTTCTTTTTTCAGAACCCATCAACAGAAACGCAAAGTGCATTACATCCTCGAATAGAGATCTTTGTAGATTTCCATGGATTTCTTCCATGACCAGTCTTCGCTCATACCTCTCTTCTGTAGATGCTTCCAGAGATCCTTTCTTTCATTGAAGATGTAGTATGCGTGCTTGATTCTATCCAGAAGCTCGTCTGCATTGTAGTTGTAGAACGAGAATCCAGTGCCTTTATCCTCGTATTCATTGAAAGGCTTTATCGTATCTCTGAGTCCTCCGATCTCATGGACAATAGGAACCTGTCCATAACGAAGCGCGATAAGCTGTGTCAGACCGCATGGCTCAAATGCAGAGGGGACGAGTATTGCATCAGCGGCTGAGTAGATCTTGTGTGCAAGATCATCAGAGTAGGTTATGCATGCTGCTATCTTTCCAGCATACTTACCCTGATAATACCTAAGCATATTCTCGTAGTATTCATCTCCTGTTCCGAGTGCAATGAGATTAATGTCCATGGCACAGAGCCTGTCCATTATCTGATCGATAAGGTCGAGGCCTTTCTGGTTGGTAAGCCTTGAGACGATTGCGAGGGTGAATACCTTGTCATTCTCAGGAAGACCGAGCGTCTTCTGCAGCATGGCTTTGTTCTTGCTTCGCTTTGACGTAAAGTCATTCAGACCATAATTGTTGTCGATTTTCTTGTCTGTCTTTGGATTCCAGACATTGTAGTCAATGCCATTGATGATGCCCCAGAGCCTGTCATGACGCCACTTGAGGATATCATCAAGGCCTTCGCCGAATTGTGGAGTCTGTATCTCTGCTGCATAGCTATTGCTGACTGTCGTGATGTAATCAGAGTAGACGAGCGCGCCTCTCATCATCGTGCAGTTCCAGTCATCGCGTGGAATGCTCCTATCTTGATAAGGACTTACAAGAAGACCTGGCTCGAAGCACTCTGACGGCAGTCCTGATACCCATTTGATGTGGCCAACGTCCCATTCTCCCTTGAATCTTATATTATGTATCGTGAATACCGTCCTTATGCCTCGGAAGAATGAATCTCCTTGGAAGAACGTATTAAGATATACAGGAATAAGCGATGTCTGCCAGTCATGGCAGTGGATTATATCAGGACGGAAACCGATCAGAGGAAGAGCTGAGAGCACTGCCTTTGAAAAGTACGCGAATCGCTCCAGATCCTGGAACATATCATAATAGGGGACGATGCCGGAAAAGTATTGCTCGTTATCGATGAAGTAGTATGTAATGCCATCGTGTTCAAGCTTCTTCACTCCAACGTAGATTCTATTATCCATCTGGAAGTAATAGATGGTCTCCATCTTGTTCCTCCAGTCTGGGCTTATCGCATGATAGCAAGGAATTATCACGCGGATATCAAATTCATTTTTATCAAATGCCTGTGGAAGACTGCCGACAACATCCGCAAGTCCTCCTGTCTTTACGAAAGGTACGCACTCAGAGGCTGCGAA
>CAZURL010000095.1:0-7818 GCA_964623005.1 uncultured Spirochaetaceae bacterium
TGAAATCGTGCAACAGCCATATCTTTAGTGTATTGTTAAAATGCTTACTCAGCTGCGGTTACAGTAAATGCCTGAGACCAACTATCGCCATCGCGATCAGTGATCGTAACTGTAAGCGTGTGGTCGCCAGCTTCCTTAGCAACAACTCTCAGTCCAACCATTGAAAGCTTCTGTCCATCCGGGATGAATGAGATCCTTCCAGAGTCCTTGAGAATCGAGAGATTATCACTACCTTCAACCACTACATTTAGACCTCTAAGATCCTCGGTACCGTTATTTTCTACCGTAAAGTCCAACTCTACCTGAGTGTTAAGAGGAAGTGCTGTTATATCATAGTGTTTGGCCTCGAGATCCGTGATACCGACATTCTTCCAAAGTGCCTTGAACACTGCACCGTTACCTTCAAGCACATACTCAGTCTCTTCTGATGCAATATAAACACCTGTACTCTCGTCCACCCAGCCAACAAAGACATATGTATCATCCGGGGCTGTCAGTTCAGGAATTTCAACGCTATCACCTGTAGCAATATCCTCAGTCACCGAAACAACACCAGTTACAGGATCTTCAAACCTTACCTGAGTCTCCCAGATAGCATAGAGTGTCTGACTGGTAAGCGGTGAACTGATTGTCTCACCTGCTTCATATGTAACTTCATCCGGAGTAATGCCCCAACCGATAAGCACTCCAACAAGGGATGTATCTGCGCTGACATTCTCAGCAGAAGGAAGTGTAATCTCCGTTCCTGGAACAACCGTCACCGTATGCGAGAAGCTATAACGGAAGGAATCGCCCGAACTGTTCCACTCAAATGTAACACTTGGGTTGTAATACCGGCTATTTCTATAAAGCCATGATGCATGCTCCATAGCAACATCGTTGTTTTCAGAGAGTATCAAAGAAAGAAGCGCCTCACTGTCTTCTTCACTTATTGAATAATCCGATGCATCAATGAATTTGCTTCGTGCTTCTCTCGCTCTCTGTATGCTACCAGCCGCAATAGCCTTCTCGTAGCTTCTGCGAGCATTTGTCATATCCTTTGAACTCTGCTCCTTGAGTTCATCATAATAATCGATGGCTAGAGCTATATCGCCATCAGCTATGGCATCGGAGAATAATTGAGAAAGTTCCGAAGCCGTCGCTGCATAAAGTGTAACGCTCATTATCAAAAGCGCCGCTGTAATCGCAAGGATTCTTTTCTTCATTTCCAAGCCTCCATGCATAAATCTAACCTTTGATGAATGAAGAATCATGAAGAGCATATGTTTTTTTCTTTGAAGGTTCACGAAAGGAGACGATCGGCTCTTTCAACCATTGAGCGTTGCCACTTGAGAAGCCTATCATGCTCTGTTGCATCAGTGCCTTTTATGTTCACCATCACACGACAGACAGGCTCCGTGCGAGAACGGCTGAGCCAAAGATAGCCAATAGGGTTATCGTTTAAATCAATGAACTGAACCTTATAGCCGCCTGTTGATGGATACGGCCTATATGCCGCTCCAAAACCAACACATTCATCACTTCCTTCGTACTGCCTTATCTCATATCGGACTGCGTTTTCCGGCAGATTTTCCTCCACTTCGCAAAGAAGTATCTTCTCATACTCTGTTTTAAGCGCATCAAAGTCCTTGCTTTTGATCTTGAGAACCGCATCTTTTGAAAATGCTGCTGTCATCGCATAAGAAGGAAACGCATCAAGAAGTCCATCAAGTGACACCTCATCATTTATGTGCGCCCTCTTAAATTCACAGAACGCATTGCTATCATCAACGTTGATTCCATGAAGCGCTGCCATCAGGTAGAGATATAGCCCATCGACAGACCAAAGCTTTGCAATCGTCATAACAGAATTAAGCGGATCACGGACTCTTGCCGGATAAGTAATATTTCCTCCATTGCTTCCTTCACCGCAGATAGGAACCTTAATTCCTTCCGCTCTAAGTTTGTCAGACAGGGTAACGACATTCGCTTCGCCGATATCAGAACGATAGACAGAGACGTGCAAGCATCTCGCGATATCATCAATCAAAAGCGATGTAGGGCCATTGACCGCAATTCCGATTTTTCTCCCATTCCTCTTCATTGCAATATCAGCAAGCTCAATCGAGGCAACAAGCGCAAATACTTCCTGAGCCTGTAACGCTTTTACGTTGCCATCATCTGAAAGATAAACGAAATTGCCCCTGTCTCCATCATTATCAGGCATATAGCCAATAAGAAAACGGCTGTCGATTTTATGAGCTTTTTCAAGCTCAAGCCGGACAGTCTCTAAGTTCTCGCCCTCTGGTACTATTGCATGTGCAATCTGTCCCGGAACGGAATTTGCAGTCCAGACCCGAGCGCCAAGACTTCTCAAAAATGGGATATCGATTGATGCCGAGCGTGCAGAACCGTTGAAATCTATTACTATACCAAAGGGTATTTCGAACCCCTTCTTGAGTTTTTCTGTCTTAGCCACAAATGAACGATAATACTTCAATGAAGCACTCTTTACTCTTTCGTGGGTATTCAAAAGCGCCTTTGCATCATTTTCAGTAAGCGATGAAGAAAGTTTCTTCATCTCCTCCACGCATCCTTCCTTTAAAGAGGCATGGAATATACGCTTTACTTCCGTACACTCATCGTTTGAAAGAACACCGCCCTTTCTCCCGAACTTATAGCCATTGTGTCCTATGGGGTTATGAGAGGCAGAGATATAGAAAAAACCATCAGCAGTATGGGAGAACGCCATTATCTCAGGAGCAGAGGAAACACCAAGGTATCGAACATCTGCCCCCCTTGCCCTCAGTATCCGTGCGACTATCCAGAGCAGAACCCTTCCTGTTGGACGCGTGTCAGAGCCAACGATGATCTTAGGATTCTCCATTGAAAGGAAATCGAAGAAAGCATTTGCCGCAAGCGCTGCAATGATCTTATCAGAAGGCGTAACAAACTCTGTTGAATCTTCTTCCTTTTTACTCTCTGCAAGTACAGCTCTCCATCCTGATGCGGAGAGTATATAGCCTGAGAGCATATCAATCACCTCTTGGAAGGTGGGAGCGATCGAAGAGAGTGGATCATCGGCTGAGTCCGCTATATATATTCCCGTACTTTTATCTACTTTTTTCATCAGATCTCCTTGTCCATTTCCTCAATAAGCCTTATCTGGTTACGAGTCCTTACAAGGTTATGTTCTTCGTAGTCTACCCTGTAGTACGTATCGCCATTTATATAATCTGTGAGGAATCTTAAGGCTATTATAAACGTTATTGTCCGTCCTGCTTCCTCAAATAATGACGCCTCTAACTCAGTAACATCTCCATTGTTATCAAGATACCCACGCTTCATTGCTTCAAGGTATTCCCGTTTGAAATGGACTTTATCCAAATCCGCCTCATCCTCAAGCGCGCTTGTACACCCTGTACGTATCATATCCCCGATATCAAAGAGAATTGTTCCAGGCATCACGGTATCAAGATCGATAAACGTTATGTATTCACCGGTAGCTCTATCAAAAAGGATATTCGAAAGCTTTGTATCATTATGTGTGACACGGACAGGCAACGCGCCCTCTTTATACAGATCGCTGATTTTCGAGACACGTTCCCTTTCCGAGAACATCCACTCCACTTCCTTCTTCACCTTTGAACGTCTATTGCCCCTATCCTCTTCGATTGCTTTCTCGAACTCTGAAAATCGAAATGCCATATCATGAAAGCGAGGAATTGTTTCGAAAAGCTTGCTTCCATCGAGAGAGGATAGTGCACTATGGAAGGAACGTAGAGCCTGTGCCATCCTCTCTGCCATGCCAACAGAATCGATCCTATCATAGCTCACAGAATTTTCTATGAAGTTATAAACACGGTAAAAGCCCGTTTCATCGCTGTAATAAGGTCTACCATCCACGGTCTCGAAAAGCTTCAGGCGAGGGATCAATGAAAGAACGAGCTTAATATTCTCCATCATCTTCTCTGGATACTCGAAAACCGATGTATTTACCCGTTGAAGAAGATATTTCATGGAAGGCGTATCAACACGATATGTTGCGTTTATATGACCCGACGAAATCTCATTGATTCCAATAATATTATCAATATTAAATTGTTTTAATATATGAACAATATCAAAAGAAGCCATCAAAATCCCCTACGGACAACAGTTCCATCACTTTTCATAATATGCCCCGCCTCAATTGATGAATAGACAACTGTGAGAGGATAGACAATGGCATCGCGTCCAATGACGGTACCGGGATTCAAGACAGAGTTAGAACCAATCTCTGCTCTATCACCGACAAGCGCTCCGAGTTTTGATAACCCGGTATCGATGACTCTATCAGAAAGCTTTATCCTTACGCTCTTCTTATCGAGGCGGACATTCGATGTCATTGCACCTGCTCCGAAGTGCGCACGATAGCCGAGGATGCTGTCTCCGATGTAACTAAGATGCGGAACCTCTACCTCGTCGAAGAGTATAGAATTTTTCACTTCAACAGAGTTGCCTACGGTGGCATTCCTGCCTATTATCACAGAGCCGCGTATAAAAGCTCCTGTCCTAAGCTCAGCGCCATCCATTATTACAGTAGGTGGAAGCAAAACTGCATTATCACTGACAATAGCGTTTCTATGGATGTAAATGCCTTTTTCAACCTCATCGTAATCTCTGAGCGTTGGAAAAAGCGATTCAATATACGCCCTCAAATGGATAAGTGCATTGAATGGTAAATCATCTTCTAGTAACGGTGATGCAATCGTATGTGACAAATCAAAAAGCGGATGCATATGAAAATCGTAGCCTCTCTTTTGCTTCAATGAAAGTCTTTTTGCAGGAAATATTCCAAGCATCCTGACTAATATTTATTTTTAGTGTGATAATGGAAAAGGAGGAATGTATGAAAAGACTTTTACTTGTGGTTTCCATCTTATTGATGGGGACAATGCTCTTCGCTTCCGATTTCGCTGTACTTAGCGGAACGATTACTTCTATTTCAAAATACGGTAACACAGGAACTTCCATTACAGAGGAAGAAGCTACTATTGCCGGTTATGCTCCTGGCGATATGGTATATGTCACTGTCGCAGGATTCTCTGGCGCTATTCCGCTCGGCACAAATTATAGCGATGTAGACAGTGGTTCTGTCATCGCAGTTATCTCCGATGAGGGTATTTCAATTGCAGTGAACTATGGTTCATTTGAATCGCTTTCAGGTGCTGTCCTTGGCGATGAAGTGACAATCAGCATGGAAGAGAAAGATGGATATGCAGAAGAATATGCAGTACGGCAGCTTGAGAGAACAGATATCCGAGAGGACTATGCATCTGATGAAGTATTTGCAAATTTCAGAATGGTTGATGTGGGCAATATTGCAGAAGGTGTACTATACAGGAGCTGTAGCCCAGTAAGAGGCGATGCGCGCGCTCCATATGCTGATAATCTTGCAAAGAAAGCAGGCATAAAGACGGTGATCAATCTTGCAGATAATGAAGAATCTGTTCAGGAAGGCCTTACCTCTGCACCTTATTACGCATCTCTCTTAGCAGATGGAGATGTCATTCTTCTTGACATGGGAGTTGATTTCTTCTCACCAGTATTTACTGAAAAGCTTGCAAGCGGACTTAGATTCATGATTGCAAATGATGGGCCTTACCTTATCCACTGCAACGAAGGAAAGGACAGAGCTGGCATGACTGTCGCGCTTCTTGAAGCACTTACCGGTGCAACAATGGATGAAATCATCGAGGACTACATGGAAAGCTATGAGAATTATTATGGTGTTGAGAAAGGCTCGGAACAGTACACAATCATCTCCGCAATTATCACAAAATTCTTTGAAACGATGAATGGTCGCCCCTTCCCATATGATGGCGTACAGACAGTTGCAGAGATGTACACCCTAAACACAATCGGTTTATCCGCAGATGAGCTTTCCACGCTTACATCAAAATTGACTAATAAATAAAACCAAGGCCCTCTCCGCATGCTATAATACATGCGGAGAGAAAATTATGTTTGCACAACTTGGTTTTGGTTTAATGAGACTTCCTAAGAAAGATGAAAAGATTATCCTTTCAGAAACAGCGAAGATGGTGGACATGTTCCTTGAAAGGGGCGGGACATACTTCGATACAGCTTATGTTTATGAAGGTTCTGAAGAAATCGTAAAGAAAGCTATAACAGAACGGCATTCCCGCGATAGCTACACAATGGCAAGTAAGATGGCAAGCTGGAAGGTGACAGATACCTTCACCGCTGAGGATATGTTCAATGAGCAGCTAAGGCGCACAGGCCTTGAATACTTCGATTATTATCTGATTCATTCGCTTCAGGATGGCCGCTATGAGGAATCCGTGGAAAAGGGTTGTTGGGACTATGCTCGTAAGATGAAGGAAGAAGGGAAGATCAGACATCTTGGCTTCTCCTTCCATGGAACCCCTAAACTCTTGGAAAGAATATTAAAAGAACAGAGCGATGTGGAGTTTGTACAGCTTCAGATTAACTATCTCGATTGGGATAACCCAATGATTGAATCAGGAAAGACCTATGAGATTGCAAGACGCCACAACAAGGATATTGTGATAATGGAACCTATAAAGGGCGGTCTTCTTGCAACCGTTGGCAAAGGCATACTCGAAGAAGGTACAGCTGCTCCGCTTGCGCTTAGATTCGCTGCAACGCTTGATGGAGTTATCACTGTGCTTTCCGGGATGTCCACAATCGAACAAGTAGAAGATAATCTCAACACATTCACGGATATGGAAGCCCTCAGTGATGATGAAAGGAAAAAACTCCAGGACGTTGTTGAGGCAATCAGGAACGAGAACAGGATTGAATGCACTTCCTGCCGCTATTGCACGAAGGATTGTCCAAAACAGATTGATATTCCAGATATCTTCGGTGCACTCAATGATATCAGGGCATTCGGTGATCATAACCGACCGCACTTCTTCTATAATGGATTGGTAAATAACGGAAAAACCAACCGAGCAAGCGAGTGCATCAAATGCGAAAAATGCAAACGCGTTTGTCCACAGCATCTTGATATCCCAACTCTCATCGGAGAAGCGTCAGGCTACCTTGATAAACAGTAAATGACAGATGGTGGGAATGACTGTAATTCCCACCGTTTTTTCGTTATTACCAAAACTTTGCCATGAAAATAAGCATTTTTCAGCTTGGATAATGCCTTAACTGCTATTTTCACATATCATCAACAGCTTATTGGGTTCTTTTCCATTTAATCTTTGGGCGATCATCTGCAAGCCCAAAGATAAATCAGTCAACACAATAATATACGATCGTATGCAAGTCTTTCGGTACCATCATAAGTATGGATTATCCCAGTGTACTGAAAGCCGTTCTTCGTTAATAAATGCTGCATGATTTTGTTATCGCGATGAGTATCGATACGAAGATAGGAAATATTGGCAGAGGCAAAGGCGAGTGCTTCTTGTAATATTCCATGAGCATTGTCTTTCCCAGCAATTCTGTGAATGGCACCATATGCATTACTGCTATGCCATGCACCATCTATGCTTTGATATGTAGGATCATCTCCGATAAAGAAAACAAATGCACCGACAATGCATCCTTCCCTCTCGATAACAAACAACCGACTTTTATCCACATCCTCAACAAGAAGGGCGTGTTTAGGATATGAATCCCCCCACTGGCTCGGATTGCCATTTCTTCTCATAGCGTTCCGAGCCTCTTCATAGATATCCTCGATTACATCAAGCTCCTCTAAAATTGCCTTTCGGATCATAGGTTAAGGATAACAAAAAATAAAGGCTGCCGCAGCAGCCTTATCAATTTACTTATCCGTTATTTATCATCCTTATT
>CAZURL010000096.1:0-7579 GCA_964623005.1 uncultured Spirochaetaceae bacterium
GGCAAAACGGAGACAAAACCAATCTGGAAGCTTCGTATGATGGGTTGATTCCCATTATTTCCAGCACTAAAGTCCCGCAGCTTCCTTCAGTTTCTTCCCAAATAGCTTGTTAAAAAGCGCAATCACTCTGCCAACGCCGATGAACGCGATAAGTGTTCCAACTCCGATGCCTATCACTCTGTTTGATCCTGCAAGGCCGATGAGAAGACAGAGCATCACATTAAAGCCATCGAAGACATTCTTCATGAAACCGACTGAATGATTGAAAAGATCTGCAAGCGCCTGAACAATACCATCTCCTGGATTCGGAACAATCTTCATCGACAGCGATGCAGCAGCACCGACACCCGTTGCGATAATAGCAATGACAAGAGCTATCAGCCTGATTGCCATATGATAGGAAGAAAGTTGTGGAATAACGAATTGAAAGAGCGCCATGAAACGTGTAAAGACGAGGCTCAGCGGAAGTTGAAGGAGATCCTTTACAAGCAGAGATTTATCAGAGCGGTGTATCGATAGATGTATTATGATTTCAACTATGACAAAGACAGTGTACAGCATGAATGTCGTATTGGCGAAATTCAAATGCAGGACAGCCGATGTACTATAAGCAACTGAGACAATAGGAGAAACGCCAAGTCCTGTCTGAACATTCATTGTAAGTCCAAATGCAAGACAGACCATTGCAAGAAGATAGATAATGCCTCTTGTAACAAGCTTTTTTCTTTCCACTGATAATCCTCCGAGAAACGAATACTGAGTTTTAAAACCAGTGTCAATTGCCTACCAGAAGAGTATAATGAAGATATGAACGATAAACGAGAAGCATTCAGAATGCATCTTAAGAAAGGATGCGAAAAGGAATACGAAAGAAGACACAGGGAAATCTGGCCTGAAGTGAAGAAAAAGATCGAGGAAAGCGGCGTTTACGATTATTCAATCTTCCTAGATGAAGAGACAGGCTATCTCTTTGCTTTCCAGCGGATAAAGGGCGATAAAGGCTCTCAGGATCTAGGCACGGAAGAAATCATCCAGAAGTGGTGGGACTATATGAAGGATGTAATGGACACAAATCCAGATAACTCACCTGTTTCGATTCCACTCCGAGAAGTCTTTAGAATGGAGTAATACCCTAAACAAGAATGTATCCTCTGAAAAGCAAACTTTTTTCAGAGGATTATCAATAGTACTTACGACTACAAAGTCCCCGACACCGGGGACGTTATCAGCGAAGAAATCCTTTGATTATCTTTTCCTCCGCCTCTTCTTCTGTGAGACCGAACGTACATAACTTCAAGAGCTGTTCACCTGCAATCTTTCCGATTGCCGCCTCATGTATGAGCGATGCATCGATATTATTCGCATCCAGCTGTGGCGTCGCGCTTACTGTTCCATTCTCAGTTATGATTGCATCACATTCACTGTGTCCTGAACAGCTTGCGTTTCCGCGTATTGCAGAGTGGAATGACTGCTTTGAGTTCTCTCTTGCAACAGATCTCGATACAAGATCGACAGAGCTATTCGGGCCATCCATCGAGACATCGAAGATGGAAACGGCCTCTTCATCCCCTGCCGTGAGCATCCTTTCATGTACGATAAAGGATCCCCCTTCTCCGACAGTTGCCCGCGTCTCTCTTTTTGCCTTTGAAACGCCCCTGATCTGGACAGAATCGATTTCCATCACAGAGTTCTTGCCTATAAAGACTTCTGTCTCCGGGTCGATTGCCCTTTCGCTATCAGCATCTCCCAGACCGATATGCTTCTCAATGTATTTAACATTCGAGTTCTCGCCAATGAAGAAACGATGAATGCCATTATGGCGCGCTTTCTCGCCTTTCTCGGTATGAACTCCACAGCCAGCGATTATCGTAACAGTTGCATTGTCTCCGATGTAGAAATCGTTATATACAAGATCATCAATGCCACCGACAGTAACGCAAGCAGGGATGTACATAGTCTCTCCATCCGTTCCATCTTTCACCCTTATGTCTAGCCCAGGCTTATCCTCTTTTGCATCTATCTTTATATTCTCCGTACTCATTCGGATAATACCCTTGCCATTCTCCCTGACAGAGTACGCACCGCAGAATGAGTCCTTCCAATCCGCTACGATTTTTAGAATCTTTTCAGTATTCTTGTCCATTAGAACCTCCCACAAGAGGATGGCTGATGGCTTGAAAGAGAAATGAGGCGGTGCAATACTTCCTCTCTTCCTCCATCTTCCTTAACGCATCCATCCTCGATAACGACAATCCTGTCTGCAACGGAGAGTATTCTTTCCTGATGGGAAATGATGATTTCCGTTCCGTTTTTTGCTTTCATCTCCTCGAATGCTTCGATAAGCCCATTGAACGACCAGAGATCTATACCAGCCTCAGGCTCGTCGAATATTGCAAGCGATGTGTTTCTTGCAAGAACTGTCGCAATCTCAACGCGCTTTATCTCACCGCCAGAGAGAGATGCATCGACATCCCTGTCCTCATAGTCCTTTGCACAGAGTCCGACCTTGGATAGAAGAGCACATATCTCCTTCTCTTCCAATTCCTTGCCGGATGCAAGGCACAAGAGATCCCTGACAGTCAGGCCCTTGAATCTTACAGGTTGCTGGAATGCGTAGCTGATTCCTCGACGTGCACGCTCTGTTACGTCGAGTTCCGTTATATCTTCGCCATTGAAAAGAATCTTCCCTGACAATGGCTTTTCGATGCCTGCAATAATCTTTGCAAGCGTTGTCTTTCCACCTCCATTCGGGCCAGTGATGACAACAAGTCCGCTTCCATCGATCCTGATAGAAACATCCTTTATCACATCCTTCCCCTGAGGAGTGTTCCAATATATGTTTTTAAGTTCTAGCATATGAACTCCTTGAGAAGAAGATACAATGGCTGGCCTTTCAAGAAAAGCCTCTTTGCCGTGCCATCATCTCCACACGCGCCATTGCAGAAAGCCCAGGAAGGGCAAATCCAAGAAATTCCTTATAGGCTGGACAGAGGTATGAAAGCTCAAGCTCACCTGTCCTGAAATTCTCCCTGTCTCGCCTGCAACCGCCACGGCAGAGCATGAATACAGGGCAATTCCTGCATGCACTTTCTACTTTCATCGATTTCTCCGTAAAGCCTATCGCCGTGCGTTTTTTATCGAAATCAGAGAAGCTATCGGTATTTATGTTACCTAATAGATAATCATCAAGGACGTAGAAATCACAAGGGAAGATACTTCCATCTGCCTCTGCCACATATGTTGAAGGACAGAAACCGAGAAGACCGCAGGACTCAGGAGGAAGTCCCATCATCATATTCACGAGGTTATCGAAATAGCGGACGGAGACGTAATCACCGCGCTCCCAGTCCCGATAGTAGAGGGAAAATACTTCTTTAAGGAAATGCAGATAAGCCTCCGGAGTAAGTGAAAAATCCTCGCCCCCTCTATCCTTGGCTATTGGATCTATACAGGGAATATACTGCTGGTATCTTGCACCGTTTCGCTTGAGGAATTTATAGATCTCCCCGCCCCTCATTGCCGCATCTTTTGTCAGCGTTATAAGCACATTGAATGTAACATGCTGTGAAGAAAATAGCTGGAAAGTGGAGAATACTCGCTTATAAGTGCCTTTGCCGCTTCCATCTATGCGGTATTTATCATGGAGGGCTTTATCGCCATCTAAAGAAAGCCCCACAAGATAATGATATTCATTGAAAAACGAAATCCATTCTCTGTTGAGTGCAAAACCATTGGTCTGGATTGCAAAATGGACGCGATTCCCTTTTTCTGTTGCATATGCGGAGAAGAAACGGAAGAAATCGAGGCCACGGCAGGTAGGCTCTCCGCCTTGAAAGGCAAATGTTACATCATCAAAGGATTTCAGGGCTTTATCGATAAGAGCTTTTGCTGTTTCTTCACTCATCATGCCATAATCTTTATATTCCCTGTTCTCAGCTTCATCCTGATAGAAACAGTAACGGCATCTCATATTGCACTTACCAGATGCTGGCTTGATAAGTATCGTAACAGATTTCATAAACTCCTCAGAGTCAGGAGTGCCCAGAACGGGGGTCGAACCCGTACGGCCAAAGGCCAAAGGATTTTAAGTCCTTTGTGTCTACCAATTTCACCATCTGGGCAGATTCTGTAGCTATTATCGCACAGAATCGACATCAATTCAAAGATGCTCTAGCATTCCTTCTGCCGCTCTAATGCCAGAGGCCCATGCACCTGTTATGCCACGGCTGGTTCCTGCACCATCACCAGCAAAGTACACACCATCGGAAACCTGAAAATGATTGTCTATATACTCAGGCTTATTCGCATAGAGCTTGATTTCAGGATAGTACATGATTGTGGAAGGATGGAGAATACCTGGGATGATGGTATCGAGCTTCTTCATAGCCGACCAGATATACCTGAGAATCTTCGAAGGCATGGCAAGCGAGATATCCGAAGGGCAGCAATCACGGAGCGATGGCTGGAAGTCATAGAGATCGTCATTGAATGTTGCTCTCTTGCTTCGCTTTCCGAGTCTGAAATCCCCTACCCTCTGCATCAAAGGCTTTCCGCCTCCCATAAGCGTTGACATTACGCCAAGATGCTCTGCAAACTCCTGACCTGAGGCAAGCGGCTCTGTAAAACGCACTGTCTTGAGGATCGCGAAGTTGACAAGGCCATTGTTCCTCGACGCATCTGCCGCATACGCATGTCCATTAACGCTGTACCAGATATCCCCACGCTCAGTGACATACTTTTCCTTTACGACATGCGCATTACCGCTGTTTGTACAGAATGTGCGCACTTTCTCAGGGAAATAGAACTTCGGATCATAATAGTCCTTGACAATAGGATAGTGCTCTATCCTTGTCTCAACCCTGATTCCGACATCGAGGATATTATCCATAAAGCGCACATCGAGCATCTGCATCACATCCTGAAGGAAGTGGAAACCCTGACGGCCCGGTGCAATGAGGATTGTCTTGTATCCGATTTCCCTCTGATCTGTCGTTATGAAGCGTTGCTCTCCGTTTATAGCAAGCATCTCTTCCCTGAGCGCAAGATCTACACCTTTTTCCTGAAGCTCTGTCATCAGTTTCTGTATAAGGCGGAGTCCGCCATCTGTCCCTAGATGAGTCTGCTGTATCTCAAGGAGCGAACATCCAAGCTTCTCAGCTCTTGATTGGTATGTCGATATATTCGATTTCGGAAGAATGTTCGGCTTTAGGAATGCCTTTACTTCCTCTAGATACCTTTCAGCGCTTTCCTTTGTCCAATATTCGAATGGGAAACCAATGGGGAACGTGAAATTCATCTTGCAATCGTTCCTCATGCCGCCTGTTGAGACCGGGGCCTTGTCTATCATCAGTATCGAGATATCCTTTCTCTTCTCCAGAAGAGAGAAGGCCGCGCCCATTCCTGCCGGACCGGTTCCGACTATCACAACATCGTATCTGTCCATGCATATCCTCCCCGTAGATTATGAAGTATTAGGCAGATAGATGCAAATACTTTTCCCTTCTGCTATCATCAACCGCGGTGAAGAAAAATGGAAATCAGAGATATCAGAACTGATGATATCCCCGCAGTGACCGATATCTATTCGCACTACGTGGAACATACAGCAATCTCCTTTGAATACACGGCCCCGAAAGAAGAGGAGATGGCAAGACGCGTGGAGGCCTTCAAGCCCTACCCCTATCTTGTGGCAGAGGAAGATGGAAAGATCCTTGGCTATGCATATGCACATCGCTTCGGGGAGCGCGAAGCTTATAAAAGGAGCGTCGAGGTTTCGATCTATGTAAACAGAGACGAAGTGGGAAAAGGAGTTGGAAAGCATCTTTACGAAGAGCTTGAGAACAGACTTAGGACTATGGATATACACAACCTTTATGCGGTTGTGGTGTACCCAGGAGAAGGCAGTGTAGAGTTCCATCAGAAGATGGGATACAGAATCTGCGGAAAGCTCACCGATTGCGGAGAGAAATTCGGCATTCTCCATTCCGTTGTCTACATGGAGAAACATATATGATCATAGATAGCCACTTCCATTCACTCTCAATGTCAAAACGGAATAATCTCGTCATCCCTGAGGATTTTATCGGAATCGATGTCGGAACGGTACCAGAGGATTATAAAGATAGGCTACCGCTTCTTCCCGAACGTCCGTCCATCTTCATCTCCGCTGGTTCTGGCCCATGGAGGCTCAAAGATGAGAACTACGAAGGTGTAGAAAAGGAACGAGAGCTTCTTCTGAGGGATATCAAAAGATATGGAGCTGATGCTATCGGAGAGTGCGGATTCGACAATCACTGGAAGTATGGTGGAAAGAAAGAGAGCATGGAACTTTTTATGATGCAGGCAGAGCTAGCAGCAGAACTAAAAGTACCTCTTATCATCCACACCAGAGACGCAGATGATGAGATAAAGGAGGCAATAACCTCTTCCTCCTTCAAGTGCCGAGCAATTATGCACTGCTATTCCTCTGGCCCAGAGCTGATGAAAGCGGCCCTCGACAAAGGTCTTTACATCTCCTTTGCAGGTAATGTCACATACAAAGGAAATACAATCATACAGGAGAGTGCAAAGATTGTTCCCCTTGATAGAATCCTCTACGAGACAGACTCTCCATACCTTGCGCCCATTCCAATGAGGGGAAAGCCTACGATTCCGGAATACACGGAATACACGCTCTCATTCATCGCAGAACTCAGAGGCGAAGACAGGGAGAAGATAAAATTGCATGTTTTAGATAATCTCTACTCAGTTCTCGGCAGGAAAGAGAGCGTAGTCAAGCGTATCGCCGCCATCTAGCAAACCTCTTATCGTACTATCCCAATCTATGCCTACATAGCCTGTGACAGCCGTACTTTCAAGTGCCGTATAGTGAAGGAAGTCTACAATGCTCTCCTTTCCTTGGGTATCACGAAGAATCCTCGTAGATGATGTAGGTGAGATGAAAAGGATGACATCGGCATTTTCGATATTCGCTTGCAGTTCTTCTTCATTTGCAACAGAGACGCGTCCTGAATAAGATGCTTCGATTGCATTATCATCAATCGAGAGGAGATGTGAAGCTATTGAAGACGGTATTCGTTCCGCAGAATTATAGAGAATACCCTCCACTCTATCCGATAGCGCACACTCCCATATTGCATTCATATCTGGAATCAGGATGAGGTCAGGTGTTTCACCCTCCTCTGCCTCTCGGCCGAATAGTACAACACGGCCTGAACTCTCCGGAACCTGAGAATCAGGCATGACAATCACCAAATCTGCATTTGCTGCATTACCTGTGAATCTATAATTAGGTGAAAAATATCTCTTCTTTATAATAGAGAAGCCCAAAGGAAGATCAGAAGACACTATCGAAACCGAAGGCCTCACCATGCCAAGCGCAAACAAGAGAAGCAAGGTAGCGAGAATAATTATGATTGCTATGATTATCGGCTTCCGTTTCATCCCGTTTATCATAGTCACCTAGGCAGGGAAAGGCAATTGCATAAATCATCAGTACCACAAAAGTGAAAACGAATGGATTTTATTGGAAAGTCTGTTTTTCTTGGTAACATCTTGGCTTGTGCTTTATTTATCATCA
>CAZURL010000097.1:0-7452 GCA_964623005.1 uncultured Spirochaetaceae bacterium
AAAAATAAGACTTATGGAAAGGAAAAAACTACACTTTACCAGTCTGAGGCTTCTCCCTTCTTGCCATGTAAAGCCAGATGATTATCGAGGCAATCGCCATGAGCGTCACACTTACATAACTGAGTGAATAATCCCCGCTAATTCCAAGGATGGATAATATCAGATAGACAGAAAAGAACGGAATAAAAAGAACGATTGCAGCCTTTACCTTTTTATCCATGGCAAGATATTTCCCATAAAATACGCCAACAGCGATATGCGCAATGGAAAATACCATTCGCTCTGCTCCACTCAATACGTAATCGCTTGCAGGAATAGAGAGCAGACTATCAATGAAAAGATCGGCCTCCTCTACTGTAAGCCCCATTGAAATAAGACTATCTGCAAGCGTCCCTCCAGATAGCTGTATAAGGTAAAACGCGCTATTGAAATAAGGGATAAGGACTGTAATGATCGATGCAGCCAATGCCTGCCCTATCCCTAGGGCAAACCCCATTCTGAGATCTTTTGAAATCTGCCGCGCAAGAATCGTTGCGACAAAGAGAAAGAAGCCACAGGAAGCTGAATAGGAAATTGCCTGAACGAAAGATCTGAGAAGACTATTCAATCCAGCGCTCTCTACCATAATAGGCCTGATGATTATCAGATAAGGCAATATAAAGGAGAAAATACCGATTATAAGGCAAGAGAAGAATCCCCTTACCTTATACCCTGCTCTTCCTATGAAGAACAGAGGCGCTGAAAAGCTAAGAATAAAAGCCAAACCAATCAAGACAATCGTTGCACTCATAATCCGATCCTGTCACTCAATGCCATTCCATACAGGAATACCCGTATAGACTTTTGCCGATTCCTCACCTCGTAAGACTCTCAACGCACCGGATGAAAGCGCTTCCATCTCGAACTCTCCGCCCATAATGACAGTGGGGGCAATGAAACCAGACTGTTCGATGAGCGCATCCGTAACATACTTGTCTTTGCTGATGCCGCCTGTAAGGATTATAGCATCCACTTTTCCTTTCAGACTTACGGCCATTGCACCGATATATTTTGCAATCTGATAAATCATGGCATCGTAATAGAGCTTTGCTTTCCTATCGCCTTCTTCCATTCGCTTTGCGACATCTCTACAGTCACTTGTCCCAAGAAGACTTACAAAGCCACCGCTTTTACGCGTTAAATCCATGACTTCCTTCTTCGTGTATTTCGAGCTGAAGCAGATATCAACGATATTGGAAACAGGGATGCTTCCACAACGCGTAGGTGCAAAAGGGCCATCACCGTTTGCGATATCATTGGAATCGATCATGCGTCCTTTTTCATGGGCAGTCACACTTACACCACCGCCGATATGACAGATTATCAGATTGAGATCGCTGTACTTTCTGCCAACTGAGTCGGCATATCTTATACCGACTTCTTTCTGATTAAGCGCATGAACCCGGCTTTCTCTGTATACATCCTTAATACCTGTAATTCTGCTGACAAGATTAAATTCATCGACATCAGGAGGATTTACGACAAATGCCTTTGCGCCATATTCTTTAGCAAAATAATAAGCAAGCTGAGGCCCAAGGGTTGCAGGATGCTTTATCGTGAAACCTACGCGAGCATGCTCAAGGAGGATATCATTAACGTCATAAGTTCCTCCTTCAACGCTGACAAGGCCTCCGCCTCTTCCGGAAAAAGCATCGACGTTGCTAAGAGAATAACCTGCCTTTTCGACATAGCATTCAATTATTTCCCTTCTGTAATCGAACTGCTCCGATATATCATTGAATCTCGCCAGCTCGCTTGCTTCGTGATCTATATTAGCTGAAAAAATTTTCTTTTCGTCCTCAAAAAGCGCTATTTTCGTAGATGTGGAGCCGGGATTTATTGCAAAGATTCTATAACTCATTTTTCTTTTTTCCCCCTTAAAGTTCCATGGTTGGGGCGTAATTCCCCCAACCCATGGAAAGTACGGTTAGATCCACTGATTAAAGCGTTGGATAAATGTGTGAGAAGAGTGGATAGAGAAGGCTGATCCAAATGACCATAAGCGCGCCTCCGATCCTTGTTGAAATCGATGCGAACGCCAGAAGGTTCATTCTGTTTGCAGCCGTCAAAACTGCGATATCTCCGCTTCCGCCGATGTTACAGCAGCAGAGACCAGCGGTGACGCCTGTCTCATATGGATAAAGTCCTGCAAGCTTACCACCAATCATTGCTCCTACAAACGCACCTACAACTGCAAGAATGATTACGATGAATGCTCCGATTGAGAAATAGGAGGAGAGCGTTGTGATGTCAAGCGAGACAATACCGATTCCAGCAATCAGCATTGGCAACCCATTCTTGAGCATGAAATTCATCCAGTATGTCGTCGTGTCACAGATATCCTCGGGAAGAATACCGGTACATTTGATGACGATAGCGATTATGATTGCCCATGCCAGCCCTGCAAGACCAGGAATGAAATGATTGATCAGCATTCCCATTTCATAGATTGTGCACGCAATCAGGATACCAGCACCAACCTTTGCAAAGTCAGCAGTCGTACCAGGACGGTTCGATCCCTTCTTCTCCACCTCAACCTCTTCACTGCTCTGTCCCGCTCGCGCAACAAGAATCGCACCATGGCCTGACCAACCCGGAATCTTATCAAATACCTTGTTTCCGATTGCAGCAAAGAGAACTGCAAGAACATTGGAAATCGAAGCATAGCAGAGATAAGGGCCTGCCATATAAGTTAAATCCAAACCTGAAAGCTGTGAGTACGTTGCAGGAAGCGTTGTAATAGCGCCTGCTGAACCGCCTGACATACACGGCGCTCCGATATCAAAGAGGGCAGTGCTTATGCCCTGACCAGTCATTATGCCACCCAAGAGACAGAAACCAATAGCAAAGACCTGACTGATGAGAATCGCTGGCATATATCGTGCAGTAGCATTCAAAAGAATCTTTCTATCCATGCAGAGAACACTTCCAACCAAGATTGCAGCAATGTAGAAGTCCTGATAACCGGCAGTTCTCATAAGATTTGTAACTGCAGCGACTGTCCCGTCAGGAATGAGACCGAGGAAATTCATAAAAGATGTTCCGAACAGAGGAAGCAGACATGCGCCGCCAAGATAGCTATTGAGGATCGGGATTGTATTTCCAAGCCAGAAGAACAATCCTCCTACAGCCATCAGATAAGGAATCGCACCGACAACTGTGGTACTGAGCGTCCCCATATAGGATGCCAGCAGAACTATTATCAATAACGGAACGTAATACTTTGCAGGTAAACCGCAGACCTGAAACTTGATATTGCTCATTTCTTCTCTCCTTTTAATTATCTCTGCCAATAAGTGCGCTTACAACGATTGACAGATATTTATCCTCTGCACTTGCGGCTCGGGATGTCAGAATCACAGGAACAAGGGCGCCAAGCACGGTTCCACCTGTTCGACCACCACCAAGGACGGTGATGCTTTTTGCCGCTATATTTCCGCTTACGATATCCGGTACAACAGCTAAATCAATGTCGCCAGCTATCTCGCTCTCGTACCCTTTTATTGCGGCGCTTTCTTTGCTGAAAGCCAAATCGAAACTGATAGGCCCCTCAATCAAAGCCCCTTCGCAGCCTTCGCTCTTGATCCAGTCTGCATCAACCGTCTCAGGCATTTTAGGATTTACATGTTCAACGGCTGCGATTATGCCTACCTTTACGGTATCAAGCCCCAATCTTCTGAAAGCTTTGACTGCGTTCTCAAGCGCCGCCTTTTTCTGCTCCTTATCAGGATAGGTAAGCAGCCCCACATCTGTGATAGCAAAAATCTTGTGGTAGTATGGACTTTCCATAAAGGCTACAAGACTCATAGTCTTACCCTTTCTGATTCCATACTCCTTGTTTACCATCACTTTCATGAGAACGCCTGTCTCAATATGGCCCTTCATGATACAGTCGACTTTGCTCTCCCTTGCAAGAGAGGAAGCGACCCTTGCACTCTCCTCTCCGCTTGAGCAGTCAATAATCTCCCTGTCCTCTTTATCGTCACCGAGGGAAGAAAGAACCTTTCTTATTTCCTTCTCATCCCCAATTAAAACAGGGGAAACAAGGCCTTCGCTTTCTGCTTTCAACACGGCTTGGAGCGTATGCTCATCAGCAGCTTCAACGACAGCAACTCTTCTCTTTTCCTCAAAGGCCTTAAGACGTTCAATCAGCTGTTCAAAACTCTTCATCTCAAAGCCCCCTCGGATCAACAACCATACCGCTGAGAGCACTGGCAGCCGCAACAGCAGGAGAGCAGAGATAACTCAATGTTTTCTTTGTTCCCTGACGCCCAATGAAATTTCTATTTGAAGTGGAAAGAAGAACATCATCATCGTAAAGCAGACCATATGGCATACCGCAGCAAAGTCCGCAGCATGGATGTATGATTACCCCACCAGCTTCAATAAATGTCTCGATATACCCCGCTTCGATAGCTTTTTTGAAGATATCATTGGTTGCAGGACATACGATGAATCTCATAGAAGATGGGACATGCTTGCCTTCCATTATCTCGGCAGCGATTCTCAGATCTTCAATGCTTCCGTTTGTGCAGGAGCCAAGATAGACCTCATCAACCTTTGTTCCGATAACCTCGCTGATCGGGTGTACATTATCTACACCCTGAGGACATGAAAGCTGAGGCTCAAGCTCATCAAGATTGTAGGTAAGAACCTTTTCATACACTGCATCGTCATCGATTTTTATCCAATCAATCGAAGAGAGCGGAATACCATAGTACTCTGCCGTCTTTTCATCTGCTTCGAAGAGCGCGCATTTCGCTCCGGCTTCGAGAGACATATTGGAAACCGTGAAGCGAGCATCCATGCTCATTGCCTTAGCCCCTTCTCCTGTAAATTCGAGGCTCTTGTACTGTCCGCCATCTGCCTTGATATCACCCAGAATCTTGAGAATCACATCCTTGCTTGCGACCTTGTCCGATAGCTTTCCGTTAAGCACGATCTTGATAGCAGACGGCACCTTGAGCCATATCTCTCCTGTAATCAATGCAGCGCACATCTCAGCGGTACCGACGCCTGTACAGAAGTTGCCAGCTCCGCCATATGTTGTTGTATGACTATCTGTTGCAATGGCAAGCTCACCTGGCTTTGCATAGCCCTTTTCATGCATGATTGTGTGGCAGATGCCCTCTCCGATATGCTGCTTTGAAATACCGAATGTCGAAGCAAGCTCAAGGCCTGCGTCATAATGGAAATAATCATTTTTCGCTACAGCTGTCGGCATGCAGTGATCGTATACAATAGCGACTTTATCTGGTTCTGCTATCTTATCCACGCCCATCTTGCGGAAGGTATCTACGAGGTAAGGCGTATAGATATCATGAAGCATGAAGAAATCCGGTTTTGCTATCACGATATCCCCGGCTTTCAGATCTTTTACGCCCGTATTTGCCCTTAAGAGCTTTTCAGCAAGCGTAAATCCCTTTGCCCGTTTTTCTTTATCGCTTAACGCCGTGATCTCGACTGGTCTGACGCCCTTTTCAAGACGCTTTCTAACATCTTCTATCAAACCGCCGTTCTCAATGATCTGAAAAAGATTCTCAGGAACCCTTGCAATCTTGAAATCATGCCCGTTTACGCTGACTTTCTCATTGACAATAACACTTACGATATCCCCACCGTCACATACATCCTGTATACCGTTGCATTCAATAAGCAAAATGCCACTATTGAAAGCATTGCGAAAGAAGATACGCGCAAAGCTTTTCGCGATTATGCATTTGATTCCATTAGCTTTTAAGACTGTCGCAGCTTGCTCTCTCGAGGAACCGCATCCGAAATTCTTACCAGCGACTATGATGTCTCCATCTTGAACAGAAGAGGCAAAGGTCGGACGCAAAAGCTCAAAGGCATATTTCTTCATCTCTTCGATTGTCGGAATGGTTCCACGACGGCCCGGAATGATTGTATCGGTATCGATATCATCACCGAACTTCCAGATTCTTCCATAGAATTCCTTTTCCATTTCTTCCCTCCTATGCCCAAGATCTTTCGATTACAGTCTCAGCTGATGCACTGTAGACATGAGCGCTCTCAAGCCCCATGCAACCTGAATATGTATAAAGTCCTGTTGTTATCAGATTCTCGTTCTCTCCCATTGCCCCAGGCCCTTGGGAGACGATACTGTGATCTGCCGGAGCAAGAATCTGCGCACCATAATCGATAAAGTCCGCGATGATGCCTTCCTTTAAGGCGAGAAGATAATCCTTGCTTGTTGCAGGAGAGATGGATAGCCTAAATCCAAGTTTCAGCTTTTTACCCTTGATCAGATCCCTGCATTTTCTCAAACTCTCGATTCTGCCAGCGGTATAACCTTCGATAAGACCTGCGTTGAATTTGACATTTTCAATGCTTTCAGTGACCGCAAAAGTTGCGCCCATCTGATTTTCAGGCGTATCAACAGGAAGCATTACCATGCGCTTGGCAGAAGATGCATCAAAGACAAAATCTGCGCTTTCGCATGCTTCTTCGGTAAAGAGAACTGCATTGGCACCCGTTAAGGAAAGCATTGCAGAAAGAATCATTTTTTCTTCCATTGCTAAGGAGGAGGTCACCTCAAGGGCGAAATCTTTCTTGCTTCCAAGAGCTTTCAGGAGGGCAAAGCCTAAATCCATGGCGCTGACACCATCATTCAAACGCCCTTCAATCTTCAGCGAAAAGGTCTTCGGGACGACAAGACTGTACTTTCCGCCTTCAAGCACCCGAGCAAGCTCGATTGGAGAGACCGAAAGGCCAAGGGCGCCTACTGAACCGAAAATCGATGCATGTTTTCCTGCATGGATTATTATATTTCCAGGCTTTACGATGCCATCGAGCATATAGCAGTAGCCGATTCCCTTTGCCTGAACAAATTCAGTCTTGTACTTCTGGGAAAATTCATTGATCGCCTTAAAGACAGACGCAGCGTCACTCGAACCGGTAGGTACGTCGTGGTCATGGAAAACCAATGTCCTCTCAGGATATTTAACCCCCTTTGCCTGTGCGACGACCTCTCTTCCATAGCTGTCATTAACAACAACCCAGTCAGGTTCAATTGTTGCGACTGAGCCTGCGCTAGCTGAAAGAAGCTTTTCAATCAGACTCATACTCACTCCTCCTTTTGCATAGCTAATTTCTTGTATCCCTGATAACGAAGCATCGCCTCCTCTTCGCACCTCCGGTAGAGTGCTTCCGCCTCATCAGGATTCGTTCTCATAAGTGATGCATAACGCGTCTCGCCAAGCAGGAAGTCTCTGAAACTTCCCTTGGGCTCCTTGCTGTCTAGCTGGAAAGGATTCTTACCTTCATCGATAAGACGTGGATCATATCTGTAAAGCTGCCAGTATCCGACCTCAACAGCCCTCTTCATCTCGCCCATCACGTCACTCATGCCGCATTTAAGTCCATGGTTGATGCATGGTGCGTAGCAGATGA
>CAZURL010000098.1:0-7423 GCA_964623005.1 uncultured Spirochaetaceae bacterium
CTTAGTTTCTCTTCACCCTCATCGTTGACGATTGTTATGATGCGACGAGCAGAGCTAAATAATGAAAGCCCGATCTCTTTCTGTGCATCTGAACGCTTTCTGAACTCATTTGAAGTGAGATTGCTACGTAGCATCGCCCGCTTCTCTCTCGCTTCATAAGGCGCTGTGACAAGCACAATGATATCACAATGATCTACAAATCCCATTGATTCCAGAAGCGCTGCATTTATTACAGGGATAATCCCTTTCTCTTCGCACTCATGCGCAAGGCGAAGGGCTTCTTCTTTCATCCATGGATGCGTTATATCATTCAAAATCTCTAGCTTCTCTGGATCAGCGAAGACAATCGAACCAAGACTTTTCCGATCCACATTGCCGCAGGAGATTATCGAAGATCCAAACGCCGCTTCTAGCTTCTCAATATTATTCCGGAGCGCATCATGCCCAAGGCCGTCCACATCGATAACAAAGAAACGGTCTTTGGGAAGGAAGGACGCAAAGCTATCCTTTCCTGCACAGATCTTTCCTGTAAGCCCTACGATCATCAGTGCATATCCCCCCATGAAGAACCAAACTCAATCGAAGCGCGAAGGGGAACGCTGAGTTTTACAGCACTCTCCATCTTCTCTTTTACAAGTGCTCCCATTCTATCCTTCTCATTCTCAGGAACTTCGAATATAAGCTCATCGTGAACTTGAAGCAGCATCTTAGACTTCAATCCTTCTTCTTTGATTGCTTTATCAACGGCAATCATCGCAAGTTTCATGATCTCTGCCGCAGTTCCCTGGATTACTGTATTGACGGCAACGCGCTCAGCACCTGCTCTCTCCACCTTATTCGAACTATTTATTCCAAGCACATCTCTTCTGTGTCCTCCCTGTGTAAGCACATAGCCATGCTCGGACGCATATGCATTGGTTTTATCAACAAAGGCACGGACACCGCTATAGCGTTCAAAATAGCGTGTGATAAAGGCCGATGCTTCGCTTCTTGAGATACCAAGTCCCTTTGAAAGCCTGAATGAAGACATTCCATACATTATTCCAAAGTTTATAGTCTTTGCGATACGTCGTTCATGGGCATCGACATCCTCGACATTCTTCGAGAAGATCAATCCTGCCGTATAGCGATGGACATCAACACCATCAAAGAACGCGGTGCGAAGCGCATCATCCTCACTCATATGGGCCAATACCACAAGTTCTACCTGAGAGTAATCCGCAGACAAGAAGACATTGCCCTCTGTCGGGATGAATGCTGATCTTATAAGCCTACCCTCATCAGTTCTTACAGGAATATTCTGCAGATTGGGATTCCTTGATGAAAGACGGCCTGTCGCAGTGCCTGTCTGCAAGAATGAGGTATGAATCCTGCCATTTTCATCCTGAAGCGATGGAAGCACTTCAATATATGTGCTCTTGAGCTTTGCAAGCTGCCGGTAATCAAGGAGATCGGAGATTATCACACCACCTTCTTCCCTCAGGCTTTCAAGCGTTGCAGTGTCTGTAGAATAACCTGTCTGCGTCTTCTTTCCAACGGTAAGTCCCAACTCATCAAAAAGCACCTTAGAAAGCTGCAACGTGCTGTTGACATTGAACTCATGCCCTGCTATCGAATAGATTTCCTTAACAATGCTTTCAATCCTTGATGAGACATCTTCATCCATCTTCCCCAGTCTCTCAGCAGATAGATATATGCCTTCCTTTTCCATCTTTGCGAGTATTGGGATAAGCGGAAGCTCGTAGGTATTGAATACAGATAGTAAATTCTTTTCCTCAAGTTTCTTTGATAAGAGAAGATATAGCCTAAATGCCATATCGCTATCTTCTGCCGCGTAAGTAGTGGCTTTGTCTAAAGGGACGGATGAAAAGACATCATTCTTTCCAACCACGTCCTCATAACGTGTTGTCACAACGGAGAGCATTCTGAATGAAAGATCATCAAGGTTGTAGACATTGGCATTGGAATCCAAGAGCCAAGCTGCAATCATCGTATCGAAGACTATCTTTTTTATATCCGTTCCCAGTGTCCAGAGCACTTTGAGATCGTATTTCACATTCTGATTGACTATCCCGATGGCGCCGCTTGCAAGATATCTATCGAAAAGCGCTTTGACCTCGCTTTTCCTTATATACTCCTTTCCCTCTGCAATAAGCGGAACATAATAAGCCTTTCCCTCTTCATAGGAGAACGAAAAGCCGACAAGCTCTGCATCATCTTCCAGCCCCGTGGTCTCTGTATCGAAAGCCATTACTTTCGTTGTTGAAGCAATATTCTCGAAATGCCTCTCCACTTCTTTGATATCAACAAGCGCCTTATACACGCCTTTGATGAACTCGGGAGCAGTATATGGAACAGCTAATGCTTCGCTATCCTTCGCTTTCACGTTCTCTCCTGTCATTGCCCCGATCTTCCTCAAAAGGGTCTTGCATCCCCGTCTTTCAAAGTCTTCTACGGCGTTAGAGAATTTAATGTTAGCAACATCGAGCTGTGAGATATCATAATCGGAGGGAAGTGCATCAAAACAGAGCGAAATAAGCTTCTTCGAAAGCTCTCCCGACGCCTTTCCTTCCACAAGCTTCTTCTTATTGCTTGGAGTAAGCATGTCAAGATGGCGATAGATTCCATCTAGGGATACATATTCGGAAAGAAGCTTCGCCGCCCCCTTTTCCCCAAGTCCTTTTATACCGGGAACATTATCGGTCTTATCACCGATGATGGATAAATAATCGAGAATCTGAGACGGCTTTACACCATACTCCTCAAATACATCATTCTCCTGCATTATCTTGTATTTCAGCTCATTTTTCTTCGGAGGACGAAGTGCGGTGACATGCTTTCCGACAAGCTGCATCAGGTCTTTATCGCCGGTTACTATTACCGTCTCAATCTCATTTTTCTCCGCAATCCTCGAAAGCGTTGCAATCACATCATCTGCTTCATAACGCTCTACGGATAAAGCCTTTATGTTTATCTTCTCAAGTGTCTCTTTTATCATAGGCACCTGAGCATGGAGATCTTCCGGCGCTTTATCGCGCGTAGCCTTATACTCCGGATACATCTCATGGCGGAATGTCGGAACCTTTTCATCCATCGCGATTGCAATATAGTCCATTCTATATGACGTCATGAGCGAAAGAAGCGTTGAGAAAAAGCCATAATAAGCGCTTATATTCACACCATTTGAATCGGTGAGAGGATTTGTTATATGGGCAAAATAGGAGCGGTAGATTATCGAATAGCCGTCAAAGACATAAAGACGCTTTGAAAATACTTTCTCTGCTTTTTCCTTCACAATCGGCTTCTTTTTCTCAGCCTCTTTTCTTTCCTTGATTATCTCATCCTGATCAAGATCCTTTTCCGTGAAAAGGGAATCATTCATCACTAACCTCCAGTCTGAGCGTATCATAGCTAGGCATAGCTCTTTCACCGAACGCCTTTATGATGTCCTCATGGGAATTTTCATGGTTTATATGGGTGAAGTATACATGCTCTGCACCGATTGTATCTGCTGCTTTTATTGCCTCTTTGAATGTGAAATGGCTCCAATGGGGCCTATTTCTAAGTGCTCCGATTATAAGCGTATCGATACCGGAGAGAACTTCCTTGTTCTCTTCATAGAGGATGTCAGAAGCATCGGTTATATACGCAGCCTTTCCAAATCTATATCCAACGATTCTCATCATGCCATGCATTACAGGAATCGGAATGAACTCAATCTCACCGATTGTAAATGGCACACGCTCATAGATCTCTACAGCCTTAAGCGAAGGTACTCCTTTATAATGCCAATCCTTGAATGCATATGGAAAGACTCGTTCAATTGAATCGAGCACAGGCCGTGTTGAATAGATTCTGAATTTTCCATCACCGCAGAAAACCCTCAGATCATCAAGGCCCATGAGATGATCAGAGTGCGCATGGGTATATAAAACACCATCAAGTCTATCAATACCGGCTCTGAGCGCTTGAAGCCGGAATTCATATCCTGTATCGATAACCACATGCGTATTTTTACGTGTTATATAAATTGAAGAACGCCAACGTTTATCATGTGGATCGGAAGATGAGCAGACAGGGCAATGGCAAGCAATCACAGGAACGCCATGGCTTGTCCCTGTTCCAAGAAATTCTATTTCCGTCACAGCTCTTCCTTTTGTGTTTCTAGATAATCAAGGAGCGTTCCTGCACCGCTATTAACGTAATCAACGCCGTTCTGGATCAGCTCTTTGCCCTCATCGGATGTTATATATGCAGCAATGCTTCCAACGCCTTTGCCTGTCTTCTCCATCAAAATAGACAACAACTCTGAGACCTCGCCGCCTGCAATGGATTTAACATCTTCTTCATTCACCCCCGCAGCCGCAAATGCCTCTGAAAGCGAAGACTCAAGGTATTCCTCTGCTTTGAAAGAAATACCAAAGAACTTCAGTGAGACGTTCGGAACAAGGAAATATAATACAAAGAAAAAAATCGAAGCAAAGAATATAAGGCTGATAAGACCTCTGAAAATGCTCTTTTTCCCAAACATATCGTATATGATAGCCCGAAAGATTTAGCAAGTGAAGGGAGAGTCTAAAATTAAGTTCTGTCAGATACACGTCTTCTCCATATTATTTTCATATACTAGGAGTAAAAGGAAAGTGGAGGAAATATGAAAAAGAAATTAATTGTCACAATGATTGCGCTCATAACGATCACTTCCGCAGTAAGCGCAGCCCCATTCTTTCAGGTAGGCCCTCTTATTTCCTATAACCGCACAGTAGTTGAAATGGAAGAAGAAAGCTTTGACATTAACAATGCATCTATAGGTGCAGATGTTCGCCTGACATTGTTCAAATATCTTGGAATCGATATTCCTGCAACGATCGGTTTCGGCGATGAAGGAAGCGTATCAATTGCAGCACTTCCGACAATCAACGTGAATATACCAATCACAAGTATGTTTGATTTAGCTATCGGTGTTGGAACACAGTTTGACTTCCTGTATGTAGGAGGAGACTACGATACGTGGACAATGAATGGCTATGAAATGGACAATGCAGCAGATGCATTCGCTAAGTCAAAGCTTATGTACAGAATTGCTGCGACGGTCAACCTTGGTTTTATA
This sequence comes from uncultured Spirochaetaceae bacterium, assembly GCA_964623005.1. Lineage (GTDB taxonomy): Bacteria > Spirochaetota > Spirochaetia > Sphaerochaetales > Sphaerochaetaceae > Ornithospirochaeta. Next base: position 5,111 of record CAZURL010000098.1, read on the forward strand.
AGCGTTGGTCTTAATGCAATGGTTCCTGGAAAAGCAACATTTGATTCCGGAGACTGGGACATACTCAATCCTCTCTGGGAGGAAACAAGAGTTTCGGCGGTAGTACTTTTCAACTTCGGTTAAATTCAACGGGCTGTCGCAAAAATCCTTTTCAGGCAAGGTAGCGACAGTTTGATCATCCTAAAACAGGGCTTCGGCCCTGCTTTCTGCATCAAGAACGAATATCCTAAATTGAAGCATGGCCCAAAAAGCAAGGTATCGCCTTGAGACTGCTGGTTTCATTCAATATCGATTGCCACTTATCACTCGGCCGGCTTGTCTATGCTGAACCAGAAGGACGTACCTGCCCTGCCATTGGTAAGCAACACCGAATAGCGCAGGGCATTATCGGCCATGCAGAGCATCATCCATTCACTTTCTATGTTTTTTATCCCATGGGTGCAGAACCTGAGGTATCCGAATGCATCTTTCAGCGGGGTAATGAGGGAAAGCATCAAAGGCCATCGCCACATCGAAGCTCAACAAGTACTATTTCTCCAATCTGGGTATACAGGATGTAAGCCTCTCCTTTAACCAGATTGAAGAAAATCATCTGATGGAGAAATTGATTTACAATGAACTTTTGTTCCGAGGATTTTCAGTAAGCATTGGAGACGTGGAACACTACATCAAAGACGAAAATGGAAATAAGGAGAAGTGGATACGTTATGAGATTGACTTTGTTATATGCAGAAGGGATACAGTGAAAGAACTAATACAAGTAGCTTATATATAAAACATTGAAAAAAGAGATTAAAACGCTGGAGAAAGGTGGGCAGAAGCCTGACTGTACGGAGCTTAACCTTCTTTCCTTCTACACCGACAATACCAAACTGGATGTGATTAAAGCCATGGACATAAGATCCCGATTTATTAATAAAAACTTATTTGCTGACCTGATTATGCAAAAAAAAGCAATAGCATTAATATGCATAATTCCATAAAAAGCACAATGTTGACAGCAAATTATCTTGGGTGTTAGCATTGGCTAACTCTTGTTTCAAAAGATATGGAGTTTCTAATTTATGTGTAGAACAAAAAACATATTGATTGCATTAATTACGCTTGCACTGGCTTTTTCACCGCTTTATGCAAGCACGGAAGTCGTCACAGATGACAATGGAAACGATATAAAGATTCCAGAGGAAATCAATCGGATAATAATCACAAGTCCCTATCCTCTTCCATCTGTCTTTGCTCTTTATGAGGGCAATGTATCGCGGCTTGTTGGTATGCATCCCTCATCCATGGCCGCGGCAAGAAATTCAATTCTTGCAGATATAATACCAGAGGTCGTTGATGTGAGCACAGCCTTTGCAGAAGGTGGTAGTATCAATATCGAAGAGATTATAGCTCTGGAGCCGGATATCATATTCTTCAATGCAGAGAACGCTTCGGAGGAACTTATTTATAGAAATGCAGGAATCCCTGCAGTCGGTTTCAGCTCTGCTATTTTCGATGGCGATGCGATTACAAATTTCAGTCGATGGATTGATCTTTTTGAGCAAATCTTTGGGGCTGGTGGCAGAGGTGAAGAGATTGTATCTGTGGCAAAGGAAGTAGAATCCTTTATTACAGAACGTATCGCATCTGCAAAGAATCTTGAGAAACCAAGATGCCTAATCCTCTTTAACTACTCTCCAAACTCAACAACAACAAGTGGTAACAACCATTTTGGACAGTTCTGGATTGAAACAGCAGGCGGTGTGAATGTTGCAGAGGCGCTCTCTGGTTCACCTCAGATCAATACTGAGCAGATTTACGAATGGAATCCTGACATGATTTTCATAACGAATTTTTCGCCGGTTCTTCCGGAAGACCTTCTCAATAATACTATCGAAGGAATGGATTGGCGTCCGGTGAAAGCAGTGCAGGAAGGAAAAGTCTACAAGTTCCCACTTGGGATGTATCGATGGTATCCACCTTCGTCAGATACTCCTCTCTGTCTTCTTTGGATGGCAAAAACGATCCATCCTGAAATCTTTGCTGACGTCGATATGGATCAAGCAATAAGAGATTACTATGAAAGGTTTTACAATATAGAAGTTACAGATGCAATGCTTTATAGGATCTATAATCCATCAAGGGATGCGGCATATTTCTGATCCCCATACGGCTACCACAAAAAGGTCTATGTCCGATGCCTTGATATCATTTTGAAGTACGTTATAGATACAGTGGAACATCAATATTGCCTTTGGATTTGATACATCTTATATTCTGCATGGCACTGCCATAACGGTGGACGGTAGCCTCTCGTTTTCCTTATCGGAT
>CAZURL010000099.1:0-7397 GCA_964623005.1 uncultured Spirochaetaceae bacterium
ATTCTCCTGTAGCTCAGTCGGTAGAGCAGGTGGCTGTTAACCACCCTGTCGGGGGTTCAAATCCCTCCGGGGGAGCAAGAGCAACTTTCTGATAAAAGGAAGTTGCTTTTTTGTTATTATGCACTTCTGTAAGCGTTTGCTGCACATCCTGTATTATGTTTAGGATCATTTGGGCTTTTTAATCGCTGTCTACATAATGCTCCATTATAAATAAGAACTCCCCCTTTAAGCGGGGGGACCACTATAGGGGGGAGCAGGATTGCCTTAATGACTGAATACTACAGTGGCTTTATGGTTGATGTCAACCTATTAGGTGTATCTTTCTCATGTTTATATAACTTTCTGCGTTAATATATGTTTTTGGTTGCCAAATCACCCGAGAAGTCTTGTAGATTTTTCGTTTCTTTATTATCTTCATGGAATGCAGAATATAAGAAGAATAACAGATGATGTTTTCTATGTAGGTGCAAGCGATAGAAGGCTTGCACTTTTTGAGAATGTCTATCCAATTGAACGTGGCGTAAGCTACAACTCATATATAGTGCTTGATGAAAAGACTGTCCTTCTAGATACAGTAGACCATGCTGTATCGAGAGAGTTTCTGGAGAATGTAGAGGCTGCGCTTTCTGGTCGACCTCTTGATTATCTTGTAGTTAATCATATGGAGCCTGATCACTGCGCAGTGATTGCGGATCTCATTCTCCGCTATCCTGATTTGAAGATCGTAGGCAATCAGAAGACGATGCAGATCATAAGCCAGTTCTACACATTCGCACTCGATGGCCACGCTCATATCGTTAAGGATGGTGAAACGCTCAATACAGGGTGTCATGAGTTTACATTCATCTTTGCTCCAATGGTTCATTGGCCGGAGGTTATGATTACGTTCGATAAGAAGAGTGGGATTCTCTTCTCTGCAGATGCGTTCGGAACATTCGGTGCTCTGAGCGGGAACCTCTTTGCAGATGAAGTCGACTTTGATAGAGAATGGCTCGATGACGCAAGAAGGTATTATATCAACATTGTAGGAAAGTACGGCGTTCAGGTGACAAACACGTTAAAGAAGGCAACTGCATTTCCTATTAAGATGATCTGTCCGCTCCATGGTCCGATATGGAGAGAAAATCTTTCCTATTTTATCGATAAATACACAACATGGGCTGGATATATACCAGAGGAAAAGGGACTGGTTATAGTCTACTCATCGATTTATGGCGATACGGCCTCTGCTATGGATAAACTTGCATCTCTTGCTGCGGAAAGAGGGGTAAGGAATATACATATGTACGATGCTTCGAAGACAGACGTCTCTGTTCTTGTATCCGAATGTTTCAGATACAGCACTATTGTTATTGCATCACCTACATATAATGCAGAGATTTTCCCGAAGATTGAGATGCTTGTCTCCGAGCTTAAGGCACATGCATTCCAGAATAGGGATGTTGCGGTAGTAGAGAATGGTTCATGGGCGCTTTCGGCAGGAAAGAAGATAACAGAAGCGCTTATGAGTATGAAGGATATCAGGGTACTCTCTCCTGTGATTTCCATTAAGTCCTCTCTCAAGGAGGAGCAAGTTCCGCTTCTGGAAGCGCTTGCGGATAGGATCAGTGAGAGCGTAAAGGGTTGATAAGAGCGGGCAAAGGCCCGCCTTTCTTTTTGGTTAGCTATGGGTATTTTAGAAATAGTCCTACTTGCAGTAGGATTGAGTATGGACGCCTTTGCAGTTGCGATATGCAAGGGCTTGGCTCTTTCGCATAATAAGATTTCGTCAGCACTGACTGTCGGCCTGTGGTTCGGTGTATTCCAGGCATTGATGCCCCTCATCGGATATCTTCTCGGGGTGCAATTTATGTCGCTTATCCAATCATTCGATCACTGGATAGCGTTTGTGCTTCTTGCTGTTATCGGTGGCAATATGATAAGGGAAGTATTCTCAGAAAAAGAAGATGAGCATGATGCTTCGCTCAAGGTTTACACGATGTTTCCGCTGGCTGTCGCCACAAGCATCGATGCGCTTGCCTCCGGTATTGCTATGGCTGCAATCGGCGTGGAGATTATCCCGACATCGCTGCTTATCGGATCAATTACATTTGTTCTGTCGGCAATTGCTGTTATCTTCGGTGCGAAGCTCGGTGCAAGGTTCAAGACCAGAGCGGAGATCGCTGGCGGCGTAATGCTTATTCTGATTGCCTTAAAGATAGTAATTGAACACCTTTTTGAAGGTATCTAACAAAATTGTTTTTTTCATCAAAATCACCTCTTACTGAGTTATAATTTAATCAGGAGGTAGATTTATGGCTGAAAAGACGATCTATACAATCGGGCGACAGTTTGGTTCTGGCGGAAGACAGGTTGGAAAAGAACTTTCAGAAAGGCTGGGTATTCCATATTACGACAAGGAACTCCTGGCTATGGCCGCTAAAGATAGTGGTTTCTCTGAATCTTTGTTCAAGAACGCAGATGAGAAACCTGCCTCATCCCTTCTGTATTCTCTTGTAATGGGGAATTATCCTATGACACATGGTACGTTAGGCTTCAATGAAATGCCGCTTAACGATCAGCTTTTCCTGATTCAGTCAAATACAATCAGGAAGGTTGCATCCTTAGGGTCATGCATTATCATCGGCCGTTGTGCAGACTACGTCCTTCGTGATGATCCTGACGTCATTTCCGTATTCATCCATGCTCCACTGGATGCGAGGGTGAAGAGGGCTGTAGAGAGCTATGGCATCGAAGCAGATAGAGCAGAGGATGTCTGCTTGAAGAATGACAAGAGCAGAGCGAACTTCTATAACTATTACTCTGACCATAAGTGGGGCATGTGCCGCTCCTATTCGATTTCTCTTGATTCAGCCGCAATCGGGATATCAGGCTGTGTAGATGAGATTGTGAGGTTTACAGAACTTAGGAATGCTCATAAGGATAGTCATAAGATATGATTGTCTATGATACGCTCTCACAGCTTGAGAGTTATCTCGGGCCATTTCCTGAGATTGCTACGATAATCTCTGTGCTTGACCGCTCTCTCCCATATGGCGAGGGAGCTGGGCGGTATGAGACGCCGGAGAAGAGTGATGTAGTTTACTATATCGATGAATTTCTTACCTCAGCAAAGGGATTTTCTCCTGAAATCTTTGATTCAAAGCGGATAATGGAGATTACGTTGGACGGAGAAGAGATTCTATCTATCGGTGGTTCGGTCTTTCGTCTCTCAGAGGGTAGCTTCCTTCTATATGATGACAGTGAAGAAATAAGGCGTGGCATTTGCTGGGCCACGCCTTCAAGGGTACGTGCTGTACGTTTTGTATTCTGATCAGACGATGCTGTTCAGTGTGATATCAAAGATGAGAAGTGAGTTTGGCTCAATAGTAGCCGTTCCGCTCTCACCATAACCAAGGGATGGGTGTATATATGCCCTAACGCTGTCGCCTACATTCATGTTTTCTACAGCTTCCGTGAAACCTGGAATAAGCGATGAAAGTGCGAACTCAATACCTTCGCCTCTGTCCATAACGCTTCCATCCATGAGTGTGAGGGTATAATCAACATTGACAGTATCCGTTGCCGTTGGCATAGCGCCTCCATCCGGATCTTTATATGTAAACTCAAGCTGTAGGCCAGAGTCTAATGTTATGACATCTTCTCTGTTGGCATTATCGGCAAGGAATGCTTCGGCTTGTCCGAGATTATTTTCCGCAAGCTCTGCAAGCCACTGAGCATAATCTTCCTGAAGCTGTACGATGTACTCCTCGATGATTGCATTCATCTCTTCCTCTGTATAAGGAGATGTAGAACCATAGAATGCGGTAAGCGCGCCATATGCAAATTCCTCAGGATATATATCGATACCGCTATAGATAAGGTTGATGTAGCTCATATAGCCATATGCATAAGCGAATCTTTCGACAAGATCCTCCGGACTTTCAAGCATCAGGATCTCATCAAGCGTTGATATCACAGGGCCATGGTCTGTGATGATTCCATTGCTGATATACTCCTGGATATACTCATTCATCGATGTGTTCATCGTGTCGATATCAATAAGCGGGGTAGCGTCTGTGGTACCTGCATCGATGATTCCGCGTGCAAAGTAGCCGGCGTATGGATAGAGAGAGCTTTGTCTGAGGCTTATTGCCGATAGATAGCCATATGCAAAACTGAATTTGGAAATAAGATCCTCTTCATCGATTTCTGTGATATCCAAAATGAGGCCAGAGTGACGCTGCGGTGTAAAGAAATCACCATTGATGATGCCATTGAGCACTGCCGGAGTTACATATCTGACGCTCTCTGCATAGAACTGTGGAGGAATGCTCATTGTCGAGATGCCGTTATCCTGAATAATCAGATAATCACCTTCGTTTACTGCATCAAGTGTATATGTAACATTGCTATCTGGGCCTACGTTATATATAACCTCAGTCCCATCTTCCCTGAGTGCATTGATCCTGTAGCCATCATCGCTCTCTTCTATTGAGAGAACACGAACGAGTGTTTCGCCCACGCTTCTCTCCCTTGCACCCTCCGCAGAGAGGGAGAATACTGCTAGAAGAGCAATAAGAAGAACCGCTATAAACCTGTATTTCTTCATTGAGAACCACCTTTTTGTGTTTATAGGAATAATCTAAGGCAATGAATTAGAGCGGTCAACAAGAGCATATGGAGTTTAGATGGAGGCCATGATACCATAGTGCTATGGATAATATGACAGAGAAAGACAAGGAGCTTTTGCTGCGCTGCGTTGAGATAGCGCATAAGGCAATGCAAGAGGGCAACCATCCCTTCGGCGCGCTCCTTGCAGATAGCGATGGCAACATATTGATGGAACAGGGAAATGCCTTTCAGGAAGGAGGAAGCGCATACCATGCAGAAACGCTTCTGCTTTTCAGGGCTGCAAAGAGGTATACGCCAGCGGAGCTTTCATCTTTTACGCTTTATTCGAATTTTGAGCCTTGCTGCATGTGTACAGGCGCACTTTATTGGACGAATGTCGGTCGCCTCGTATATGGAGCAACAGAAAGGGATCTTCTGCGCTTTACCGGAGATAATGAGGAAAATCCCACATTCTCTCTTTCTTCGCGCGATGTCGTTTCGCATGGGCAGAAAAACATTATGATACTAGGCCCGACAGAGGATGAAGCGCTTCTTGAAAGAATCTGCAAAGATCACATCACATTCTGGAAGAACCGTTGATGAACTCCTGCCTCCATTTCTCAAGCACGACTCTATAGCACGTCTTTCGGGCACTACGCTCTATATAACAGATAGGCGTAGGCTTCCTCTTGTCAAAGAAGAGGTTGAGTGCAGGAGCGTGGAAGAGGTAGCAAAGGCAATCAAGGATATGGTTACGCAGGGAGGCGGCCCTCTTGAAGCTGCGCTTCTTGCTCTTCTCCTTGCAGAAAGGCAGGGGGAAAGCCTTGAGTGTGCTGTAAAGGTTCTTTCAAGTGCAAGGCCGACGAATGCCACGATGAGGAATACGCTCTCTGCTGTTCTTGAAAATGTCTCTCAAGGCACTTCCCTTGAGCGTGCAGTCTCTGATGCATTTTCGTACTATGATGCACTTTATGATGCTATCTCGGATATAGGGGAGAGCATTATAAACGATGGAGATGCAATACTTACCAGATGTTTTCCGGAGCATACGTTCATGCTCTCTGTGAAAAAGGCTGTGATGAATGGAAAGGACGTCACTGTATATGTATCGGAGACGAGACCTTATCTTCAAGGTGCGAAGCTTACAGAACCTTCGTTGAGAGCAATGGGTGTCAGAGCATATCTTATAACCGATGGGATGCCCTCGCACTTCATGGCAGAGGGCAAGATAACAAAGGTAATGACAGCTTCCGATCTTGCGCTCTCTGACAGAACCGTTGTGAATAAGACAGGCACGCTTTCTGATGCGATTTCTGCAAAATACTACGGTATTCCTTACTATGCGTTCTCACTCTCGATAACAGAGGAGAAGAAAGAGGAAATTATCCTTGAAACGCGTGATAATTGGGGAGAGGAAGGCTTCGGAGCGAAGATGCTTTATCCCCTTTTTGATATAATCCCATCATCGCTTGTTACTGGAATAATAACAAAGGAGGGCATAATTTGAAGGCAATAATAGGCGGTACCGGAATAGATAGGGATCCAAGATTTCTCGATGGTTTTGAATCAACGATAAATCGATATGGTGAAGCAATATACTGCATTCATGATGATATAGTGTACCTTCCTCGTCATCGTCCGGGGCACAGGCTTCCGCCACATAGGATAAACTACAGGGCGAATATTGAGGCGCTTCGAGAACTTGGCGTTACCGATGTTATTACAATATATGCAGTTGGATCGATTACAAAGCTGATTGCGCCAACTCGATTTGGTCTTATTAAGGACTTCATTGATTTTGCATTCGGAAGGGAAAATACCTTCTACGATGGCGCTGATGGCCAAGTCCGTCATGCACCTATGATAAACGCTTTTGATCAGGAACTTTCCGCTGCGTTCGTGGCCTGTGCTGCAATGGAGGGTTACGCAATCTCTGCTAATGCTGTTTATGTAACGACAAATGGGCCAAGGTTCGAAACGCCGGCAGAGATTGAATCTTTCAGGCGAATTGGCGGTGATGTTGTTGGAATGACACTTGGCACGGAAGTGAGCCTCCTTCGCGAAGCTGGCATAAGGAATACTTCTGTTGCTTATTCAATTAACTGGGCGGCAGGGCTTGATGCCGAAGGTATGGAGTTCTTGGAAAGCGAATCAATCATGAAGATAGTATCCCTGTTGATGAGATTGTCTGAAAAAACGCTGAGGATGATATGAGAAAGTGTGTAATGTTTGATTTCGATGGCGTAATTGTCGACAGTGAGCGCTATGCATTGGAACTTCTTGTAAAAATCTTTCGGGATTCATATAAAACAGAGATTACAGAGGAAGACGGCCGCCATGTGATCGGCTTCAATACAAATCGTACGATCGATTATCTTAACAGTGTATATGGGACAAACGTGGATGTTGATGATTTCATCAGGCATTACATGGAATACGATAACTACTACACAGCCTCGGATGAACTCAAGGCAATAGATGGTGCAGAGGATTGCCTCAGAAAACTCAATGAATATGGCTATAAGGTAGGACTGGTATCATCAACAAGATCTTTGTACATCCTTTCTGCACTCAATCGTCTTAATCTCGTTAAATACTTTCACTTCATCGTAACAGGGGATATGGTGAAAGAGAGTAAGCCAGCGCCAGAGCCTTATCTGAAAGGCGCGCTAATAGCAGGGGTAAGCCCTGATGAATGCGTTGTTGTCGAAGACTCCCCAGCAGGGATTGAATCTGCAAGGAGTGCCGGCATGTTTGCGATTGCATTCAAGGCCGCTACAATCAAGCTTGATACAGAAAAAGCA
>CAZURL010000100.1:0-7385 GCA_964623005.1 uncultured Spirochaetaceae bacterium
ATTTTTGTCTGTCATGGTAATATCTGTAGGTCTCCAATGGCTGAGTATATTTTCAAATATCTTGTCTCCAATGAGGGCTTATCTGATTACTTTGATGTCACATCATCTGGTGTGTCCGCTGAAGAGAGCGGCAATGATATCTATCCGCCTGCAAAAAGAACTTTGAAACATCATGGTATCCCATTCTCCGCACATAGAGCGCATCGGATAACAGATGATGAATTTGCTTCTTCTGATATTGTAATAGCGCTTGATAGTTCAAATCTTTACGCGCTTAAACGTCGGTTTGGCGATGATGAAAAAATCCGTATGCTTTTATCTCGTAGTGTTGAAGATCCTTGGTATACTGATGATTTTGAAACAGCGTTTAATGATATATGGTCTGGATGTAAGTCGCTCCTTGTGGACACAAAGGCGCTTCTTCCTGATATAATGTAACCGCATAGGAGAGAACCAATGGACATTCGCTATTCAACAGGCAAAGAGCCTTTTAAAAGAATGAACACTGATGAACTCAGGGATGAGTTCCTTATCACGGACATTTTCCGTCCTGATGATGTCACAGCAGTATATTCACATGTCGATAGAATCGTAACGATGGGCGCCATGCCTGTTAAGGAAACAATCGCAATCGATAAGAATATCGATACATGGAAAAACTTCGGCGTAACATATCTTCTTGAGAGAAGAGAGCTTGGAGCTATCAATATCGGAGGAAAGGGAAAGATCACAGCCGATGGAACGGACTATGAGATGGATCATTTCGATGGTATCTATATCCCGATGGGAACAAAGGAAGTGACATTCTCTTCCGAGAATCCAGAGAATCCAGCAAAGTTCTATATGTGCACGACTCCTGCTCATCGCCCATATCCTGCAAAGCTCATTCCTCTCAAGGATGCAATTCATAAGCACCTCGGCTCACAGCTGACTTCAAACGAGAGAACAATCAACCAGTACATCCATCCGGATGTTCTCGATACTTGCCAGCTTTCAATGGGACTTACACATCTTGAGCCAGGTTCGGTATGGAATACAATGCCAGCGCATACTCATGAGAGAAGAATGGAAGTCTACTTCTATTTTGAAATTCCTGAGGATAATATTGTATTCCATTTCATGGGCGAGCCTTCCGAAACAAGGCACATTGTCATGCATAACGAGGAAGCTGTTATCAATCCAGCATGGTCAATCCATTCTGGTTGCGGTACCTCGAACTATACATTCATCTGGGCAATGGCTGGTGAAAACAGAGCATACGATGATCAGGATATCCTGAAAACAGACAAGGATCTCAGATAAACGTTGATTAAGAGGGGCAGGGTGTTATCATCTTGCCTCTTTTTTTTTTCATTAGCTATTGGACGAATAAGATCATATAGCTTTATTTAATCTGTATCGTACAGACCATCTTTCTCTTTTCTCTGTTGGTACAATCCCTTGAATCTGATATAAATATCCATCGGAGACTTTTATGGAGATAAGACTGAGAAATCTGAAGCGCAATTATGCTTCACTCCATGCAGTAGATGATGTCTCGTTGGATATCCCATCGAATACGGTATATGGAATCATTGGCCGTTCCGGTGCTGGTAAATCCACGCTTGTACGTCTAGTGTCGATGCTGGAAAAGCCTGATAGCGGTGAAGTCTATTATAACGATAAACGCGTTGATAATCTCTCGAAGAAAGAGCTGATTGAAGAACGAAGGAAGATTGGTATGATTTTCCAGAACTTCAATCTCTTCTCATCACGCAATGCAGAGGAGAATATTGCATATCCTATGGAGATCTGCCATATGGATAAGGGGTATATTAAAACACGAGTGCAGGAGCTGCTTTCCCTTGTTGGTCTTGAAGGAAGAGGCGACGCACCTATATCAACGCTATCTGGTGGACAGAAGCAACGTGTTGCGATTGCACGTGCGCTTGCTGTAAATCCATCCATCCTTTTCTGCGACGAGGCAACCAGCGCACTCGATCCGCAGACAACGCGATCGATTCTTGCGCTTATTAAGGAAATACAGAAGAAAATGAACCTTACCGTTGTGATGATCACTCATCAAATGGAGGTTGTACGCGACGCCTGCGATCGGGTGGCAGTGCTTGATGCAGGACATATCGTTGAAGAAGGGTCTGTCCGTGATATCTTCTCTTCCCCGAAGAGCAATGTCACAAAGGATTTCTTATCATCGCTTACTACAGTCCGAGAATCGGTTGTCAGATGGTCAAATGACGGAGGGCATTATACGCTGCGTTTTCGCGGCTCAAAGACCGATGAACCGATTATCTCGACAGTATCGAAAGAGGTCGGAGCTATCTTCAATATACGTGCTGCCGGGGTTCAGAACGTTGAAGGTGAAGAGCTTGGCGTTATGATTACAGATATCGGGCCAAACGCTGAGATTGCAGAGAAAGCCGTTCAGCTCCTTCGAAGCCTAGGTGTCACCGTTGAGGAGGATGCGTAGATGAATACGATGATTCAGCTTGTTATGCAGGCAACTTGGCAGACAATCGTAATGGTATTCTTCTCCACGATTTTCTCGCTTGTGCTTGGCTTTCCTATCGGAGTGCTTCTTCATGTAACAGGCTCGCCTGAGCAGGGCGGAATAATACCTCATCCGGTTTTTTGCAGTGTGCTTTCAAGGATAGTGAACATACTTCGGTCATTTCCGTTCCTTATCCTTATGATCGTTCTGATGCCTTTGTCGAGACTTATAATCGGAACAAGCATTGGAACCAAGGCAACTGTCATTCCTCTTTCGATAGCCGCTGCTCCGTTTGTTGCAAGGATCATTGAGACTTCTCTCAAGGAAGTGGATCCTGGTGTTGTGCAGGCTGCGAAGGCAATGGGATCCTCAAATTGGCAGATAATCTCGAAAGTGCTTATCCCGGAAGCGCTTCCATCGCTTGCATCTGGTATTACGCTTACTATTATCAATTTGATAGGATATTCAGCGATGGCTGGCGCTATCGGAGGTGGCGGACTTGGTGATCTTGCTATACGATATGGTTATCAAAGATTCCGACCTTCCTATATGGTCTGTTCTGTTATTATAATCATCGTGATGGTTGAGCTTATCCAATTCATCGGTGATCGGATAAGCGCGCATTTATTAGCGAAGAGATGACAGTTTTGTCTGCTTTATGGCATATAATGTTTGTTTCTTTTCTAACACGACCTTATCATTGTTTTAAGGGTGGAGGGCAACTGTGAAAAACAGAATCACCGGTATTTTCATTTCACTTCTAATCTGTATCTTTATCACGTCATGTGGATTCAATGCAGAAAAAGAATACAATTCGATAAATACAGATTATGCGAATGGAACAACATTCAGTAAGTACCGAAATGATATTAACGAGTATATCGAATCATATAATGAGGCATTCTCAAAAGCTAATGCAAATAAGCGGAGCGAGATGGCTTCGTATGATATGCATGCGCATGTAGATGAAGTTGTTTCTAACGTAATAGCTTTGACTTCGCAGAACAGCAATGAAGCATGGAATGCTGCCGCTTGGCTGAATCAGGTATTTGGCTGGAGTCCTACTGCAACAATAACAATCAAGGGTAGCAGTATTACGACATCCGTTCAGCTCAGCGCAACTGAGATAAACAGCAGAAGCGTTGTTACAAGCAGACTTGCCGATGCGGCCGAGAGCTATAGCGGTTATGCAGTAACAACAATCTATGATAACAGCGGAAAGAGAGCAATCTCTATCGATTCCCCTGAATCTCCTTGGACGCTTAATTACAGCGCAGATGCTACAGTTTCCGTCATGCTCGATTACAATGGATTGAGAGGGATGAAGAATACAGAAGCTGTAATCCCTCTTACCACGCCTTATGCATTCCCTGTAATCGATATGGAAGGGGTAGTCTTCAGCGGCTGGTCGCTCGATAAAGAAGTTGATGAAAACTCCGTTGTCATCGTCCCCGGCCAGACGGTAAATCCTTTCACAATGCCAATCAGAGGAACATACTATGCACAGTATGATATCCCATTCAATGGTGTACGCGAGATAGCAAGGCTCGAAGCACTCTATGAAAATGGTGAGCCTTATAGCGTCATAAAAGAAGCGATTGAAGACTATATGGTCTACTTCGATGAATCTGTCGAAGAGGCAAGAGCGGAGTATCAAGAGGTATCATCAAGCGCCTCAGCTGAAATTACCAGCTTGCAGAGAAGGCTTAACAGTGTAGGAACAGAGGAAGAGAGAAGTGCGATCTCTGCTGCAATCAATGAACTTAAGGAAAGTTCTGGAACAACACTTAATGCACTTTCCGAAAGGATCAATGATCTTGTTGATAACTATGACTATAGGACATTTGGCGAGAGTATAATCCCGAAGATTGTCAACGTTACATATGAAGATAATGATGATGCATGGGATGCAACTTCTTGGCTCTATGATCTCTATTCCTGGCTTCCATCTGCAACGTTATATGTAAATGGAACATCTGCAAGCGTATCGCTTCCAATTGATGAGACTATACTCGATAGTCATCAGGGGATAATCGATCCGTTGGTTACCCTTCTTGAAGAGAGAGGCTATACGATAACAGCCCTCTACGATCAGAGCGGTGAACCTATTACTCGTAATACGGTAATCGATATCGAGAATCCATGGCATCTTCAGTTCTCATGTGATGCAATGGTAGAACTGACACTTGATTATAATGGCCTTGACAGAAAGGAAGATGAGACGATTACTCTCAATGCAGAAGATGTCTATGTGCTCCCTTCGCCTGATGTCCATGGCGCTTTGTTCCTTGGTTGGTCGTTCGATGAATATGTCGATGAAAACTCTTCGTTCTATCAGGGAGGCGCTTTAATAGCTCCCGGTTCTCTTGATAACAGAAAACTCTATGCTCACTATCTTTCGATGGATGTTGCGCTTGCTGTTCAGGATCTCGATGGAAACAGAAATGGAAAGGCTAACATCGGTGAGGCTGTGAATATTTATCCTGTTGTTACGAATAGAAGCACAATCGACCTTGAAGGAATACTTTCTATAGGAACTCCGACTCTTCCTGAGACAATAGTATTCAATGTAATCGGCCAGCCTGAGATTAACCTCCATCTTGAAATGAATAGAACTCTCATTGCTGCAGGAAATCTATCCTTCGTGCTTGAAGAAGGTGATGCACTTGATACAGCATCGTATTTTGCGGTCAATACGCCTTCTGATAGATACTCCGTAGCTATCTCAAACGAAGCTGAGGTAGGTATACTTACCATTCCTGTAACGGTAAGGACAGCGCTTGGAAACATTACCGTGGATGCATCGCTTGCAGTCTCAGATCCTAACTTCCGTGTCAAGGCAGATGGTTTCAGCTTTGTCGAAATCGATGGCAATGGCGATGGGAAGGTGAGCCCCGGCGAAACTATTGGTTTGGATATACTATTCTCGGCATATGAAGACTCTGACTCAGCCTATGAGATCAGGGGACTTTTATCCACAACAGACGGCAATGTTACGCTCATTCGCGATAACGCTAGTTATGAAAGCGTTGAAGTGGGTGAATATGTCACAACCTTTGATCGCTATTCTACATATGAAGAGGGAATGGAAGGGCTGAGA
Organism: uncultured Spirochaetaceae bacterium; assembly: GCA_964623005.1. Lineage (GTDB taxonomy): Bacteria > Spirochaetota > Spirochaetia > Sphaerochaetales > Sphaerochaetaceae > Ornithospirochaeta. The sequence goes on from CAZURL010000100.1 coordinate 5,589, forward strand.
CCTTCTGGGAACAGTGCTTATCAGATGAGATTCTCTCCGAACATGCAAGCCGGCGATGTGCCTTTCCTCCTGACGCTTACAGATAGAATCGGAGCAAGGGCGATTGCTGATATCACTATACCGGTGACATATGTCGATGCAGATATAGAACTCACAAAATGGGATTTCATCGAGGTTCGCGGTGATAACGATGGCTCTGTGAACCCGGGTGAGACTATACATATCGGATATCTTTTCTCCAACACAGGAAGTGCAACGCTGCGTAATGTCCGAATAGTCTTCTCGACCCAGACACCTGGTGTACGCCTCCGCGATAATGTCATTTCCCTCGATGAACTCAGATACGGAAGATCGCTTGATAGCCGTGGCTCTGTCGGTACGATGACAAACACAAATGTCAATGCTTCCAATGGGCTTGAGGTGATCATCTCTGAGGACTATGAGGTCGGAACGCCTATTGTCATCAACTGGACAGTTTCTGGCAGCGGCGCAAATCCTGATGGATGGAGCGGAAATATATCGATTCCTGTGACCATGACAAGGAAAGCCATTACGATTGCAAGCTATGCTTTCTTCGATCCAGATGCGAACAATGATGGAATCATAAGCCCTGGCGAGACATTCACACTTGATGCTGCATTGAGAAACAGCGGTACGGCGGAGTTTGAAGGCCTTTCATATACTTATACGTCAAATAGTGAGTATATTACGATTTCGAATGCAGGCCCGTATAATTTCACTAATCGCTTTGAAGCAGGAAGTTATCTCAGGCTTTCAAGCAATACGAAGTCCAACAACATGCCTCAGCTGGAAAATAAGGCAACTGTAGCCTTTACTGTTTCTCCAAACGCACCTGTTGGAACTGAGGCTGAGATAAAGCTCGTCATTACGGATGGTTACAATACTTGGGAGAGAAGCGTAACGGTCAAGATAGAGGCTCCGGATTCCGAGCTTAAGGTTTATCGAAGATCGATCATAGATAATGGCAATGGCGATGGAATTGTAAATGTTGGAGAGACTGGCTATCTTGATTTCGTTGTCTTCAACGATGGAACAAGTACGATGCCTGTTACTGCAACCCTTACCTCCAATACATCGGGTATTGTCGTAACAAATAGCACTTATGATTTTGGTAACGTCCCCGGAGGAGCGTATATGTCAATACGTTCTGGGAATACGTATTCCACCTCAGCTTCTGCCGTCTCTGTTAGCTCAACGCTTGCAAATAAGGCCAGAGGTGCGCTTTCCTTCCGTGTCACCGATCGCGCAGAGGTTGGAACAACAGCACAGTTGACGTTGACGCTTTCTAATGGTTATGAGTCGAGGGATTTCCCACTTACCTTCACAATCTCTGAACCAAAGCTTGGTGTCTCTGCTGATATCACGATTGTGGGGAAGAACAGCGGCGATCCAATCTATCCGGGAGAAGCGCTGAACTTTGAGATTGTAATACAGAACACCTCTTCCTCTGCGACAATATCAGGGCTTACAGTACGTATCTCAACGGATTCTAGCTACATCTCCATTCCAACTCCGCTCTGGCGAATCTCCGGGTCGCTATATAGCGGAAACAGAACCACGCTGAGAATCAGGGATGGCGCGCCTCGCGTAGTGGTTGATGCGGAACCGGGAGAGGATGTGCCGATAACGATAACGATTTCGGATTCGACCGGGCAATCGCGTGATTTCCGAATCGTCTATACAATCGGTGATTCCAGTTATTGATCGATACAGGGCTTCGCATTGATGCGGAGCCTTGTTTCATATCTGGTATTTTCTTAATTTAAAACGAAATAA
>CAZURL010000101.1:0-7248 GCA_964623005.1 uncultured Spirochaetaceae bacterium
TGCATATAGTATTGCATTATAAGCCTAAATTCCTGTAAAAAGTATTCAAAATTATTTTATGGGAGAAGAGGTTTATGAAAAAGCATTCTAAGATTTTTGCAATTATGCTTGTTCTTGTATTTGCTCTGTCTACGATGGTATTTGCAAGCGGTTCAACTGAATCTACGCTTGATACAATAAAGGAAAGAGGCAAAATTGTTGTGGGTACTGAAGCCCAGTATGCACCTTTCGAATTTAAGGATATGAATGCGAATATCGTAGGTTGCGATATTTTTCTAGCTCAGGAGATTGCTAAGGAACTTGGCGTTGAGCTTGAGATTGTCGATATGGCATTCGACGGTATTATCCCTGCTGTCCAGTCTGGCCAGGTCGATCTTGGCATTGCGGCATTCACAGTCACAGCAGAGAGGGCAGAGGTTATCGATTTCTCTGATATCTATCAGGAAAGCGGCCAGTATCTCATCGTTAAAGCTGGTAATGAAGATCTATATTCCACACCAGAGTCTCTTGCCGGTCTAAAGGTTGGTGCCCAGAGGGGTACTATACAGTCACAGCTTATCCTGAAAGCCCTTCCAGATTCCGAGCTTTTTGAACTTGCAAAATATCCTGAACTTGCTATCGAGGTCAGAAACGGAAACATTGCAGGACTGGTTGTAGACGAGGATGTAGGTGCATCGATCGTTGATTCAAGCGATGGTGCGCTTGCTGTTGCAAACTTTGAGTTTGATCTCGAGGAGGCAATGTTCGGCAAGTCCGTTGTTATCAGAAAAGGCAATGATGCTTTGAGGGAAGAGGTCAACAAGGTTGTTCATAGAGTGCTTGATGATGGTTCGTATCAGAGGGCATGGGAAGAGGCTGTTGAACTCCAGAAAGAACTTGGACTCTGATTATGGGCTTTTTTGAGCAGGTAGCACTACTTTTCTCAAGGTATTCTAACTTCTTTTTCGATGGCGTTAAGAATACCTTGATCCTTGCAGCTCTCAGCGTTGTGCTGGGAGCAGTTTTCGGTACGCTTCTTGCGATTATGCGAATGTGCAAGATCAAACCGCTCAAATGGTTTGCCGTTGCATATATAGAATTTTTCCGCGGTACGCCATTGATGGTTCAGCTCATGTTTATATTCTATGGACTTCCGATGATTGGCGTAACATTCCCTGACGTTTCCTGGATTCCGAATTTCTCGCGCTTCATGGCTGGCGTTGTGGCAATGAGCCTCAATAGCTGCGCATATGTCGCAGAGATTATCAGATCGGGAATACAGGCTGTTGATACCGGACAGATGGAAGCCGCAAGGAGCATTGGTTTCAAATACGGTGAATCGATGAAACTCGTAATACTTCCGCAGGCTATCAGGAATATTCTCCCTGCGCTTGGAAATGAGTTCATCACAGTAATCAAGGAGTCCTCAATCGTATCGGTTATCGGAATTGCAGATCTTATGTTCAGAACGAACGATGTAATCGCACTTACATACAGAAGCCTGCCTGCACTGGCAATCGCAGCCTGTGTCTATTTTGTGATAACCTTCATAATCGGACGTCTGATCGGACTATTGGAAAAGAGGATGAGCTATGGCAGAGAATAGCATCATACAGGTCAGGAATCTTACAAAGGACTTCGGTTCGCTACAGGTACTTAAGGGTATTTCCACTGACTTCCAAGAGAAGGAGGTCGTTTCGATCATTGGGCCTTCGGGTGGCGGAAAAAGCACATTCTTGAGATGCCTTAATCTCTTGGAGACGCCGACTTCCGGAGACATTATATTCAACAAAGTCAATCTCTGCTCCAAAAAAGTAGACGTCAATGCCCAGCGGCAGAAGATCGGAATGGTTTTCCAGCACTTCAATCTCTTCAATAATATGAACGTCATGAAGAATCTTACTATTGCTCCGATGCGGATCAAGGGAATGTCGAAAGATGAGGCAGAGGAAAAAGCTAACGCCTATCTTAAACGCATGGGCCTCGATGATAAGGCCTCATCCTTTCCCTCCCAGCTCTCTGGTGGGCAGAAGCAGAGGATTGCTATCGTAAGATCGCTTATGATGGATCCGGAGGTGATGCTCTTTGATGAACCTACATCCGCGCTTGATCCTGAGATGATAGGTGAGGTTCTTGACGTAATGAAGCAACTTGCATTATCTGGTATGACGATGCTTATCGTTACCCATGAAATGCGTTTTGCTCGTGAAGTAAGCAGCCGCGTAATCTTCCTTGATGGCGGCCTTATAGACGAGGATAGACCTGCTCATGAGTTCTTCGATGATCCTCATAGCCCTAGGCTGATCAATTTTCTTCAGAAGGTTCTTTGAAGTATGAAAGACTTTGAATTCAAGTATGGTAGCTCCTGCGTCAGCATCCCTATAGATGAAAATCAGGTGATAGGGGTGCTTAATGGTAATGAGACGGAGACTATCGTAGATATAGAGAAAGCGCTGTATGCCACTTTTGATAACCCAATCGATTCAGCGCCTCTTTCGTCTCTTGCATCCGCATCCTCGTCGATTGTTATTGTCATCAGCGATATGACGCGCTTCTGGATGAGACAGGATCTTATCGTACCGCTTCTTGTGGATTACCTTATAGAAAAGTGTGGAAAGTCATATGAGGATCTTGAGATTGTCGTTGCAACCGGTACGCATATCGGCGCTCCGGAGGAAGATCTTAAAAAGCTTGTAACACCTGAGGTCTATGCAAAGGTAAAGACAGTAAATCACGATTGTAGAAGCGAGAATCAGGTCTATCTTGGTACGACAAGCTACGGTACGCCTGTGAGGATCAACAAGGATGTGGCAGAAGCTGATCTGGTAATCTGTCTTGGCGCTGCAACATACCATGTAATGGCTGGTTTTGGCGGCGGCAGAAAGAGCATTATCCCTGGCGTTGCATCGCTTGAGACAATCAAGCACAATCATGCATATAGCCTTGCTCCGGATGCATTTGTTACAAATCCGAAGATCGGCAATGGCGTACTTAAAGGCAATCCGCTCCATGAGGATATGTGCGAAGCAGCGGCAATGATGAAGAATATCTTCATGATTACCCTCGTAACTGATGCTGAATTTCAGCTTGCATCAATCTTCTCTGGTCACTGGAAGACCTCTTGGGAAGCGGCCTGTGAAGAGGTTAAGAGAATATACTTCGTACCAATAAAGGAAAAGGCAGATGTTGTCATAACCAGTTGCGGAGGCTTTCCGAAGGATGAGTCTCTTTATCAGGGGACAAAGGCTGTCGATAACGCGCTCTCTGCTTTAAAGGAGGGTGGAACGCTTATACTTATTCTTGAGGGAAGAAATGGTGGAGGCAGTCCTGATTACTTTGATTGGATAAAACCGCTTGTAAATGGAACTTTCGAAAAAGAGCTTAGAGAGAATTTCACCGTAGGAGGATATATCTTCTTCCTTAACTGCGAACAGGCGTCGAAATATAATATCCTAATGTATTCATCGATTCCGGCAGAGACAGTAGCGCCTATGGGCATAAAGGCATATGATGACATGGAAAAGCTGATGGAGGCTGCGGATCTTGAGGGTAAATCTATTTATGTCATTCCTTTTGGATCGACAGTGCTTCCAGAGGTAGTAGGGGAATAAGATGCCAGAACTAAGCAAAAGAGTCGGAACATTCACAGATTCAGTTATCAGACGCATGACTCGTATAAGCGATGCATGTCCAGGAAGTATAAATCTTTCTCAGGGATTTCCTGATTTCGATCCGCCGAAAGTGCTTTTGGATGCGCTTGCAAAAGTTGCGTATGAGGGGCCTCATCAGTATTCTGTCACGTTCGGCGCAGAGAATTTCAGAGAGGCGCTTGCAATCAAGGCGGAGCGGACGATAAAGAGAAAAATCGATCCGGAGAAGGAGATTGTCGTTACCTGCGGTGGCACAGAAGCGATGATGTGCGCGATGATGACAATATGCAATCCTGGGGATAAAGTCATGGTCTTTTCTCCTTTCTATGAGAACTATGGCGCAGATGCGATCCTTTCAGGAGCAACCCCGATATTCATTCCGCTTGTACCTCCTACTTATTCGTTTGATATCTCTTTGATTGAAGAAGGTTTCAAGGAAGGAGCTAAGGCTATAATCGTATGCAACCCTTCAAATCCTTGCGGAAAGGTCTTCACAAGAGAAGAGCTGAAAGCAATCGGAGATCTTGCGCTCAAATATGATGCATTTGTTGTCACTGACGAGGTATATGAACACATAATCTATGCCCCTAATGTGCATACCGCGGTAGCAGCTCTTCCGGGAATGTTTGATCATACGATTACATGCAGCTCGCTTTCAAAGACATATTCGATTACTGGTTGGAGGCTCGGCTATCTCATAGGGCCGGAGGTTGTTATCGAAGCTGCAAAGAAAGTACATGACTTCCTTACAGTAGGAGCCGCCGCTCCGCTTCAGGAAGCCGCTGTCACAGGCCTTACGCTTCCCGAAAGTTATTATGAAGACCTTGGAAGAATATACACAGAGAAGAGGGATTATTTCCTTGCTGGTCTTGATAGAATAGGTCTCAAGCATAATGTTCCTCAGGGGTCATATTTCGTCCTTGTTGATATCCAGGACTTCTTGGATCTTCCTCGCTTCAAGGGATGGTCGGATCTTGAGTTCTGCGAATGGATGATAGAGAACATCGGTGTTGCCGCTGTCCCTGGTTCAAGTTTCTTCCGTGAAGAGGTGAATAACCTTATTAGGCTTCACTTCGCTCGCTCGAAAGAGACCCTTGAAGAAGCGCTGGACAGGCTTATGAAATTGAAGGACATTTTGAACGAAGGATAAGCATAAGAGCATGATTCTGCTACATTTTGTAGCAGAAATGTGCTCAATATACTTCTTGATATCTAAAATGTCATCATATTCTGCTACTTTCTCAGTCCTAAAAGATAGAATCCTTTTCTTTCTGAATAAAGCCGATGACAACAATCATTGTTAGCTCTATCATTTTCCTGAGGTAAACGATGATTGAAATCAAAGGAAATATCTTCAATATAAAGACAGCATCAACGTCCTACATAATGCGTATAGGCGTTGATTCTATACTCGAACATCTTTCATATGGCCCTAGGATCGATTCCTATGAAGGTATTGAAAGGATTGCGGAAACCTCTACGGTCAATGTTGGGACAGTGCCGTATCTCGATGAAGAGCATCAGCGGATATTTCCTACGAATATGCTTTTAGAGCTTTCAACACCGGGACGTGGAGATAACCGCACAGCAAGCCTCGAACTCTGGTCTGGAATGGATATCCTCATGCTGGATTTCCGCTATGTAAATCACAGGGTATATTCTGGAAAAGATACGACCTTTCCTGTTGGAGCGCTTTCAGAAGGTGCTGAGACACTTGAGATAGAACTTAAAGATACCGTGCTTCCTATCACTGTAATGCTGCGTTATACAGTCTATGAAGACGCCGATTCGATAGTTCGTTCAATGAGGATTATAAACAATACAGATAGAAGTATTGTTATAAAGCGAGCATCATCGCTTCTCCTCGATCTTCCGAGTGCAGGTTTCACACTCTATTCTTACGATGGCGCATGGGCTAGGGAGAAGAAGGAGACTGCTCATAAGCTTGAAACAGGCATAATCACGATTGATAGCAAGCTTGGCTGTTCAGGGAGCGAGCATAATCCGCTGATCCATCTTGAAAATGAGAGAGGCCTCGCATATGCATTCAATCTCATCTATAGCGGCAATCATCGCTCTGATATCGAAGTAAGCCCATTTGGAAAGACAAGAGTTGTGACAGGGCTGAGTGATTATGCTTTCTCATGGAAACTTGAAAAGGGTAGCTTTTTCGACACCCCTGAGGCTGTGATGACCGCTTCTAACCGGGGTAGGGGCAAGTGCGCAGAGAATTTCCAGGCATTTACAGAAAAATACATCGTACGTGGCTATTGGAAGGACAAAGAACGTCCAATACTCATCAATAATTGGGAAGCAACTTATTTTGATTTTGATGAAGATAAGCTTTTGTCGTTAGCAGATGAAGCGGCTTCTCTCGGTATAGAACTCTTTGTCTTAGATGATGGCTGGTTTGGAGAGCGTACCTCTGATAGCAAAGGTCTTGGCGATTGGTATCCGAATACAAAAAGGCTTCCTTCCGGTCTCAAGGGGATAGCAGAGAAAATCAATGGAAAAGGACTGATGTTCGGTTTATGGGTAGAGCCTGAGATGGTGAATATGGATAGCAATCTCTATAGAGCGCATCCGGATTGGGTTATTGCGCTTCCTGATAAATCACCGCTTGTCTGCCGTCATCAATATGTTCTCGATCTCTCAAGAAAAGAAGTCGTGGATTACCTGTACGATGCAATGAGCACCGTCTTTTCCTCCTGTAATCTTTCATATGTCAAATGGGATATGAACAGGACGATTACGGATTATTATTCGAGAAATGAAGCGATGCATGGCAGTGGAGAGTTCCTTCATCGTTACATCCTCGGACTGTACTCGCTTCTTTCGCGTTTGACCGCAGCTTTTCCACATATACTTTTTGAAGGCTGTGCTTCTGGCGGAAATAGATTTGATCTGGGAATGCTTGCATTCATGCCGCAGATCTGGACTAGCGATAACACGGATCTTTACGACAGGGTTTCGATAGAGGAAGGTACGCTCATGGGCTATGCACCCTCTACGATGGGCGCGCATGTTTCAGTGTCGCCAGCGCATCAGAGTCTGAGAATCAGCCGAATAGAGAGCAGGTTCAACATTGCAGCTTTTGGCGTACTTGGCTATGAATTGGATTTAACTGCACTCAGCGAGAAGGATAAGCTTGCTGTCAAAAGGGAGGTTGCGTTCTATAAGAAGCACAGGCATATCTTCCAGTTTGGACGTTTTTCAAAACTCGTCATCTCTCAAAACCAGAGATGGTGGTATGTACGAAAAGGAACTTCGGCAATTGCCCTTGAGATACAGACGTTGAATGAAGTCCATACAGGGCGTGATGATAGGCTTTTCCTGCCATTTGCAGAGGATGGAAAGCGTTATCGTATTGAAGCAAGGCGTGAGATCCTTCCTTCTTGGTGCTTTGGCAATATTAAAGATGCTCCGGATGAAAGCGAGGCGTTCTGTACTGTCGTTGATGGTACGATTCTTCGTGAATATGGCGTTGCGCTTGGCCCTCAGTTCACAGGTAATGGCTTCTTCTCCGAAACAAGAATCCTCGGTGATTTCGGTTCAAGGATGTATGTGATAGAGGAAATCAAGGAATGAATATCGAGTGGGATAGCAGTGCCTATAAGGA
>CAZURL010000102.1:0-7050 GCA_964623005.1 uncultured Spirochaetaceae bacterium
AGATTATCTGTCTTTTTAAAAACGAAACCGGATAGATAGCACTATTTTTCTCGCTTCTGGGAACATGTGGAACTTTCGAGGAAACATACTCATAGCCGTAATCAAAACCAAACTGATAGACAACCCCTTTCCCATAATGCAATCTAATAGCCGCAGCACTTCCGTCTTTATATTTAAGGATGGCGTCCTCACAAAGCGGAACAAGGGCAACACCTTGGAGTATTGCATTACTATCTAAAGAGATAACATGAGAATTATGTTCACGCATTTCTATTTCAAATACCCTCCCCATCCTGTTCGATGCAGAGATAATAAGCACTCCTCCTTTTTCAACGAAACCTCTTACAATATCATCAAAGCACCCATCATAAAGACTATCTGCAGGAGCAATAAGGATTTTATAATCTGAAGATGGCACATCCCTTATATCCACAACATCTGCATCAAGACCATGATCAAGAATCATCCGTAGATATCCGAGACTATCTAAACGCCGTTCTTTATTACCTTTAATTGAATAAGGTTCAGAAAGTGCCATCTGCATGGGGAAAAGGATTGCAATATCATTAGCTTTCTTTTTCCCAAGGTGTTCTAAAACACTATCTACAAAGGCATTTGCCTCTCTGACACTCTCCAAGAATGGACTATCCATTAAATCGAAAAGACCGCCATCATCAAGCCCATTTACGCCATATGCCCTATAGCCCTTTGCACCGGATGCAACAATTGTCCCGATTATCTCAAGCGGTGTTATCACGCTGTAGATATCCCCATAAAGGAATCGACCAAGAAAGATGCCTCCAGAAAAATCTCTTCCCCTATTCATCGAGGCCATATAACGATGATGGAAGGCTGTGACATATGCATCAGCACTGCCATCTGGATCAACTGGAACAGAGATAAAATTCACTTCATCAACCATCTCTCTCAACAGGTAGAGATCGATGCCTCTATTTGCCGTATCCCAAAGGTCAGCTAATCCCACAGACGGAAGCCTTGAACCATCGAATGTAAGGAAGAATCCCCACTGCGCAAATACAGGAGAAAGGAACAAACCGGAAAGTCTTTTCCTCATATCATCAAAATAAAATGAGAGTTCCTCGCTCTGCCATTCACGGTTATCAGATAGAATATTTAAATTTTCTTCATTTGGCGCATCAATCCACAGCTCTGAAAGCTTCAATGAGTCAAAGGAATCAAAAACCGTTCCATAGTGTTCATTAAGTATATTAATGGATTTATACTTCCTTTTCAGGAATGATATATATCTTTCTCTTCCGTTTTCATCAAAGGAAGGAGCAACAATAGGATCCCACATCGAGCAGATACGAATCGAACTTTCCGGGTATGTTTTGACAAGACCCTTTACATGAGCCTCCATAACATCCTTCGCTTTGTCGCTCCAATACCTATACCAGCGTTGTTCCCTACCTTCTTTATCAACAACGGCTGAACCAAGAATCGGTGGACTGAATCTAATATCTGGATAAAGATTGTCTCCGGAGAGATAGAGAGCAAGAAAAGAATACTCAAGGCCAATTTCCTTTGCCTTTTGCATTATATATTCCTGCGCTTTAATGTACTCGCTCTTATCTCCTATCTCAAAGCGTTTTTTGAAATCTTCCCATGCCTTTGAATCAAGAAGAACGGATGTGAAACCTAATGATTTCAACAACTCAAGAACGCTATCTATATATTTGAAATCAGAATACGCAGGTTCGTAGAAGTTACCAAACCACATCTCTTTCACATTATTCATCATCGCCACCTTTTCCTCTCGTTCTTTTCATGCATACACTCGGTTTCTCTCCAAACGTCTTCTGGAAAAGCTCAGAGAATGTTCTTGTATCCATTACACCGACGGCTCTCGCAATCGCACTGATGCTCATATCTGTAGAGACAATCATCTCCATTGCATGGTTCATCCTTACAGTTCTAAGATAATCCTTGAAATTCACACCGGTATTCTTTTTGAAATATGAAGAAAAGTAATAAGCATTCATATTCACCACCCCGGAGAGCGTTTTCAGCCCTATAGGTTCCATATAATGCTTTTCGATGTAATCGAGAGCTGTGATGAACTCCCTTTCATCGCTGCCTCCGGTTATTCTGTCAACAGCATCATAAAGTTTCTCATATTCTGAGAAGAAGATCGTAGCCATTTCACTATAGTCTTTCGTAGCTATGAGGCTATTCATTATCTTTTCAAGCGTTGGCTCTGGAAGGTTTATCATCGCTGTTTTCAATCTTCCGGAAAGATTGAAGAGCACATTGCAGAAACTGAACGCAGCTTCGCTTTTTCTGAAAGATGAGGAAGATGGAATCACAGCGGCAATCCGTGCTGCATTTTTCATAAAAGCATCCCTATCATGACTGATTGCAGCCTGAAAACCATTGTCACGGAGCGTCATCATCTCTATAGGAGATATTGTCTCGGGAAGATCCGAGAGTCTAAGAACAGGAAGCGAGAGATAGGATGAGAAGAAAGCGAACTCAGAGAATGCAGCAGCGATATCAACCTCTTCTTTTATCTCTGAAAGCAAAGTAAATGGCGGAGAGAGTACGAATGCAATAGCCCCTCCATGCACGGTCTTTATCTTCTCAGAGATCTCTATCAAGCGTTTTTCAGCGCGCTCTGCATCGCTGAATGGGAATACGATAAAAGATGTTCCATTTTCTTCTGAGAATACGCCATCAAATTCACGTACATAGCCAGAGACCGCCTCTTTTAAAGAGAATTTCATAAGCCGTGAAAGCGGAGTAGAGTCATCGGGAACTATCGGATTGACTGTTGCAACGATAAGACCGTTTTTATCAGCAAGTATCGAGGAATAATCCGGTATAGCATTCTCCTTTTTTTCTTCATTGAACTTCTTAGGTATGCACTTTTCGATTGCTCTCAATAGCTCTGAGCGAACTACTGGCTTTAGAAGATAGTCCTTTGCCCCATGCCGAAGCGCCGCTTTCACATACTCAAAATCCTGGAAACCGCTTATGAAGATCACATTCGTACCGATACCCTGTTCCTGAATCGTTTCCAGCACCTCGATTCCACTCATATTCGGCATCGAGATATCCAAAAGGGCTATATCAGGGCGAAGCGCGATTATCCCCTCGAGCGCACTATATCCATCATTGTACTCACCGACGATTTTTATTCCCAAGGAATCCCAGTTGACAAGTTTTTCCAGCCCCTTGATGATCAGTTTTTCATCATCTGCCACCACCAGACGGAACATCTTCCCCTCCTTTTATATACGGTATACGAATCGTGAATATCGTACCGATACCTTCGGCCGACTCAACAGAGAGCGTATAGGCTTCCCCGAAAAGAAGTCTGATTCTGTCATATACATTCTTCACGCCGATGCTCTTCCATGCGTAGTCATCCTTTATCCCGATTTCATCGCTTGCGAAGAGTGCGTAAAGCTTATCCAACCCCGCCTTGCTCATCCCTATGCCGTTATCCATGACAGCGATCTCTACATCTCCACCTGTTCTTCTTATCGAGATCTCGATGCTGCCCTTCATGCCCTTTGGCTTTATGCCATGGAGATATGCATTCTCGACAAGCGGCTGGAGAATGAGCTTAGGAACCATGATATCCTCACCATCATCGGGCGCAATGAACTGGATCAGGCCATCTACACGGCAGTTCAGCAGGAAAACATACTTTCTTACGATATCTATCTCATAGGAAAGCGGAACGAAATCACGAACAGGCCCGATCAAATAGTGTATCTGCTCGGAAAGCGCTTCAATCATCGCTGCTGTACGCTCGCCGCTCTCTTCTTCGAGTGCGTTCATACGGATTATCTCAAGGGTGTTGTAGAGGAAATGGGGATAGATCTGGCTTTTAAGAGCCGTGACCTCTGCTTCCTTCTGCCTGAGCTGTGCGGAATAGGCTTTTTCAATATATGCCTTGAGCGCCGTTCCCATTGACCGGAATCGTTCATAAAGCATTCCAAGCTCATCTCTCGTATGCTTAGTTTCCGGCACATCAAAATCACCATGCTCTACCCTATCCATTCCTTCAAACAGGCTAGTCATCTGTTTTGAGAATCTCTTTGAAATAAAAAGAATACCTAGAGAGAAAAGAATGATTGATGCAAGTAAAAGCGTGAACGCAAGCGTGTAGAGTGCGTCTATCGCACCATATGATTCATCAGGATCGACAATTATATTCACGCTGATACCATAACGGCTATCTTTTGAGTAGAAGAGCATGGAGCCATCCCAATCGGGAAGCGCTTTTCCGATTGCATCTCTATCGCTTGAATACCAAGAGACGCCATTCTCTATAAGATATATATCATCACCGGAAACCGTCACGATATCTCTGATGCGCCTTACGTCGATATTCAGATACAGCGTGCCAACATAATTCAAGTCAGCAAGAGAACCTCGGATATCAAAATAATTACGCGAAACAGTGAAGACATCATCCGATCCAATACGATTGATAGGATATATACTCATATTCCTATCGTTCATATCATGATTCTTCCAGTCTACGAGAGCGGAGAAATCCTCGTTGCTTATATTATATCTATTTGCGCTATCAACTCTGAAAGAAAGAACCTCACCATCCAAGTCGTAACCGATGAAAAATGCACTTTGGATATAAGAGTCGCTTCTTACAAGGTTCAGCAGAAATGACTCGACATCCCTTCGTCTCTCCCATTCCATCGTCTCTCTATCGTACTCTGCGCCATAGAAGATCCTTCTGAATGTATCGAACGACAGGTAATTCTCCGAGGGGCCGAAACTATAGTAATACGGCATTGTTGTGATTGTGTCATAGATACTGAGCGTTGAATCGAGCCGATCCTGAATAGATATAACGCTCTGGCTGTAGTTCGCTTTCATTACATCCAGAAACTCAGATCTCATGCGCATCGATAGCACAAGAACGGTTATCACAAGAGGAAGAATGCCTGTAATAAGCGCAAAGAGTCCGAATTTCCTGAATATTCCAATCCTCATACCAATCCAATTGTGAATCTACGATCAATCCCACCAGCTACAATAATCGTACCATGCGAAGAGTGAAAATCATACTTTCCTCTTAATCAAAGGACGGAGAGCGCTGATCAGAAATTATCATCAAGAATTCAGCTCTCTCGCTTCCTTTTACTCCGAAACGGACAGAAACCAAAATAATCGCAGGAAAACCTTCTCAGCTACCAACGTATAGGCGTGTACCATCTCATCCCTTGGCAGCACCTGCCGTGATACCTTTAACAAAGTACTTCTGGAATGCACAGAATACGATAAGTGCCGGTACGATTGAGATTATCGTTCCTGCAAACACGATATCCCAGCGTGCGGTGAACTGTCCGACAAATCCTGCAATCTCTACTGTTATCGTCTTTGCCTTTCCGCTTGGAAGCACAAGATAAGGCATCAGATAATCATTCCATATACCAAGTCCATTGAGTATGACCATCGAAGCATTGCATGGCCCGAGAAGCGGAAATGTAATGCGCCAGAACGTTCCGAATGGAGTGCATCCATCGATTGTCGCGGCCTCCTCGATCTCAAGCGGTACGCCTTTGAGAAAACTGCAATAAAGCAGTGTGCCGAATGCAATGGAACCGGAGATATAGCACACGATAGGCCCTGCCATATTCCCAAAGAGCCCAAGGACTTTCATCTGTTTGAAGAGAGGGAACATATAGAGATGGAATGGAATCATCATCCCTGCAATGAAGAAGGTGTACAGAAATGAAGAGACGTGGCTCTTGCGTCGCTCTATGCCATAGGCGGCCATCGGGACAATGCAGATAATCAACATCTCCGACACAACCGTCAAGAAGATTGTATTGAATATTGCATGGCCAAAGTCAGACATCGCAAAAAGGTCAACGAAGTTCTGCGTATAGAAACTCGTCGGGAAGGCAGCCGGTGCTCTAAGGATCTCTCCATTGCTTTTGAATGCGCTCATGAAAGCAAAGAGCACAGGATAGATAAATATGAATGACAGGACTGCCGCAAGGATAATCAGAAAAATATCAAACGGTTTGTATTTGCGTTTCTGTCTCATACCTGTACCTCCCTGCTTCTCAGGAATTTCTGCTGTATCGTGTTGAGAACAAGGATTACGAACAACAGTACAACACCGACGGCCGTGCCGAATCCTTGGCGTCCTTCGTTGAAACCGACTTTATAGAGCAGATACACAACGGTCTCTGATGTAAACCCGGGGCCGCCATCTGTCATGACATTGATCTGATCGAATACCTTCAATCCGTTTATCAGAGAGAGGGTGAAATTGATTGTGAATGCCCCTGATATAAGAGGAAGCGTGATTTTCGTGAACTTGCTCCAAGCTGTCGCACCATCAATCTCTGCTGCCTCGAGGATATCAGAAGAGATGGATTGCAGAGACGCAAGATAGATAATCATGTAGTACCCCGCGCCTTTCCAGACAAGGACAACGCCTATCATGATGAGTGTCAGATGTGTGTTCCCAAGCCAATCCTGCTTGAGCATCGAAAATCCGATTTTATCAAGGATGGCGTTGATTACGCCGAAGTTGTAGTTATACATAACCTTCCAGATAAATCCGGATACAATACCGCTTATAAGCACCGGGATATAGAGAAAGCTCCGGAAAAGATTCTTGTATTTGACGACTCTATCGACAATAAGGGCAAGTATCAGGGCAATGGCATTCTCGAATATCGAGATAAATACAGTAAGAACTACCGTATTCCTGAGCGCATTGTAGAAACGGGAACTCGTGAATATCTCCTTATAGTTCCTAAGCCCAATGAAGCGAACATTCGGACTGATTCCATCCCAGCTTGTAAAGCTGTAGTACAGACTTCCGATTGTCGGAACAACGATAAAAACCACATAAAATATGAGAGCAGGTGCAACAAAGCCCCATAGGACTTTATCAATCCGCTTTTTGCCTAGCTTATTCATCATGTACCTTGGGTATGATGGGGCCTACCGACCCCATCTATTTGGAATTAATCAGTCTATGCCTGTACCAGTGACAGGGTTGAATGAAGAGGCAGATACTGCCCATGTCTTATTAAG
>CAZURL010000103.1:0-7046 GCA_964623005.1 uncultured Spirochaetaceae bacterium
GTGGATTCCCTGATTATCAACTCTGTATCCAGCCACATCTCCTTAACGGTCATAGGCTCGCCATTGATCAGTCTGGATAGCATATCGGCACTTAAAAGGCCAATTTGGTATTTGGGTTGATTGATTGTCGTTATGGCTGGATTTGACATGTATGAGATGCTTACATTGTCAAAACCAACAACTGCAACATCGTCAGGGGCGGAGAGCTTGAGCCTTGAAGCGGCTTTCAGGATAGCTGCGGCGAAGACATCGCTCGATGCAAAAAATCCATCTGGCTTGCTTTTGGAGTTAAGCAGGAGCGATGCGCTTGAGAGAGCCATGTCATAGTTGATCGACGGTAGAGTTATAACGCAGTCAGGGTCATATTCCATACCTTCTTCTGCAAGAGCGTCTTTATAACCTTGCAATCTTTCCCTTGCATATTTGAATTTCATAGGGCCGTTTATGAAAGCAATCTTCCTCTTTCCAACAGCAAGCAGATGCTTGATGGCATTCTTAGCAGAAGTTCTGTCATCGATTGTAATGAAAGGTATTCCTTCATGCTCAAGGCATTCGCAGCACTGTACGACTGGTATCTGGTTATGGATCCTGAGCAGGTTATCTCTTGAGAGTGTGGATGTGGTTATTACACCGCTAGCTCCAATGGATTTCAGAAGTGACAGAAAGTCATCTATCGAATCGTCCTCTAATGCATCCTCATAGATGACGAGATCAAAGCCGTTTCTTCTTGCAGAGTCTCCTGCGCCTTTTATGATTGCTTCATAGAAAGGGTTTTCAAGAGAGGGAACGTTGAAGATAATCAGCTTTCTGCTTCTTTTCTCAAAAAGAAAGTCATTTCCATCGTATCCCATCTCCTCTAATTTATTGAGAACTCTGTCCCTCATCTTCTTGCTTACTCCGGAGGAGTTGGTGAAGATTCTTGATATCGTTGCTATAGATACCCCTGTTTCTTTCGATATCTCTTCATAGGTGTGGCGTGCTTTCATTCTTATAGCCTAAGGCAAAAAAGGAATTTTTTCAAAGTTTTTTCAAAAGATCTGAAAAATAAAGGAAAAATAGTGGAAATATAGGGTGGTCAGGATGTGATAAGAAATTTTTTTCGAAAATTATTGACAAGTTAAACATCCTGTAAAAACAATAACCATAAGAATTTTCCCAATTTATTAGGAGGTTATGGAATGAAGAAAGTTCTTGCGTTGCTTTTGGTATTGTTTTTAGCACTTGGTGCTGTAGGTGCAAGGAATCTTTTCATGGGCGTTGTGATACCTGCGCCTGATCATGGATTCACCGGAGAGTCAATCAAACACTGTGAGGCTGAGGTAAAGGCTTTAAGCGAGCAGTATGGATTTAATTACAGAATAGTCAGTGCAGGTGAGTCCGCGGCTCAAGCAAATGGAATCGATACTCTTTTGGCTATGAATCCGGATGTTATTCTTCTTTGGCCTGTTAACGGAGATGAGCTTCGCAGCCAGGCTCAGATGGTTATGGACTACGGTATTCCACTGGTTGTTTATGACCGCTTTATTACAGGGTTCAAGCCAACTAGTGAGATTTCCGGAGATAACATAGCTATCGGAGAGCTTTGCGGTGAGTACTTCAATGACTACTTTGCGGATAGGATTGCTAATGGAGAGGTTATCAACTACCTCGAATTCAAGGGAGACAGCTCAACAGTTCCTATGGAGAGGACAAATGGATTCCTTTCGACGCTGAAGACAGATAGCTTCAATCTCGTGCAGGATTTTGTGACTAACTGGTCTATGCAGACGTCCATGGAACAGATGGAAAACTTCCTCAACACTAAGAGCGTAAGAGAGATTGAGAGCATCGATGCCATCTTCACTCACGATGATGAGATTGTCGCAGGTATTGTAGAGGCATTGAAGAACTATACAGGCCCTGCAAAGATCAATATCAAGCTTATCAATGGTGTTGCTGCAGGAGAAGCTTTCATGGCTTACTTCGAAGATCCAGCTCTTTCCGGAATTGATTTCATGACATTCGTATTCTCCCCAGCAATGGTGAGAGATGCTGTCGATATGACATATAGAATCATGATCGGCGAGGATGTGCCAGCGGATTATAAGATTCCTACAAGCATAGTCGACAAGAGTAACTACAAAGAGTACATGAACAGCGATACATTCAAGATCCGCTACAGCGTCTGATTGGTTTTCGTTTAGATAAGGCCGCCAGGCATCTGGTGGCCTCTTTTCAGAAAAGGAGATTCCATGAGACTTGAAATGAAAGGCATATCCAAGTCATTTGGAGCTGTAAAGGCCTTGAAGAATGTTGATTTTTCTCTCTCTGCTGGGGAGATACATGGGCTTTTGGGGGAGAATGGTGCAGGAAAGACAACTTTGATGAACATTCTGTCCGGGGCTTTTCCTCCCGATGAAGGAAAGATAATCATCGATGGTAAAGAGATAGCAGACATGTCTCCCAGAAAGTCATCCTCTATGGGAATCAGATTCATCCATCAGGAACTTAGCCTTTGTAATGATCTGAAGGTTTACCAGAATATGTTCCTAGGGGAAGAGAGGCGAAAGGGGCTTTTCGTTGACAGGGAAAGCGAAAGAAAAAGAGCCAAGGAAGTCCTTGCATCGTTGAACTTGGACATCGATCCAGATAAGTATGTCTCTCAGCTTGAGACGGCTGAAAAGCAGCTTGTTGAAATTGCAAGGGCTTTGATCTTCGATTCTCAGCTGATTATCATGGACGAGCCGACTACAGCACTGAGTCCTAAAGAGATTTCCGAGCTTTTCAAGATTGTACTTATCTTGAAGAAGCAGGGTGTGAGCTTTATTTATATCTCCCATAAGATGCCTGAAATCTTTGAGATCTGCGATAAATACACAGTTCTGAGGGATGGTGAGTTCATTGAAACAGGATTTATCAAGGATATAGATCAGAAAAAAGCCACAGAACTTTTAATCGGCAAGAGTTTTACGTCTCAGGTCGTCAAAGACATGTATAAGTCAAACATCTCAGACGATGTTGTTCTAGATGTGGATGGGATTTCTTCAAGTACCTTCCATGATGTCTCATTTAAAGTAAAGAGAGGGGAGGTCGTGGTAGTTACAGGGCTCCAAGGCTCTGGCACAGATGAGCTTGCAACAGCGCTTTTCGGGGCAAGCGGTATAGAAAAAGGTGAGATAAGGACAAAGAAGGGTCCTATTTCATCAAAGAGTATCCGCTCTTCAATGAGAAAAGGTGTAGGCATGATTCCGAGAAACAGGAAGGAAAGGGGGATAATTCCAGACCTTACGATTTCAAAGAACGCCTCTTTAGCCTACTATACGGCCCTCGACAAGAACTTCTTTATAGCAAAGAAGGATGAACTTCTGCGGTTTGAGAAGATCAGGGAGAGTTTGGATATCAAAGTCGGAAGTCCGGAAAATCCTATCACAAGCCTCTCTGGAGGAAACCAGCAGAAGGTGATTCTGGGGAAGTGGCTGAATATAGATTGTGATGTATACATAATGGATAACCCAACGCAAGGGATAGATGTAGGAGCAAAGTATGCAATCTATAACCTGATTAACCAGATTGCGGAAGAGGGTAAAGCCCTTGTCGTATTTACAAATGAATATCCTGAGATGATTCGGGTTGCCGATAGGGTGATTGTCTTATACAAGGGAAGAATTGCACATGAGTTTGACAGAAAGAGCCTGAGTGAAGAAGGCGTGATGGCATATTCGACTGGAAGCGCAAAATGAGGGAGTTTATGGAAGCGAGAATCAACAATCCATTCAAAGGAAAAAACGGAAAGGAAATATGGTCAGAGATTGCGAATAACTACAGCCATTGGCTAAGCTTCATCATTCTCTTGATAATAGCTACAATCGTCAATCCGAACTTTCTTTCTTGGATAAATATTACAAACCAGTTCAGGCAGGCTGCGATTATAGGTATCTGCGCGATGGGCATGTCCTTAGTAATAAGTGCGGGGATGATTGACCTTTCGACAGGAAGCGCCGTTGCTTTGATCTCTGGTCTGGGGATCTTGGTTCTGAATGAAACGGAAAGTATCATCTTATGCATTCTCTTCTGTCTCGGTTCTGGCGTGGTTGTCGGGCTTATCAACGGATTGCTGGTTACAAAAGGAAGGATTGCGCCGTTTATCGTAACACTTGCTACTATGAGTGCCTGGCGTTCAGTTATAAACCAGCTCGGACAAGGGGGGCCGTTTACGGTAGATAGAGCCTACTACGACTCTTTTCGTCAGATTGCTGCCGGCCTTCTGCCTTTCAGGATTCCTTACCTCATGGTCTTCTTCATTATCCTCACGATTATCACTGGGATAATAATGACAAGGACTAAATTCGGCACATATGTCTACGCAGTAGGCTCAAATACACAGGCTGCGAGGCTTTCAGGTATTAACGTTGATAGAGTGAAGACTCTGATTTTCGTATATGCAGGATTGATGTACGGAATTGCTGCATTGCTCCTTGCCTCTAGACTTACATCCATTCAGGCAGCTTCTGCCGGATCAAGCTATGAGATGAATGCAATCGCGGCCGTTGCAATCGGCGGAACGAAGATGGAAGGTGGAAAAGGAAAGATCATAGGAACTTTCCTTGGAGCGCTGATGCTCCAGATCATCAACACTGTCCTCATCATGGCAAACGTACCGCCATTCCTGAATGGTCTTGTTCAGGGAATCATCATCATAGTGGCTGTCTTGGTACAGACGAGAAAGAAGGGGAGATAATATGGGTATTAAGGTAGCAATTGTCGGGGCAGGAGGAATGGCCGATTATCACTATAGGGGCTTTGTGAAGGCAGGTGCTGAGGTAGTCGCTATCGCTGATACAAATTTGGAAAAAGCCTCCTCTTTTGCAGAGAGCCATGGCATTCCTTCTGTATTTTCCTCTCTTGATGAGATACTTGAGAGTAAAACCGATTTAGATGCTGTATCAATAATCACTCCGAATAAGTTCCATTTCCCTCTTGCGGCGACAGCTCTGGAAAACGGTCTTAATGTTTATCTGGAAAAACCTCCTGTCCTGAACTATAAGGAGATGGAGAAGCTTTATGAGATCTGGAATCGATCTGGAAAAGTCCTGATGTTCGACTTCAATAACAGGATGCGTCCAGAGGCAATTGCATTGAAAAAATACATCGATAATGGAGATGTCGGGAGAATCAATTCAGCAGAGGCTGTATGGATAAGGCGCAGTGGAATCCCTGGTTTCGGTGGATGGTTTACAAATAAAGCGCTATCTGGGGGAGGGGCTGTCATGGATCTTCCCCATATGACAGACCTTGCACTTTACTACATGGGATACCCTCAGCCTTCATCTGTCTCCGCATCTACTTTCTCCACATTCATGGGAGATCCTGCTTTCAAAGGGCCTTGGGGAAATCCGGATATAGAGGGGGCTGTCTTGGATGTTGAGACTGCATGTCATGCATTCGTCAGATTCGACAATGGGGCCTGCTTGTATATCCGTTCCTCTTGGGCAGAGATGAACGAGAGAGAGGAGGTGTCTGTGACATTCCAAGGGACAAAGGCAGGAGGAAAGGTTCTTCGTATATTTGATGAGGATGGAATCGACTCTACAAGCCACGATAGTGCGACTCTCTACACGGTTGAAAACGGAAATCAGGTAAATCGTGAGATTTTGTTTAAAAAAGATGAGACGATGGGAAGAGTTGATAACGCAGAAAGCTTTATCTATGCAATTGAAGATAATTCGAAGGCGGTTAACACTCCAGCAGAGGCTTTGATTCTTATGAGGATTCTCGATGCAATCTATAAAAGCAGTGAAACTGGTAAACCTGTACTGTTTGACTAGGGAGGATTTATGGAGAAACGAATAGTTACACTTGCGTCTGGACAGTTTGGCGATATTCCGCTTGAGACGCTTGCACCTCTGGCAAAAGAGATGGGATACGAGGGGCTAGAGCTTGCGACCCATGCCCATTTTGATGTAGATAAGGCTCTTTCTGATCCAAAGTATATTCCTTATGTAAGGAAAGTGCTTGAGGATAATGGGCTTGAGTGTAGGGCAATCAGCGCACACCTTAGAGGACAGTGTGTATGCGATGTATATGACGAAAGGCTGGATAATTTTGTTCCAGATGCTCTTAAAGGGAAGCCTGATGAGATACGGGAATGGGCAATAGAGCAGATGAAGAAGAGTGCTAAGGCTGCTTCATTGTTCGATGTTGATGTTGTTAACGGTTTTACAGGTTCTCCTATCTGGGCAAGATGGTATTCCTATCCACAGACTACGGAGAAGATGGTCAAAGATGGTTTTGACGAAGTCTACGAGAGCTGGAGTCCGATTTTCGATGAGTTTGACAGATACGGAATAAAGTTTGCGCTTGAAGTGCATCCTACAGAGATTGCATTCGATTACTATACTACAGAACGCCTTTTGGAGAGATTTTCATATAGGCCTACGCTCGGACTCAATTACGATCCGAGCCACCTAGTATGGCAGGGTGTGGATGAGTGTAAGTTCCTCGATGCATTCAAAGATCGTGTCTACCATGTACATATGAAAGATGTGAAGATTCTGAAAAACGATCTTGCTGGAGTTTTGGGATCTTTCCTGCCTTTTGGGGATTCGCGTAGAGCCTGGAATTTCGTATCAATCGGACATGGGGATGTCGATTTTGATGGAATAATCCGCATACTCAATTCAGCAGGCTACACAGGGCCTTTATCTGTGGAGTGGGAAGATTCAGGAATGGATAGGATATTCGGGGCGAGGGAGAGCTGTGAATACGTCAAAAAGATCAACTTCTATCCTTCTGATATACCATTTGACAGTGCGTTAAAGAGTTAAATGCTATTTGCAGTTTTGAGAGTATGAAAAGAACCCTTCAAGTTGTCTAAAACCAATTTGAGGGGTTTTGTGCAATGATATCTATCCTGTCATCTGGCAGAACTGAGAGGCTGTTGCATGGAAAATTAAGATGCATTCAGTCGAAGAGAGTGACGCTAATCGTTAGATGCGAATGGATACTTTACTTAAGTGAATTAGTAAGTTCTTAATTGTCAATTAATGAGATTTTGCGATATAGTCTTC
>CAZURL010000104.1:0-6899 GCA_964623005.1 uncultured Spirochaetaceae bacterium
ATGTAACAAAGGGAGAATATATGGCTATATCAGTAGCTGCTGCTGTAAAGACGATAATAAACCGCAGTCCGTTTATCTCTGAAATGCTGACACAGGATGTCATATCCTTCTCGAACCTTGCAAAATCGATACAGCCTAAGGTTGAGAGTCTTCATGGAGATAAGGTAAACACTGCGGCTGTTGTCATGGCGATAAGGCGTTACGCAGAGGATCTGAAAGAGCAGGATAGGCAGCTTGTCAAAGAGAAGATCGATTACGAGATACAGATGAAGACAAATATCTATGATGTGAACTTCTCTCGTGATGATTCGTTCATGCCGAAACTTTCCGCGCTCTACGATATTGTTCGTCCAGAGCAGGGCGATTTCCTCAACATAACAATAGGGACGCATGAAATCACACTATCTGTAAGCGAGAATCATCGAGCAGCTGTCGATGAATTGACGAAAGATCAGGAGATCGTTCATCGTTATTCGGATCTTGTTGCGCTTACGATTGTCTTTCATGGTGATTTTTTGCAGACGCCTGGTATTCTGTACCTTGCTGTCAGAAAGCTTGCGCGAGAGAACATAAACATAATAGAGATCGTATCTACGATGAATGTCCTTACGTTCGTAATTACAAGGGAAGATAGCTACAGGGCCTATGCGTCACTGGAGGCATTCCTCGATGAAGAGCTGTAGGATCATCACAGGGGGAAAAGGGCAGGGGAAGACAACTAGGATACTTTCCCTTTCTTATGGTGCGAAGGGCTTTGTCTCTGTACGTAAAGGCGAAGCATATTTCCTTCATGATGTAGAGACTGGCTCTGAGCGACTTCTGATGACAGCTGAAAGGATATTTTCCTCTGCAATCGGTCGATGGAGCTATGATCAGCGTGTTTTTGATTATGCAAACAGCAAGCTTTCGGAGCTTGAAAGCGGGGTAGTTATTATC
This sequence comes from uncultured Spirochaetaceae bacterium, assembly GCA_964623005.1. Classification (GTDB taxonomy): domain Bacteria; phylum Spirochaetota; class Spirochaetia; order Sphaerochaetales; family Sphaerochaetaceae; genus Ornithospirochaeta. The sequence continues at coordinate 937 of CAZURL010000104.1, forward strand.
GATGAAGTAGGGCGCCTTGAACTTAGCGGTGGCGGTTTTGCCCAATCGCTTTCCGCTCTCGTCCGAAAGGATGTTGATCTCATCATTGCAGTCCGAGACTCATTTGTTTCTTCTGTTCAAAGCGCTTTTGGATTGGAAGATGCTATCGTTGAAGAGGTGGAAGCACGTCTCTGAGTTCGTCTCTTGTCTTTTCCGTACCACAGTAAAGCGGTCTCTTTAAAAGTGATTTTCTGATAATAAAATCATCATCATATACAAGCGGCGTTCCATCTGGAAATACTGCGTCCATGCCCAATGACTTGATGACGGCATGTGATGATGCAATGTCCCATGCATAGCAGGAGACGGTGACACTTGCCTCTATCGAAGAAAATACAACAGGCGCAAGCATATGTATGATCGAGGAACCAAATACCCGTACTTTTCCATAAAAATGAGAGAAGTCCAGAAGACGGAAAGCCTTTGATCCTGTCGTTATCTCTGAAATCTGGTCTTTATCGCCTGTAAGCACGATTTCGCTGCCATTGATTGTTGCTTTCTTTCCTGGATCGAGACGGATAAGCATCTCTTCTGTTGCAACACCGAAGCGTGGCGCTGCGATGTATGCTCCGACGGGATTTCTGTTGCTGTCAAGTACGCCAAGAGAGACGGCGAAACAGGGAAGTCCCTGCGAATAGACATCTGTTCCATCGATAGGATCAAGAATGAATGTCCACTCTGCATCCCTTATAGTCTTTGCATCCTCTTCTTCGCTTATAACAGAAGCAAAAGGAAAAAGCTCTTCTATCTTTGCGATGAGTTTATGGCTTATTGCCATATCAACATTGGTAAGAACCGAGCCATCTGATTTAAATGTGCGCTTTACAGCGCCTTGTTGCGAATATGCGTATTGTCCTGCTTTCTGCACTTCAATAAAAAGCGCATCAAGCTTCTCCTGATCTAAATCCATTTGTTCCATTCTAGCTTTCCCTGTCGTTTGATGCAATTCACGATATCCTATATATTCGTCCTGTGGACGCTGAGATTCGTAATTTGGTTTCCTCTTATTTGGAAAAAGTTATTGGCCCCTCGCTATTCAAGAAGGGGCGATCTGGCATTGTACGTGCAGATGGACTTGATCTTTATCCGCTATCTATTGCTTCTGACATTGTCAGGAGAAGACGCGGCGGTAGAGTCTTTGTAATTACAGCAACCGATGATATTGCTTCCTCCCTTTACGCCGATTTAGAGGATGAGAAGTGCGTACATCTTCCATCAAGCGGTAAGCAGCTTTATTCAGAATATAACTCGTCATCCTCGGAATATGCGCAGAAGAGAGCGCTTGATGCCATTTCAGAGATGAAGGAAGGTCTTGTTGTCTCTTCCCTCCGGGCTTTCGTCTCTCCTGTCCTCTCAAAAGAATCTCTCGATAAATTCACGATCAGAGTCCGAAAGGGCGATCCATTTGAGCCGGATAAACTTGCCTCTGAGCTTGCTGATGCAGGGTATTATCGTTCTTCATCGTGCTTTGAGATGGGATCATTCTCCATACGTGGAGAAGTTATGGATATCTTCCCATTCTCCTTTGATGAGCCTGTGAGACTCTATGCTTCGTGGGATAATATCGAGCGCATTGCCACATATGATCCTCTGACACAGAAAGCGCATAAGGATCTTTCCCGTGTAGATATTACGATGATATCGGGAAGTGAAAGTCCATTAATGTCAACAATGGCAAGTTATATAACAAAGGATGATTATTTCATCCTTGCCGGAATGGAGAGGATCGAGACGGCGTGGAAAGCAATGCAGAACGAGGCAAGGGCGCGCTTTAATGAGGCATATAAGAACAATCCTGATGCAATTCTTCCTTCTAAGCTTCTTTTTGCATGGGATGAATTTGTTCCCTCCCTTTCATCGGCGCTCTTTATCCACGATATCTCCTCGCCGGAGTATCTTCATTTCTCCGTCTCTCCATCGCGTTCCTATTTTGGCAATGTCAAATACTTCAAAGAGGATATTTCCGCGCTTTTGAAAAATGGCTGGAAGATTCTTATCGTAGCGCCATCTGACGTACAGAAAGAACGTCTTGAGAATGTCCTTAATGGCTTTGACATCACTCTCTGTATCGCTGATATCTCCTCCGGCTTCCAGATTGAGGAGATATCGCTTCTGGTTGTACTTGATGCAGAGATCTTCGGGCGGCGAAAGCAGCGGGCGAAGAGTATTGTTGAGACTGTTTCCTCTCCGCTTGATTCGTTTGTTGAACTCAAGGAAGGGGATTATGTCGTCCATGTAAATTACGGCATCGGACGATTTGTTAAGATCGATCGCGTCAAATCATCGCGTACAGAACGTGACTACATAAAGATCCGGTACGCAAATGATGAATTTCTCTATGTGCCTATCGAACAGGCGGATTTAGTAGAGAAGTATATCGGTAACGATGGCCGCCCACCAAAGCTTGACGCCCTTGGCTCTCAGGGCTGGACGAAGAAGAAAGAGAGGGCGATAAAGAATGCAGAGGAGCTTGCGAAGGAGCTTGTGCATCTTTATGCAGAACGACAGACTTCACGAGGCTTCCCCTTTGAAAAAGACAAGGATTGGCAGGTTCAGTTTGAGGCTGCATTCCCATTTACAGAGACGCCCGATCAGCTTAAATGCATCGATGAAATCAAGCGTGATATGGAAAGTGATAAGGTCATGGATCGTCTTGTCTGCGGTGATGTTGGATACGGGAAGACAGAGATTGCGTTCCGCGCTGCATTCAAGGCTGTCATGAGCGGAAAGCAGGTTGCGTTCCTTGCGCCGACTGTCATTCTTGCAGAGCAGCATTTCAATAATTTCCGACGTCGTTTGGGTTCATTTCCCGTTACGGCAGGAATCCTTTCCCGTTTTGTCAATGCAAAGGATAGAAAGAAGGTAACAGAGGGCGTTAAAAACGGTACGGTCGATGTGCTTTTCGGCACGCATAAGATTTTGCAGAAAAGCGTTGTCTTCAAGGATCTCGGTCTGTTGATTGTCGATGAAGAACAGCGTTTTGGCGTAAAGGATAAGGAGAGAATCAAGCAGATGAAGACTAATGTCGATTCATTGACACTCTCTGCAACTCCTATACCGCGTACGCTCTATATGTCTCTTCTTAAAGTCCGCGATATGTCATTGCTGACAACTGCGCCGCGCGAAAGGCAGCCGATTGAGACAACGATTGCAGAATACTCGGAGACGCTTATAAGCGATGCAATCAAAAGAGAGCTTGAGCGAGGCGGACAGGTCTTCTTTCTGCATAACCGCATCGATGATCTGGAGGATGTGGCGCAGATGATCCGTTCAAATGTCAAATATGCAATCGTTGAAAGCGCGCATGGACAGATGGATGCCGATACCCTTGAAGATATAATGCATCGCTTTGTCTATGAAGGGATACAGGTGCTAGTCTCTACGACAATCATCGAGAACGGTATTGATATCCCCAACGTAAATACAATTATCATCGATAATGCAGATATGTTCGGACTTGCGCAGCTTTATCAGCTGAGGGGAAGGGTCGGACGCTCTGATAGGCAAGCATATTGCTTCCTTCTCTACAAGGACAGAACATCGCTTAGCAATGATGCAATAAGAAGACTGAAAGTGCTTTCAGAGAATACTGCGCTCGGGTCTGGATTCAAGGTTGCGATGAAGGACATGGAGATAAGAGGCGCAGGTAACATCCTTGGCCGCGAGCAGTCCGGACACCTTGAAGCTGTTGGTCTCGATATGTACATGCGGCTTCTTGAGGAAGAAATCGATCGTTTGACTTCAAGTGAGACAGAAAAAGAGGAAGATGTCCTACTTGAACTCGATTACTCAGGCTTTATCCCAGATAGCTATATTTCCGATCCTGCGATGAAGTTCGAGGCTTATAAGAAGATTGCTTCAATAAGAACCGAAGGACAGCTTGAAGGGCTTCGATCAGAGCTTGAGAACCGTTATGGACAGATGGGCGAGGAGGTTGATAACCTCTTCTGCATAGCTGAGATAAAGATCATATGCCGCCGTCTCTCCATCTTCCATCTTGCAGAGCATGGTGGTGTTGTAGATATTGAGTTCGCAAGGCTTTCTGCGCTCAATCCAGATCGTGTTATAAACCTATTGAGACTATCTGATGGAAAGGTACAGATGGACTCTCAGCATATGAATAAAATGAGGATGCAGACAAGCGCCGTATCCTTAAAAGACAAAGCTGTCTTCATACTTGAACAACTAAGGAGATTACTGTGACCGACGAAGAGCTATTCCAGAAGCTGGATAAAATAGAGATCAGAGAGGGACGTGAGAGGAAGATAAAGAGCTACGTTCTCAGAAACAATGTCCTCGGCGATAAAGAGAAGGATATCATCAGAAAGTATGGAGAGCAGTACTGTTTCTTCTTTGAGGATAAGATGTTGGATTATGATTCCCTCTTTCCTGTAAAGCTTCCGGTTATTATTGAGATAGGCTTCGGGATGGGGGATACCTTTGCAGATATCGCAATGAGGCGTCCTGAGTGTAATTTCATCGGTATAGAAGTCTTTCTTCAAGGTTTTGTCAAAACGCTTAAAGAGATTGGCGAGAATGAGATGGATAATGTCCGCATCATCCGTTTCGATGCAGTGGGCGTACTTGAACGCATGATACCCGATGGCTCAATTGATGGTTTTCATATCTTTTTTCCAGATCCTTGGCCCAAAAAGAGACATCATAAGAGACGGCTCATGCAGTTGCCTTTCATTCATCTTCTTGCTTCGAAGCTTAAAAAAGGCGGTTACATTTACATGGTGACTGACTGGGAGGAATATGCTGAGGAAGTTGTGAAGATTGCGGAGGAGGAATCGATGCTCTCCAACCCATTCGGAGGCTTTGCCCCTCCTGTTGCCTGGCGTCCTGTTACGAAATTCGAACGTAAGGGTATGGAAAAGGAGTATACTATCAATGAAATTTGGTTGGAGAAGAAATAATGAAGCACATACTCTGCTACGGAGATTCTAATACATTCGGCTCAATGACTGAGTGTGATGGGCGTTATGATTATCAAGATAGGTGGACGACGATACTCTCTTCTTCTTTGGGAGATGGTTATCGGATAATCGATGAGGGGTTAGGTGGAAGAACAACGGTCTTTGACGATCCTTTTGTCGAAGGGAAGAACGGTTACAAGTATCTTGGCATCTCTCTCGAGTCCCATAAGCCGCTTGATCTTGTCATCATCATGCTTGGCACGAATGATACGAAGCAGATTTACAATGCAAGCGCAAAAAGCATCGCATATGGTGTTTCAAAACTTGTTGAGAAGATAAAAAGCTCAAATGGAATAGGGAATCCCGAAGTTCTTATAGTCTCTCCACCATACATAGAAAAAGGCGTTGGTTCCAGTCGTTTCGAGAGCTTTGACGAAAGCGCTCCGATAAAAAGCCGTGAGTTAGCTTTCTACTTCAAAAAGACGGCGGAAGCAACAGGTTCATACTTTTTTGATGCAGCAACGGTTGCTCATGTAGGAAGTGATTGTCTCCATATGACAAAAGATAGCCACAGAGCACTAGGAGAAGCGCTTTCAAGCGTTGTCCGGGAAATAATATGAGGCTATTCATTGCTGCGTTATTCGACAGCAAGACAGTAGATACGCTCTCTCAATACCGAGATGCGCTTCATGATGCATCGATATCTGGAACATTTGTTCCAAGGGATAACCTTCATCTTACACTTGAGTTTCTTGGTGAATGCAGTGCATCAGAGCGTGATGATGCAATCGATTCAATCAGCGCTCTTAGCTTCTCTCCATTTTCCCTTACATTCAATCGCCTTGGCTTCTTTTCTCGTGATGATGGGGATATATGGTGGATAGGGTGTGAGGATAATAGGGAACTGATGACACTCCACTCAACGCTTCACAGAGAGCTTATCAACAAAGGCTTCAATCTAGAGAAGAGACGATACAAGCCCCATATAACACTTGGAAGAAGAGT
>CAZURL010000105.1:0-6723 GCA_964623005.1 uncultured Spirochaetaceae bacterium
TCAGTAGAATGAACGAAAACCTCTTCATGGGGAAATCGTAACAGGCAAAGTGATGGGATCGAAGAGCCTCAATCTAGGATTTTGATCGGGATTACGCTCTTATAGCATGTGCCATCGTATCTATGTTCGCCGATCCTCACATCCACATGGAATGCAGAACTAAGGTTTCCTTCGGAGATAAGCTCACTTGAAAAACCATATTTACTCGTCGAATCATCGTTTAGAATCAGCGTTTTATCGGAGATCTTAAGCGCATGGACAGGGTAGTGCGTATTTACGATTGCCGCTATCCCATTCTCTTTTGATAGCTTTCTTATTGTCTCAAGAACCAGAAGCTGGTTCCTGAAATCTAGGTTAGACTCCGGTTCATCGAGAATCAACATCTCAGGATGAGTGCAGAGCGCTCTTGCAATCAGCACCATCTGAAGCTCGCCTCCGCTTATCTTTGAACAGTTTTTGTCAGCAAGTTTTTCCATCCCGACATAGGAAAGCGCTTTCCATGCCTCCTCAGTGTCTTTCTTCCCTGGTTGCTGGAAAAGCCCCAGGTGTGCAGATCTTCCAAGCAGAACCATCTCCAGCGCGCTGCAATTCGAGACAGTATTCTTTGCCTGTGGAACATAGGCAATACGCTTCCATATCTCCGTCTCTTTGTAACTCTTGAGGCCTTTGTTATCGATCAGCGTTGCTCCTGTTTTCCATTTCAGAAGCCCCATCGTACACCTTAGAAGCGTTGTCTTTCCAATGCCATTCTGTCCAAGGATAGCAAGAACTTCTCCGCTTTCGACAGCATATGAAATACCTCGGAGAATACTCCTTTCCCCGTAGCTGAATGAGCCATTTTTCACTTCCAGTCTCATTTTAAACCTCCGATTCTCCTTAAAAGAACGACAAAGAACGGCGCGCCGATAAGCGCAGTGAGAACAGATAACGGAAGCTCTGAGGCAGTCAGGCTACGCGCAACTGTATCGACAGCGACCATGAACGAAGCTCCGAATCCGATTGATAAAAGCACGACTTTCCTATTGTCGTTGCCGACAATGAACTTCGCAATGTGAGGAACGAGAAGCCCGACCCATCCGACTTGGCCGCACATAGATACAGCGGAGGCTGTAATCATCGTTGCTGAGACCATCACGAGTATGCGTATCAGCGTTATCCTTCCCCCAAGGCTTCTTGCTTCATCATCGTTTAGGGAAACGATATTTAGCCTCCAGCGAAGAAGGATTATCACAACAGAACCGGCTATTATGAACGGCAAGCCAAGGCGGAGGCTATTGTACGTGGCAGATGACATACTTCCCATCAACCAGTATGAGATAGCTGGAAGATCATCCTGAGGATCTGCGATGTATTTGATAAACGATACGAGCGCTTCAAACAACGATGAGATCACGATACCGCCAAGTACGATCATAACGATGCTGCTCTGTCCTTTTATCTTGCTTACAGCATAAGTAAGGATAAGCGCAATCAAACCGAAGATCAGAGCGGTCACCTGAACCCCGATCAGCGAGAAATCAAAGAGAAGGGCAAGGACTGCTCCAAACGAAGCGCCGCTTGCAACACCAAGGGTGTCCGGCGTGGCAAGTGGGTTTGAAAAAAGCGCCTGAAATGCAGTTCCAGAAAGTGATAGCCCCATCCCGACGAAGAGCGCAAGGATAATCCGAGGAAGACGGACATTGAAGATTACCGTATAGTCCGTTCCTTTTACCGAAGTCCCTGTTATCGGGGAAAAGAGCGTCTTTATTGTGTCTGTTACCGATATCGAGTATCTGCCGAAGCCAATGCAGATCAATGCAGCGACTATCGGCAGGATGAAAGCGGCGATTATAGCCGCATTCTGCTTTTTCATATCAGTAAGCAGCATCCCTTGAAGGGTTATAGATCTTCTCGAGAATTTCATCTGTGACCTCGATATTGTAGAACCTCTGATAGTAGTCCTTTATTGCTTTATCCATATCTACATCCTCGAAAAGCTCTGGCTGTACATGCTTAGCCATCCATAGAATCACGAGCGGGGTATCCGATGCTGGCGGGTACCATCTGTACATGCCAAGCGGAAACTTATAAACCTCACCATTCTGCACGGCCTTTACCTGACTCCAGTCATGACCCTCGATTGCATTGTTATAGAGATCTTCGGGAAGGACGCTTGTGAAGTTCGTGATGAAGATCTTATCTGGATTCCATTCGTAGATCTGCTCCATATTTATCTGAGCGTTCCCAGAGAGATCATGCGCAGCATTCACACCGCCGGCTGTTGTAATCCAGTACTCCCCAAAGTGCGAACTGCCACTTGTATTGATCACACCGTTTAGATAGCGGAAGAGGACGAGGCAGTTAGGCTTTTCAATATCGCCAGCTTCTTCGATCCTGCCTTTAACAAAGGCCTCAACCTCTTTTCCAAATTCAACAATGCCGTCAACCTTATCCTCTTGCTGAAGAACCTCGCCAAGAAGCTCTACCCAGCCGTTGAAGGTGTCGATAGAGTTCCAGTTCCAGTTTGTCGTGCTGAATCCGACGGCAGGGATTCCTGCTGCTCTATATAGCTCTCCTTCCGCTGTATCGGAGGCATTGTAGAAGACAACATCTGGATCAAGATTGATTACCTCTTCGATATTGATACCGTCGCCTGTCGCGAAAGCTGTGCTGACATTCACGATATCAGGCATGATGTATGGAAGAATTGAGTTACGTGCAGCCGCCATCGACGATGGATGCATACCTACAAGCTTTGAAGCATCCCCTTCGAAAAGACAGTATACGGATGGTAACGGAAGGATTCCTGAGATGATAATCCTGTCTATCTTGCTGGGAATTGTGACCTCGTTTCCATTGTGATCAACAATGACTCTTGTCTCGACTGTTTCTGTCTGTTCTGCATTGCCTGATGCTGCAAGCGGTGACAAAATCATTGCCAACAGAACCATTGCGAATGAAATATTACGTATTTTTCTCATAACTACTCCTTATTGTTTCCCGGTTAAAAAATCGTCGAAAATGCGATTGAATCGCTCTCCTGTGAAGTTGAAGACTCTATCGAAATAGACTTTGCTGGAAATGCTGTATGTCGGATTGTCCATAAAAGGCTGAGTGCGCTCTGGCAGTAGCGAGCGGAACTCAGGATCTGCGATAATAAGATCCCATCCTTCGCCTAAAAGTCTCTTTGCTTCCGCTTCCGTCTTGATATTAATAGTCCCCGTATCAAATGGTGTGAACATCGAAGCTGCGGCTACGCCAGTAATTCCGTACTCTGTTTTAAGAGCTTCTCCGAGCGCAAGGGAGGAAATAGCCTCTCCGATAATCAGAATACGCTTCTCTTCCTTTATCTCTACGTTCTCTTCGTACTCCCTCTTTTCCAGCTTTGCCTTGATTCTCTCTATAAAACGTTCCTTCCCATTTCTTCCATATGGGAGTCCCGCGATATATGGAATGCCGTACATTCTTTCCATCTCACGCGCTATCTCCAAACCGCTTGCGGAGACGGCTACGTTCAGTGCGGCAGAGGGAAGATTTTCCAAGCTCTCCATGGTTATTCCAACAGGAAATGATGCGTTGATTTCTATGCCGCTTTCCCTGATAACCTTTATAATCTCTTCTCGCTGCGAGGGGCGAGGAAAGTCTATTGCATCGAGACCTAGGATATTAATAGTACCTTCTTTAGTTACTTTTGGGCTTACGAAGCGTTCTATAAGCGCTCTCCAGGCCATCACGATACCTTTGTCATAGTACTCTGTTCCTGTTGTATCAAAACCAAAGGAGGGAATACCTGTGATATTCTCTATTTCCTTTGCAATCCCCTTCGCATCACAGCCGACGACCATTGGTACGGGACTTCCGATGATGGTTATCATCGGGGCCTTTATATCTTCTTCTGCTTTAATCACTCGTTCTATGAGCTTGTCATCATTGCCCATAATCGCATCGATTTCCCTCAAGCCGGAGCAGTATGCACCGTAGTGGGATCCATACCAACGAGGTTCATCATAGCCTGTATAAGTACCAGTGCATCCCGAAGCATCATGCATTACAGTCAGCGCATCCAGATCAAAGAAGACAGATGCGACACCAGAATAATCAGGAGAGAATGGGGTAAGGTAAATGCTTAGTCTTGCCATGTTAAATCACCAGATTGTATTTGCGTATCAGTTCTTCAAGCGACGCTTCTCTTCTGTATGCCTGACGGATTGCAGATAAAAGCCGTTCGACGCCGTTCCATCCATAATTCCCCGCGTCCCAGGTGATATCCACAGGATGCTTAGATCCAGTTACATACGCTCCTTCTGCACCGATTGCGATTGATAAAGGCAGCAGATCGCGGATCTTTGCTCTCTTAGGTTCAAGAGGATCTACGATCTTTACCTCCGGATGATTTTCAAGTATCCACTCAGCCTCTTTTCTCTCGCTCGGAAGGGGCTTGTTCGAAAGAATCATCGCGACATTGAATCCGTACTCCAGAAGCGCTTTTGCTGTTGCATATGGTCTCATTGTTCCCGATTGGTCTATTGCAATAGGGTAATCCCCGATTTCATCAAGCGTTTCTTTTACGGCAATCTCTGCGTTTTCCCTGTATGGCGCAAAGTCGAATCCTGTTATTCCAAGAAGAGAGGAGAGTGTTTTATAGCTTTCTTCGATCGTATCCCTGTCATATGCAATCGGAAGGAATGCGTATGGGATTCCTAGCCTCTCTTCCAGTTCTTTAGCGGCATATACTCCCTGCGGTGCAATAACAAGATCGAATGCGCTTCTCCCCATGGCCTTGAACGCTTCAAAGGTCTTCTTTTCCGCAATGTGATGAACATCATATCCACCATATGCAAGGAAAGCTTTGAGGTCGGAGCTTGCTGCCGTGGCGTCGAGGTTTCCCATGATGTTGATAGCCCTTTCCTTCTTTCCCTCTGACTCAAGGAGCGAGTACATATTTCTCTGCATCGTCACAGGCGGAGGGGACAGCGAATCCAAGGATATTGGATTCATCGTGCAGAAGCGGAAAGCAATATCCTTAAACTCATGAGAAAGTTCGTTTATGATCGCATCCCTATCTGTTCCTATAAGGTCATCAAGGCAGCTGCCGAATATGAATAGCACCTTAGGTCTTTTGGGGGCGATTACAGAAAGATATTCCGGTACGGAATGGAGGATGAGATTGTCATAGCCTTCTATGATGTCACTTTGGTCGACAAAAACATAGGAGAGTCTATCCTTTAGGCCTTCGATACATGCTGCTATAGCACCGTGTCTGCCACAGGCAAAAGGACAGACAAATAGCTGATAGCTTTCGGGTACGAGCATCGCCATTTTAACAACGCCCCATCCGCCATGTGCCGGTGAAGTATAGTGAAGCGTTTCCATCAGAGCCTCCCGATTATGATATCTGCAAGCTTTCTGTAGCGCTCTGCCTGTTCTGATTCAGGGAAAGCTTCGATGACAGTCATATTCCTGTCTTCAGCTCTCTGAACGGTCTCTGAACGTGGGATTACGGCAAGGATCTGGGCCTCTGCTTCCGTTGCGAAGTCTTGGACAATCTTATCTTCTTCCTCGATATTCCTTGCATTTTCGATAATCCCTGCAAGATGTGCATAGCCGCGCTTTGCGAAATTATCTATGGCTAGGATGATGTTACGCGCAGCAAAGAGTGCCATTTTTTCACCGGATGTAACGATCATAACTTCATCCGCATACCCATCGCGTATAGGCATGGCGAAGCCTCCGCATACAACATCCCCAAGTACATCATATAAAACGACGTCAGGAGAAAAGACTTCGTATGCTTTGAGTTCTTCCAGTGTATTGAATGCTGTGATGATTCCCCGTCCAGCGCATCCGATTCCCGGTGTCGGGCCGCCGGACTCAACGCAGATTACATCGCCGTATCCATGGAATGCAACGTCATCCAGATGTACGTCATTTCCTTTTGCCTTTATGCAATCGAGGACTGTAGGAATCTTCTCTCCATGCATCAATAGCTGGGTAGAATCTGCTTTTGGATCGCATCCGACCTGCATAACCTTGAAGCCTTTATCTGACAATGCAGCAGCAAGGTTAGCTGTCGTTGTCGATTTTCCTATGCCTCCTTTTCCATATATTGCGAATCTCTTCATAGCTCCCCTATAGGTTAGTCTTAGCTAACTTTTGAATAGCATGTTACGGATAGACATGGCGAAAGTCAACAAGGTAGCAAAATCAATTCCAGTCAATGCATAATTCTATGTTTTCTATCAGAGCTAGCTCTTTGTCGTGCAACAGTGAAGAAATAGAAATACATTGAGAGTGTAAGTCGGGATAGCTGAATTACATAGATTGAGTATCGATAGCAATCTTGCTTGATGAAAGAAGAGAGTTGCTATGCGATAACCTTTTCTAAGAACCGTCTCAGGACTCTGTTGCTTCTAAAAAACTACATTAAGTTTACTCATCGACGTATTGTCTTGTCTGGTATTGAACAGGTATTGCAATGTTTGTGTTTGAAGCCAAACCTAGCCATATTATAAGGTATTAGAGATTCAGAAATGATATATTTGAAATCATGCGAGGCAATAATAGCGTGAAGCTATAAAAGGAGGAATTTCATGCTGGATTTTGTATTTGAAAATCACACGAAAACAATTTTTGGCAAGAGTGCCATTGAGGCCGTAGGAAAAGAGACAGCTGTCTATTCCAAGAAAGTGCTGCTCCATTATGGTGGCGGATCAATAAAGAAAAATGGCGTATTTGATAAGGTTT
>CAZURL010000106.1:0-6567 GCA_964623005.1 uncultured Spirochaetaceae bacterium
TCCTTCACAACTTCCAGCCTCCCTGTTATATTCCCTTATGAGGACTTTATGGCAAATAACGAATACGAAGAACAAGATAAAAGAATAAGGGAAAGACTCGATAAAATCGGACGCAAGATAATGATAATGTCCGGCAAAGGGGGTGTTGGCAAGACCACTGTCACAGTCAATCTTGCCAATGCGCTTGTTGATATGGGCTGCACTGTAGGCGTCCTTGATACAGACCTTCATGGCCCGAACGTTGCTATAATGTTCGGCTGCAAGGATGCTGAGCTGATGAGCGAGGATGGACATACGTTCATCCCGATCTCTCCGCGTGAAGGTTTGAAGGTGATGTCGCTCTCTTTCGCGCTCGAAGATCCAGATGCGCCTGTAATATGGAGAGGTTCTCTCAAGAATAGTGCGATCAGGCAGTTTATCGGCGATGTTGAATGGGGAGAGCTGGACTATCTTCTTATCGACACGCCCCCCGGGACAGGCGATGAACAGCTTACAGTCAGCCAGTGCATACCTGAACTGACAGGTTCCATCATAGTTACGACGCCGCAGGATGTTGCCGTGCTGGATGCACGAAGGAGCGTCAACTTTTCCAGAAAGCTTGGAATTGCGATTATCGGCGTCATCGAAAATATGTCAGGACTGATCTGTCCTCACTGCGGAGAGGAGATTCCTGTATTCGGCAAAGGCGGTGGACGCAGGATGTGCCAGGATATGCATGTGCCTTTCTTGGGGGCGATCCCAATGGAGACAGGGCTTGCAGAAGCGGAGGATGCCGGAAAGGAATGGGTAAGCGAAGTAAGCCATCCTTCTGCAAAGGCGCTCAGGGAGATTGCAAACGAGATTAATAACGGAACCGCATGCTCCACCTCTCGCGACACTTCTTTCCTTGGTACGTCTTCCTGCAGGCCATCAGCCTGTGCGGCATGTACATCCAATTGCCCATCTAGGAGCGCAAAATGAATGAAGAATTGAAATGGAGAACAGATTCCAGAAAAAGAGTCTTTGATTGCAGGATATTCTCTGTCAATGAAGTCGAGCGCACCGCCCATGATGGCCGTCATGGAACTTTTGTTGAACTCGAAAGCCCTGATTGGATTGTTGCTATTCCATATGTCGAGGAAAACGGTGTGCCATGCTTTGTGATGGAAGAGCAGTACAGGCATGGCTCTGATAGCATCACACGCGAGTTCCCTGCCGGGCTTGTTGAGAAGGGCGAGGCTGCAATCGATGCGGCAAAGCGCGAGCTTATGGAAGAGACAGGAATGAAAGGAAACTTCATCCACCTTGGCACGGTCTGTCCGAACTCCGCATTCATGTCAAACAGGCAGAGCTTTTTCCTTGTTACAGATATAGAGAAGGTCTCTTCGCAGAGTCTTGATGAAAATGAGGAGATCGATGTTGTTACCGTACCGGTTGAGGATGTCATCCGCGATATGGGCACCGGCCTTTATGATAACGGCATTATGATGATGGCGTTAGGATTCTACCTTCGCTATATGGAGAAGAAGCAGGGCTGAGTCCCTGCTTTCTATCAGCCAAGTACAGATAGCGTATAGTCATTCAGGCTATCATTTTCATAGATCAGGCGATAAAGCGCCTGGACAAGAGGAAAGTCCTCTGCTACGCCTTTCTCCCTTGTTATATCCCCAATAAGCTTTATTGTTCTCAATCCTTCTACGACAGTTGATGATTTTGTATCTGGATCGAAACCGAAGCCTTTGCCTATAAGCATTCCGAGCGTTCTATTGCGAGAAAGATCGTTAAGAGCGGTAAGCCCAAGGTCTCCGATACCGCAGTAACGGAAAATCGTATCGCCAGAGCATCCGAAGATATCTAATAGGCCACGCATTTCATTTACAGCTTTCGTGTAGACAAGGAAGTCCACATTAGGGCTGTTGAACTTGCCTGAGACGATGCCGATTGCTATTGCATACATGTTCTTTAAAATGCTCATGAGTTCTACTGCTCTGATATCCGGAGAGTAGTCGAGCGAGAACTGCGTGTTTTTCAGGATGCGCTTGAAGTACTCGTAGTCCTTCTTCTTTCCTCCGAAGGTAAATGACGTTGGATAACCGTTTATCGTTTCGATAGCAAACGAAGGCCCTTTCATCGAAGCAGTTCTTGAAAACGGTATGTTCTCCGTTATGAACGCACCGCTGTCGCTCATGCCTTTTGCAAGATTCACGATAAGCGGTTCGTTGTCTGTATTCTTCCTTATTTCCTCGGAGAAGGGAACGATTGCCTTTGAAGGTATTACAAGCATTACGATATCTGCATCCTTGAAAACAGAAAAAGAGGATGTTGCAGTAAGATTTGCCGAAAGCTGCCGCGTTGGGAAATACTTCCTGTTCGTGTGGTTCTCGTTGATCTCTTTCTCTACATCTTTCTCTATTGTATGGATCACTACATTATTCTTGCTGTTCCAGCAAAGCCTCTCCGCTACTGCTGTTCCAAACGTGCCAGCTCCTGCAATGACTATATTATTCAATCCTCTATCCTCCTGATTATATAAAGACGGGAAGAGTAGTCCCCAAGCATTCTCATTCCTTCCCTGTATCCATTTCCAGATACCTGCTCAACGAGTGTTATCCCACAGTATTTGAGCACATCGCCGGGGACGTTGTAGCACTCGCTTTCCTGTGGATATGTAAGAGAATCCGGCCCTGATAGAAGATGGCTTCTTGCGAATATCCTGTAATCGTAGTTCTCATCGGCTTCCAGCACATAGAGTTTTTCCGCTGTCGTATTAGGGATAAGCTGCTTCTGAAGATAGAGCATGAGTATTACGCTGCGATCCTTGTTCGTTACCGTCCATAAGGTTCTGTTTCCGTTTTCCTGAACATTGAAACGCCCGAATTGCAGCAGCATCCTATAGCCTTTGTAGAACTCTATCTGGTTCTCGAATGCCGTCATCTCAAGTTTTGACAGCTCGGATGCATCCATTGAGTATGTCAAAATGCCGAATGCTGCAATATTGAATCGTGTATCGCGGTCGACTATTCGTCTTGTCATCACATTGGGAGATGGCGTTATTGCAGTCTCGATCACTGAGAGTGGATAGAGAAGCGTTACTCCTTCCATCATCTTCGCTCTTTCTATCGGATCAGAGTCATCACTGAGCCTGATTGTCGTTGAGTAGGAGAGCATGCCTAGGTCGAATCTTCCGCCTCCGGCTGCACCTGTCTCGATGTATAGCGATGGGAATCGGTGTCCAAGTTCGCTTATTATCGTATAGAGGCCGAGTACATATTTATGGATGAACTCTCCGCCGTTCCAGCCATATTGCGAGCTATATACATCCGAAAAGGATCTTGACATATCCCACCTGAGATAATCGATGCGGCAGCGGTCGATTGTGGTTGAAAGAGTGTCGATAATCCAGTCCTGTACTTCCTTACGGGTTAAATCAAGGATGTGTTCTCCATGGCTTTCTGCATTCTCTTCTGCGCTTCTGCCGATGATCCATTCAGGATGTTTCTTATATAGCTCACTTCTTTCAGATATTCCCTCCGGTTCAAACCATAGTCCGAAAAGAAGACCTAGCTTATGGATGCCCTGAGCAAGCTCGAAAAGGCCGGATGGGAATTTCATCGTGTTTACATGCCAGTCTCCGAGGCTTGTTCTCTCGTTTCGTCTTGCCCCAAACCATCCGTCATCGACGATAATACCTTCCATTCCGAGCTTCTTTGCGCTCTTAGCCATCTCCATGATCTTATCTTCGGTTGCTGCATAGTATGCACCTTCCCAAGTGCTGAGCATGAGGGGCCTGAGCCTTTCAGACCATTCGCTTCTGCATATAGCGTTCTTGATGAATGTATGCATCCTCTCCGAGCAGTTTCTCTCGCCTTTATCGGAGTAGATCATCACGGCTTCCGGACTCTCGAATTTCTCTCCCATGGGAAGATACCAAGAGAAGAGATCTGGATTTATGCCCCATACAACATGGGTCAGGCCTAGCGGAGAGAGCGAAACAGTGGCTCTATGCGGCCCAGAGTATTCAAGATTCAAAAGATAACAGCCGCCGAAGGCATCTTTAAGCATGAAGCCCGGATTGCTCTCTGCGGAGGATATGCCTCTTCTGCTTTCAGAGACTATCGTGCCCTCCGTAATCTTCCTATCATTCCTCTTAAACTCTCTTGCCCAAGTGCCGCCAAGGGTTGTAAGCACCATATCCGAGGAACGGAAATCGAGCTGTGCTGATGCAACAGAGCGCAGGTATAAAAGATAGTCACCTCGGTTTTCTACGACAGTTCGGCGAGTAATCGCATCAAGGGAAGGGAAAACCGTATAGATCAAGTAGAGCCGCATACCGCTTTTTTCATCGCTGAACGATAGCTCTAGCGTCTCTGCATCCTTTCTCTTGTCCTTTGCAGAGGGCAAGGACGTGTTCATCGGGATAGTCCCAGCAGTCCTTCTGTATTTTGTAAATCTTAGATCAAGTGTCCGTTCTTCGTTCTCACCCCAGCTAACTGTAATCAACGGTGTTTTATAATCGCCTTTTCCTTCCGTTGAAAATTCAAGGAGGCTATCATCAAGATCCATTGCGCCGCCGCCAATGTATGTTG
The DNA here is from genome assembly GCA_964623005.1 of uncultured Spirochaetaceae bacterium. Classification (GTDB taxonomy): domain Bacteria; phylum Spirochaetota; class Spirochaetia; order Sphaerochaetales; family Sphaerochaetaceae; genus Ornithospirochaeta. The sequence goes on from CAZURL010000106.1 coordinate 4,566, forward strand.
CTGTACGTGAGAGTATGTATCTTTTCTCTCGCATTGCAGGGAGAGACGACTCAACATCTCGCAGTCTCCGGCCATAATAAAGGTGTTCGGCATGGCCCGTGTCAGAGATTCGGATAACATAGCTTGTATGCTCTGTCGCGAGATGAAATGTGCTTTCTGATATCATTTCAATCATCTGGAACCTCAAATTCTGATATAATCCTAAAACATACGGGAGGTTTTGACCACAGTGGACGTCCGACGGCTTGCCCTTTGGGAAGGTAGATACGCAACTTATATGTCTAATGACATATTCTCAACGCTTATAGAAGATCAGGGGGATGTCGTTCTGGAACTGACCTCTCGTGCGCTTTCCGGGGCGCGTATCAGTGCGCTTATGCTTCCTTATTTCCGTGGCACGGGTTCTGGCGTACTCTCCGATGGGAATGGCGAGTGGTGGCAGAATAGGCAGGAGTTGTATCAAGCAGGAGGCGCGTACTTTACGTTCCCATCGACCTCGTCCGATTCCATAACCGCAACAAATACGTTCTGGACTGTACGTCGTTATGGAACGGAAGAGAAGCATGGAGGCGTTTGGCGGCTTTCCGAGATGAAGAGCAGTGAGGCAGGAAATAGATATAGGCTGATGAAGCTCGATATGCTCCTTCCCGGTCATCCTGTGCTCTATACGGCGATACGTATGGAGAACACCGGGGATATGGAGATTGCGGGATCTGCATCTTGGCGTTCTATGATTTCCTATCCTGCAATGGAAACAGGCTCTGTTATCCAGACAAATGCACGTTCCTTCACCGCTTATGGAATGGCTTCGAGGGAATCCGGCGTATCGAGATTCAAACCGGGTGTTGTTTTTGATGAACTCAGACATGCTCCGTTGATGAGGGGAGGAAATGCGGACGCAGGCTATGTTCCACCGCCGACAGGAACATATGATTATATGGTTGGAAAGGTTTCCGAGAAGAATAAGATGAGCTGGATTGCTGTAAATAATCCGAAAAGCCAGCTTATTTATTTCCTTGTAACGCCTAGAATCCCTCTTGCAGAGAACGAGTATGTCTTTCCAAATGTGGATATCGTAGAGAATTATCTCGGAAGGATGGATGCTCCATGGGCAATCTTCGATGGTGCATGCCCACAGGTAATGGCGCTTACATGCGGCCTTACTTCCGGCCCTAAGGATTCAAAGAGCCTAATCCTCAGACCGGGCGAACATAAGGTAATATATCTTGCAAATGCATTTCAGTGCTATGACAATCCAAGGATAGGCTTAGGCTTTTCTTCTGTTGAATTTACAGACTCCGGTATTGTCTTTAAGCGTACGAAGAGCTGGGCGATGATTGCGTTCGATTATACGTTCTCCGCACTCAGGGAGCAGAGCGAGAGGATCTTTTCCTCTCAGCTCAATCCGTCAGAATGAGATAGCCAAGAGGCGCTAGATGAAGGGGATTCAATGAGTAGCCTCTCATATGCCATGTGATGCCTACATAGCCTGTGGCAGCAATGGAGAAATCTCGATTGCCGGTGACAAGGAATTGTGGATAGACAGATACGCCTGCAGAGATACCTAGTGTTCTTGTTTCATCGAAAAAGAAGGTGTACATCGCATCAAGGCCTATACCAAAACCGGCTAAGGAATATCTTTTACCGGTTTCAGCAATGAGCGATGGCCCGACTGTGATGTTTATCGCGTGCTGAGTCCCTAGCCTGATATCAAAGCCGGGGCCGAGTATGAAGCCAAAAGAGAAGGGTATATCGGGTTTATTTAATCCAAATGAAGCATCTATATGTGTTCCCAGTCCGACCCCGAATCTATTTGATATATCTGCAACATACTGCGCAGTTGCATTAACGCCAATTGTTCCTGTCCCGTTATTCACTTGGGAATAACCGCCAGTCAGTCCGAATGAAAGCGTCGTGGATGATGCAAATAACGCAGCTTGTATAGATAGTGCCGCTAAAAGGATAGCTATTTTTCTCATGTAGAGAGTTTACCATGGATATA
>CAZURL010000107.1:0-6511 GCA_964623005.1 uncultured Spirochaetaceae bacterium
TACTCTTTAGGTTCAAGTGATCGTGCTCTTATGACTTTCTGTCCTTTCTTTGAAAGGCTGAGTATGGTCTTTTCAAGTTTTCGTTCTCTTATTTCCTTATCTTTGAAAAACTCGCCTTGTTCGATTTCTTCTCCGTTGTATATGCCTTGAAGCGCTACGCCTAGAAGCCTTATTCCTTCGCCTTTGTACTTCGATTTCAATAGCTCTTTTGCTATCCCATATACATCGTTTGAAGAGTAGATGCCGCTTTTAGGTGTGGACTGTACAGTAATGGTCGTGAAGTCGCCATAGCGAAGCTTAACAGAGACTGTACGCGGAACCTTCTTTTCATCAAGGGAGCGAAACATCACCTCTTCTGACATCTCCAATAGATATGCTTCTATTGCATCAAAAGAGGTAAGATCTGGGTAAAAGGTTCTCTCTGTGGATATAGAACGGGACTTTACCTCATTTGCATATATCCCCGGATCAATACCTCTTGATACTTTATAAAGATATTCCCCTGTTTTCTCCCCGAATAGGCGTTTAGTGGTATCTAAGGATAGTTCTCTCAGGTGTGCTGTGGAATTTATGCCCTTTCTTCTGAGTGCAGAGAGCATTGATGAACCGATTCCCCAGAGCTTTTCTATCCCAACTCGGTCTATGAATGTTTCCTCATATCCCGGAGGGACAATCGTAAGGCCGTCAGGTTTTCTGAAATCCGATGCAAGCTTTGCAATATATCGTGAAGAGGCGACGCCTATAGAGACGGTCAGTCCTGTTTCTTCTTTTATCTGTGCCTTTAAAAGCTTTGCAGCCTTTCCGGGCATAGGGTAGAGCCTCTCCATTCCTGTAAAGTCAAGAAATGCTTCATCAATTGAGACTTGGAGAAAGCCCGGTGCGAATGCTGCGATGATGGACATTACGTACTTGCTCATTTCTGAATAGCGTTCCATACGGCCAGGGACGCAGATGGCATTTGGACAGAGTTTAAGAGCGGTTGTCATCGGCATTGCGCTATGAACACCGTATTTCCTTGCCTCATACGAGCATGTCGAAGCAACATGACGCGGCCCCGGCTTCCCGATGATCAAAGGCTTTCCCTTGTATTCGGGATGATCAAGGATTTCAACCGAGGCAAAGAATGCATCAAGGTCTATATGGAAGAATACTGTCCCCATGCATTTATGATATCAGGAATCTGGGATAAACGACGTCCATCTGCTATACTTTTTCTATGTTTAAACGGCTGATAGCGATAGCGATGCTTCTCACTGTCCTTGCTGGGACAGCTTTTGCATCTGTCTATTCCGATTCAGCTTTGTATGATCCAATGCGCTCTGTCGCATATTTCGGGAGCTTTTCCGACGTCTTTGCAAACCCTGCGTCTCTTCCTTTGATAGAGAGCGAAACAGGAAACTTTTCCATTGGGGTTACGCTCAGCGATGATTGGAATTTCCGAACAATCGGTGATGAATCAATGCCGATGCTACAGACTCAGAATTGGGATATCCAAGCGTCATTCTTGGCAACATATGTCGCACTCACAGCATCGTTCGGCACTGCATTTGAACGACAGAGCTCTGATCCGCTATACAATGTCTATTCCTCTCTTGGTATACAGTTAGATGTTGCATATGCTTTCCCTTTTTTCTCAATCGGCATAAGCGTTTCTGGCGGAAACCGCATGAGCCGCAATGAGGAAACAATCGATAGCTTTCCTGATATCTTCGCCAATGCATGGTTCTCTCCATTCAAGCGAGATGCAGGAAGCGAGTTCTTCGATCTAGGCGTCGGTGCGATCTTCCACTATGGCTTTTTCAGTGTAGGCGCTTATATCGGGGAGCTTCTTACGCTCTCTGATGTTGGTGATATCTACATGGGATGGGATGCAATCGGACGTTCGACGACGTTTTCTATTGCTTTTTCTGCATCGCGCTATCTCTCAAATGATGATCTACGCTTCTTGCGTCCACGGGCATCGGTCTCTGTTACAGGCATCGGTACAGATACATCCACTGTCGAAGCTGAGGTTGAGCTGAGGCTACAGTTCCTGCCGGATGCGGATTTAAGCTTTGCTCTCTCGTATTTCGAGACAGATTTCACCTTCTTCAACTTCAATCGGGAAAATGGCTATGTTGCATTCTTCATCCGCGGAGGCGGAATGGGCTTTTCCGGTACTCTCGGCCTGATATTCAGTGCAGCAGATGGCGCAAAGGTATCGCCAGTTATTGGTTTTTCTTATATCAACTGAGCGGAATCGAAAGCGTGAAGAGAGAGCCTTCTCCGAGCTTGCTCTCTACTTTGATAGTCCCTCCATGGATTATCGCAATGTGGCGGACAATGGATAGTCCAAGCCCTGTTCCGCCAGATTCCCGGCTCCTTGCTTTATCAACACGATAAAAGCGCTCGAAGATTCTGGAGATATCTTCCTCTGCAATACCTGTGCCTTTGTCACAAACGATGAAATCCATAACGCCGTTATGAACCTTTGTCTTTACTTTCACCTGTGTCTTTTCCGGCGAGTAGGAGATTGCGTTGACTACAAGATTCACCACCGCCTGTACAATCAACGACTCATTGCAGATTATCGTCTTGCCCTCTGCTTCATATATAACATCAATCTCCTTTGTCTCTGCCTTGTATTGGGTATATGATCTTACCTCATCGAGTATCCTTATATCTGTAGTGCGTTCCATTGTCGGCGCGATTTCCGATCTGTCGAGAGAGGTAAGAAGGAGTAGATCGGAGATTATTCTCTGCATCTGCGCACTGTTCTTCTGTATTATGCGGGCAAAGCCTTTTATCTCTTCTCGTGACAGAGAGTCATCGATGAGTGTTTCCGAGAATCCAGAGATTGCAGTAAGCGGCGTTTTCAGCTCATGGGAGACATTGGAAACGAAGTCCTGCCGCACCATTGCAAGGCGTTCTATGCGCGTTATATCGGTTATCGTGATTACAACGTATTTTGAATCAAGGCTTGTGATATATGACTTATAGTGTTTTTCCCGGCCTCTGCCGCGTAGCGCCGCCTCGCTGCCGGTAAAGCTCTGGTAGCTTGTGATTTTAAGCTTTTTTCTTTCCTTCTCTTTGAATACGCCGTCAATTGCATTAGATAACGCTTTTCCATCGAAGATGCTCTCTATATGCTTTCCTTCAAGCGGAGATGCCCAGGAGAACATAGTCTCTGCGCGTTTATTAGAGAGCGCTATCCTATGCTTTTTCGTAACAAGAAGAACGCCGTCCCCGACAGCATCGATTATCGCACGGTACTGATTGTTATCTAAATCATGCTTCGACATATCTGTATCCAATGCCCCAGACGGTGACGATGGCCTTTCCCTTTTCCCCAAGCTTTTTGCGTATAGAGGCAATCTGTACATCGATTGAACGTTCTGTGACAGGGTAGTCATCGCCTTTTATCGTCTCAATAAGCTCTGTTCGTCTCATAACGCGGCCGGAGGCGTTTATCAAAGAGATGAGGATATCGAACTCAGTGGCAGTAAGGGTAAGGGGAGCGCCATCTACAAAGCATTCCCTTGTGCCTTTATCGAGGATGATACCGTTTTCTGTCATGATTTTATCCGCATCGTCTTTCTTTTCCGCACGGCGCAGCACTGATTTGATGCGTGCAACAAGTATCTTGGGACTGAATGGCTTTGTGACATAATCATCTGCACCTTCTTCAAGCGCGGTGAGTATATCGCCTTCCTCGGTAAGCGCAGAGGCGACTATTACTGGCAGGAGAGGATAGTCTTTCCGTATTGTCCTGAGTACATCGAGACCGGAAAGACGTGGCAGCATCAGGTCAAGCAGTACAAGGGAAATGGATGGAGAGAGAAGTGCAACGGCATCCTCGCCATTCTCTGCTTCGACTGTCTCGAATCCAGCGCCTTTTAAATGGAACCTGATCAGCGTTCTTATATCACTATCATCTTCAACGATAAGAATCTTCACGCTTTGATGGTAGAACAGAGTCGATGGAATGTCATCCGTGTAATTGCTATCATTAGCTTATGATTTACTCATCGGGGTTAAGTTTTGTAGAGGAACCTGAGCTCTTTTCTCATTTGCAGAACAAGGGCATGGATTATCTTCTCTCCATATCCTCTGTCCTGATGAAGTCATACCGATTTCCCTTTGCCGTCCTTCTTACCTGTGATAGAGCAGAGATCATAAGCGAGGAGAGAGCCAGCATCGAAGTTTTTGAGCGCGCACTGTCTCTCAGTCCTATCAGAGTTAAGAAGTATAGATATTCTTATGAAGGCGATGATGCGATTCTCCGTCTTTTCAAGCTTTCAACAGGGATACTCTCACCGCTCTTTGGGGAGGATACGATACAGGGACAGATTGCGATGAGTATGGAATGCGGCCGTCTTTCAGGAACGCTCTCTCCTACGCTTTCAAAGCTTTTGAATATGACAGTAGCGTTCTCGAAACGTATACATACGGATATTCATGTCCGTGTCTTTGACAAGACGGTCATCGATGAAGTCGAAAGACGATGCCGCGGTATGGGGGATGTACTTATAATAGGCTCTGGGGAGAGCGCGCGTCTTATTGCGCTTGCGCTATTGAAATCACATAAGGTACGCCTTACGCTCCGGGATATCGAGAAGACGTTCCTTATACCTTCCGGCGCTATCGCAGTGCCATATGAAGAGCGAAGGGATTATATTCCATCTTCCGATGTCATAATCTCATCAACATCCGGTCTTTACCATACGCTCAGCGATAGCGATGCCCATTTAGTGAAAGGAAAGCTTCTTTTCGATCTATCGCTTCCGTATGATCTTCCGTCCTCCTTGAAGCCTGTCCGTATCTCCGATCTAGGCGTACCGCTACCGGAGAAAGGGGAGGTTATAAGAAAGATAAGCGCTCTCTCTGATAAGGAAGCGGAAAGCTATGAAGAATGGCTGAAAAAGAGAGACGGCACGGAAGATACAGCAGAAAAGGCAGAGCGCATTGCTACCGAAGCTCTCAGACGTATGTCTTCTGTGATAGCAAAAGCCGGAATCGATGATGAAAAAGCCTTCCGTGAAGCCTTATTCGACTCTGTAAGGAAGGCTGTTGTAAAAGATGAGCTAGCGCCTAGAAAATCCTGAACGTATTCGTGTAGGTCTTCTTTTCGCCTTTTTCGAGCTTTACGGTCTCTTCCATCTTCTCTATATCGATAGGGCGGTCTGCAAAACCAAAGGAAAGCATCGGTTCTATGCAGAGATATTGTCCATGTTTAGGCGCGCATGTCCAGATTGTAAGAAGCGGCATATCGCCAAGATAGGCGGTAACGCCATGCTCACCTTCTGAGGAAGTGAGCGTTACTTCGCGGCTCTTAACGTTAGGAAGCACGATTGCGCCTTTATCCGTCTCTGCTCTCTTCATCTCGATTGTGTCGCCTATCAGGAAGTCTTTCTCAAGTACGAAGGAGGTTCCGGATGCATACTTTCTGTCAAGCTTTTCTTCCTGTTCAAAGGAGACGGTATAGGTCTCAAGATCCGTTCCCTTTCCGTTGATATCCAAAGAGAATGCCGGATGCCAGCCGAAGGTGTACCAGAGGTCATCCTTTGCCTCAATCTCCGCCTTTGCTTCGTATCCATCTTCCATAACAGTATATGTCACAGTAAGCACGAAGCCATACGGATAGTACTTGGCTCTTGTCTCTTCGCTGTCTTCCAAGCGGAATGTCACGCTATCTTCGCTTTCTGATACGACTTCAAATTCCGTATCACGCGCAAAACCGTTATTTGGCATATCATATTCTTTGCCATTTACAGCGATCTTATTATCCTTTGTAGGCCCGATCATCGGAAACAGAAGCGGTGCTCTTCTGAACCAGTATTCTTTATCACCTTGCCAGATATATTCGATTCCATCTTTTATAAGGCTCTGCGGTTCTGCTCCAAGGGAGGAAATCTGCATAACCGTTCCATTTTTGCTTATTGTCTTGATCATTTGAAAACTACCTCTTTTGCGATTATATGCCAAAAAAGCAGCAAGATGGTATATAATCTTCCCTATGGATATTGATTATCGCCCTTTTCGTACTGCTGATGCAAAAGTTCTTCTTGATTTGATGATGGCTGTCTCCTGCGAATCCGATTCGCTCGTTTTCTCTCCTGCCGAGCTTTCGGAAATCGATTTAAACGGAAGCGAAGAATTATTGAAGGCTGCAACACGCGGTATGATACTCACTGGTGCGTTCAGCGAGGGAAAAATGCTTGCTGTATGCAATATCGTGCCATCATCGCATGAGGTAAGGGCAAAGCATAAGGCGCATATGCACATTCTGGTAAGGGCTGAGTTCCGAAAGAAAGGTATAGCGCAGCATCTTATCAACTACGCAATCGATATGGCAAAAGAGAAAGGTATCAGAAAGATCTCTATCAGCGTTGCAGATAACAACGAGGATGCTTCTGAACTTCTTCTCTCTGTTGGCTTTGTCCGTGAAGGTCGTGATCTGAGAATGCTTAATGTCGATGGCTCTTATATCGATGGCGAGCGCTTTGCGTATCTGATCGACTGAGACTTGAAT
>CAZURL010000108.1:0-4136 GCA_964623005.1 uncultured Spirochaetaceae bacterium
CTCGCAGATTATGAGTTTGCTCGTCTTGTCGAGGAAAGGACTGAAGGAAGAGTCAAGATCGAAGTATTCTCCGGCGGTACGCTTTATGGTGAAGAGACAGGCTCTATTGAAGCTCTCCAGATCGGTGACCTTGGATTTGCACGTGTTTCCGCATCTCCTGTTGCTTCCTATGTTCCAGCTCTTAACATAATCCAGCTTCCTTATCTCTACAGAGATGGCGAGCATATGTGGCAGGTTCTCGATGGCCCTATCGGACAGGATATGCTCAATCAGATCCAGGAATCTGGCTCAGGTCTTGTCGGACTCGCATACTATGATGCTGGTTCCAGGAACTTCTATACAGTAAAGCCTGTTAATTCTGTCGCAGATATGGCTGGCCTTAAGATCAGGCTTCAGAACAACGCAATGATGGTTGAGATGACCCAGCTTCTTGGCGCTAATGGCGTTACAGGTATTGGCCCGAATGACGTTTATTCTGCTATCCAGCAGGGCGTTATCGACGGTGCAGAGAATAACTGGCCTACATATGAGTCAATGGGTGATTATCAGGTAGCACCATACTATGTGCTTGATGGCCACACAAGAGTCCCGGAGATTCTTCTTGCTTCTGAGATTGTTCTCAATTCCCTTGATCCGGCAGATGTTGAGATCATCAAGGAATGTGCAAAGGAGACACAGGCTTACGAGATCGAGCAGTGGGCGCTTCGCGAAGCATCCTCTGAGGCAAAGGTTGTTGCTGACGGTGTTATCGTAGCAGAGCTTACCCCAGCGCAGATTGAAGAATTCCAGGAAAGGATGACTCCTCTCTATGCTAAGTATGGCGCAGGCTATGAAGATCTTATCCAGGAAATCATCAACACAGGTCTTTAAGATTTTCTAAATCAGATTGGTTATGGGGAGCGTCTGCTCCCCTGTTTAAGTTTTTTAATACGGAGGACTAGATGGCTTCTTGGAGTATTAAACAATGGGCTAAGAAAAATAAGCTCATTATCGATAAATCAGCTTATCCCAATGGCGTTCCATTCAAGGCTTACATCATTCTTGCAAATCACTGGGCGCATAGGGTAATCCTGACAATTGCGCAGATCGCACTCATCATAATGCTCATAACGGTATTTATGAATGTTGTTCTCAGATTCTGCTTCAATTCAGGTATTGCATGGGCAGAAGAGGTACCGCGTCTCTTGGTTATGCTCTTCACGTTCCTTGCATGTGCAATCGGTGTTAGAGATCATATGCATATCTCTGTCGATATTATTTATAACAGATTCCCGAAAAATGGAAAGATGAGGAAATTCATGAATTTCCTTGTAGATTTCTCGACGCTTCTCTGCGGTCTTCTCCTCCTTTACTATGGCGGTTATTTTGTTACACAGATTATGTCACGACCAGGCGTGCTTCCGATGACTGGCTGGCCGACATGGCTCCAGTACATCCCTGCGCCTATATGCGGATTTGTCATGGCATTCGATTCGCTTCTTTTCTTGTTCCACATCCTAGATCCGGAAGATCTTCTGTACAGTGAGAAAGAAGTTGATTATCAGGAGCTTTTGAAACAGCAGCAGGCTGAGGCCGAAGGAGGGAATAACTGATGAATATCACAGCGGCAATTATACTCATCGGAGGATTCTTCTTCTTGATGGCCTTCAAGATTCCGGTAACATTCGCAATGCTTATTGCATCGTTTGCATCGATAAGCTTCGTTCCGGGCACGAACCCGACGACGATGATCAGAATGATGCTCGATGGTGTTAACAACTTCACAATGCTTGCTATCCCATTCTTCATCGTTATGGGTGAGATAATGGCGGCAGGAGAGATCTCAGATAAGATAGTAGACTTGGCGAACCTCGCCGTCGGACGCTTCCGCGGTGGACTGGCATACGTTAATTGTCTTGATTCCATGTTCTTCGGCGGTATCTCAGGCTCTGCTGTAGCAGATGTTTCCTCCCTTGGCTCTGTTGTTATCCCGATGATGGTCAAGCAGGGTTATAACAGGGAGTTCACTGTTGGTCTTACCGTTACGACTGCATGTCAGGGCGTTCTTATCCCACCATCGCACAACATGGTTATCTATGCGCTTGCCGCAGGTGGCGGTGTATCGATCGGACAGCTTTTCTATGCAGGATTCGCTCCTGGAATCGGACTTGGCGTTCTCTTCATGATCGTTTGTTTCTTCATGGGCAGAAAGCATAACTTCCCGAAAGGCGAGAAGATGTTCAAGGACGAGAAGGTCAGATGGCTTTCCTTCCATGGGCACGACAAGAGCAAGAAAGGTTTCTATGCGCACTTCAATCCAAGCTCATGGTTCATTGTTGGCACTCCGGCATTCGATATTGAGATGGGTAAGGCAATGCGCGTACTCTGCACAGCTATCCTACCGCTCTTTACGCTCATTATCATCCTTGTTGGAACAGGTGCTGGCGTATTCACTGCAACGGAAAGTTCTGCTGTAGCATGTTTCTACACCTTCATCCTTACGTACTTCATCTTCCGCACGGATAAGATCAGGAACTTTGGAAATGTTCTTAAGAACTCTCTCAAGACACTTGCAGTTGTTCTTACGCTTATCGGTACGGCAAAGGCATTTGCTTATATGATGACACGTCTTAGGATTCCAGCAGCGATCACAAGCGGACTTATTGGATTCAGCGATAATCCATTCATACTCCTGTTGATCATCAACGTGCTTCTGCTCGTTCTTGGATGCTTCATGGATATGGCGCCGCTTATCATGATCATGACGCCGATTCTCCTCCCTGTTGTTCAGTCGTTCCCTGCGCCATGGGGGCCAATGAGTCTCATTCACTTCGGTATCGTTCTTATCTTCAATCTTGCAATCGGCCTCTGCACACCTCCAGTAGGTTCTGCGCTCTTCGTTGGTTGTGCTGTTGGTAAGACAACGCTTGAGAATACGGCAAAGAAGATGCTTCCGCTCTTCGGCGCAATGGTTTTAGGGCTTCTCCTTGTAACGTACATTCCGTACATCGCAAAGATCCCACTCTTCGGATACTGATATAAAAGTATTCTGTTTTTGTCCCATCTGTCCTTTTGCAGCTAACAATGCTAGGATAGATGGGATAATTCTTTTCTGGAGGTAAATATGCTTAGAGTCGGTATAGTGGGATGCGGTGTTATTGCTGCAACTATTGCATCTACGATTTCAAAGATGGGGGATGAGGTTAGGATTGAGGCGGTTGCTTCAAGATCTAAGGAGAAAGCAGAGGAGTTTGCATCACGCTTTTCGGTGGCAAAAGCATATGGGGATTACCAAGAGCTATATGATGATGGCGATGTGGATCTTGTTTATGTTGCTGTTCCCCACAGCCATCATAAAACGGTGATGCTCGATGCAATAGAGAAAGGTAAGAATATACTCTGTGAGAAAGCATTCACTGTAAACGAAGAAGAAGCCAAAGCAGTCTTTGCAAAGGCAAAGGAGAAGGGCGTATTCGTAGGTGAGGCTATGTGGACACGTTATATGCCCTCCCGTTCGATTATCAATCAAGCAATAAAAGATGGGAGAATCGGTCGTGTTACCTCGATAAGCGCAAACCTTGGATACAAGCTTACGCATAAGGAACGGATAATGAAAAGAGAGCTTGCCGGCGGCGCTCTTCTTGATATAGGAATCTATCCACTGAACTTTGCGCTGATGGTAGAGAATGAGAGCACGATAACAGGAATGGCTGGACTCTGCACTAAGAGCGAGACGGGCGTAGATCTTTCTGAGAATATGACGCTGACATTCTCTTCTGGCGTAATCGCATCGATCAGTGCTGATGCAGAGGCGATTACAGACAGATGCGGCTGGATTTATGGGACAGAGGGTTCTATTGAAGTCATAAATGTAAATAATCCTGAGGTGATAAACATCTATAATGCAGAGCGCAGGCCTGTGCTTATCGAATCGATTGAGATCAAGCATGATGTCTCAGGATATGAATATGAGTTCAGAGCCGCTGCAAAGGCGATTGAAGAAGGAAGAACGGAGCCTGAAGAGATGCCATGGGATGAAACGCTCAGAGTAATGAGACTTATGGATACCTTTAGGAAGGTCTGGGAGATAAAGCTTGCCTCCGAAATGGAGTGATTCTGGATATCATTTAACAAAATAAGATGATAAGAAGTAATCA
>CAZURL010000108.1:4236-6282 GCA_964623005.1 uncultured Spirochaetaceae bacterium
CGGCATTGTTTTGAAGCTGGAACTTGGTTTTATGATATTCATTCTGATAATTTCTTTAAAAATTTAAAATTAGTAAAATAATATTAAAAAATACACGAAAGAATTAACAAACTTCTAACACTTTGAGTGACTTCATAGTCTTTACACCGAATTAACGTAGATTCTACGATTCAGGGGGAGGAAAGCATTCCGGATGGATGTTTCATTTTCATATTTCTGCCAGCAGGTATTCTCATCTCCGGCCCTTTTGATAACCACGGCATTGACGCTTGGCGTTATATTCGTCAACGGCTGGACTGATGCGCCGAATGCTATTGCTACGTGTATAACTACGCGCTGTATGAGACCTCGTCCTGCAATAATGATGAGCGCGCTCTTCAATTTCGTCGGAGTGCTTTTGATGACGAAGATTAATTCATCGGTTGCTTCCACGATAAGCAATATGGTCGATTTCGGCTCAGATACATCTGTGGCGCTTATCGCACTATCTGCTGCGCTCTTCTCGATTGTCGTCTATAGTACAGCAGCTTCGTTCTTCGGTATTCCTACAAGCGAAAGCCATAGCCTTATCGCTGGCCTCACAGGGGCCGCACTTGCAACAGGGAAGGGGTTTTCTGCGGTAAACGGTGCTGAGTGGGTAAAGGTTATATATGGCTTAGTGCTTTCATTAGCGCTTGGCTTTGTAATGGGATTTTTTGTATGCCGTGCAGTAGCTTTTCTTTTCAGATGGATGGATAGGCGGACTGCGAATGGGATCTTCCGCTATGCGCAGATCGGAGGCGCTGCGGCTATGAGTTTCATGCATGGCGCGCAGGATGGACAGAAGTTTATCGGCGTACTCTTCTTGGGCATTGCTTTTGCAAATGGCGAGAATGGCGTTTCCGGAGTTACTATCCCTGTCTGGCTTATGTTTCTCTGTTCCGTTGTGATGGGAGTTGGAACAAGCGTGGGCGGAGAGAAGATTATCCGCTCTGTCGGTATGGATATGGTTAAGCTTGAAAAGTACCAAGGATTCAGCGCTGATGTCGCTGCATCGCTATGTCTTCTCTTTTCTTCGGTATTCGGCATTCCTGTATCTACGACGCATACCAAGACCAGTGCGATAATGGGCGTTGGAGCTTCTCGCAGGCTCAGCGCGATAAACTTCTCCGTGGTCAAGGATATGATGCTCACATGGGTATTCACTTTCCCTGGCTGTGGATTGATCAGCTTTCTGATGGCTAAGCTGTTCTTAACGATATTTTAGGAGTCAAAATGGCAAAGAAGCAGGATTCATTCTATTTCGATACGTTCGTTTCGTGCGCTAAATGCGCTGTTGATGCCTCTAGGATTCTCAAGGAATGCATTGCGTCCTATGATCCGGATAACCTTTCCCAGATTCTCGATAAAATGCATGAGACAGAGCATGAAGCAGATAAATTCAAGCATGATCTGATGAATGTGCTTGTAAAAGCATTCATAACCCCGATTGAGCGTGAGGATATAATTCTTCTCAGCCAGTGCCTAGATGAAGTCGTGGATAAGCTTGAAGACGTTGTGCTTCGCCTCTATTGCGATAACGTTCGCACGATCCGGAGCGAGATGGATGCAGTTGTCTCTGTAATAGAGAAATGCTGTGATGAGCTTCTTCTTATTATGGAGGATTTCAGGAATTTCAAGCATTCGAAGACGCTCAAGGGCAGGATTATCAACATGAATACGCTTGAAGAAGAGGCTGATAAACTTTTTATCAAGAATATGAGAGTGCTCCATACAACAGAGAAAGACCCATTGCAGATTATCATATGGAGGGATGTCTATAGATATCTTGAGCAGTGCGCAGACGCCTGTGAACACGTTGCAGACGCCTGTGAGAAGATATTGATGAGCAACACCTGATGAAAGAGAGGCTTTCCTTTTTGCTAGGAAAGCTTCTGCTCTCGCTAATTCCTAAGTGAGAATATGGATGCAAGGAGCGCATCCAGTCCCTGAACTATAAGATATGTTCCTATTATCAAGGAAACGTAGCGACTTGTAGGGAAAATTATCATAAGGACTGCAATGACT
>CAZURL010000109.1:0-6171 GCA_964623005.1 uncultured Spirochaetaceae bacterium
AAATAAAAGATATCTGTCTGAACATGGAGTGGAAACAAAGAATGCCGATGAGGTTTCAGAAAGGCTTAGAAAGGAAGGAAAAGCTTCTGTGCTTGTCGCAAAAAATGGCATTTGCATTGGCATTCTTGCACTCTCCGATGTGCTTAGACCTCAGGCCGAAGATATGATCTCCCGTTTGAATGCAATGGACACCAATACCGTGCTTCTTACTGGGGACAATAGGGAAAGCGCCGCTTACTTTGCAAGTAAAACAGGAATAAAAGAGATTCATGCTGAACTTCTGCCGGAAGAAAAGGTTGAATGCATAGAGACTTTTAGAAAGATCGGAAAGAAGGTCTGTATGATAGGAGACGGGGTAAATGATGCACCTGCGCTTAAAACGGCTGATGTTGGAGTTGCCATGGGAAGCATTGGCAGTGATATCGCAATCGAAGCGGCTGACATTGCTTTGATGAGTGATGACATTTCAAAGATCCCGTACCTAAAGCGCTTAGCAAATGAAACAGTGAAGACTATCAGGGTGAGCATCACACTTTCGATGACTATCAACTTTGTTGCAATCGTGCTTTCCCTGCTTGAGCTTCTTACTCCCGTTACCGGTGCTCTCGTGCATAACGCTGGTTCCTGTTTTGTAATACTGATAGCTGCATTGCTGTATGATAGGAAGTTTGATTAGTTATTCCTTGCTGTTGCAATGAATCTTCCTCTAGGTGTAGATGCAATTATCACTTTCATCAGGAGGCTTTTGCCATAAAGTGGGTTCCTTTTATGACTTGTGGTTCCATGGGCTGAGCGCTTTGGATATAAAGTTCGTCTTTGAGTTTGGCAAAGTAAAGGAGAGGGACAAGTGCGATTAAGTGTTCATTGCTTCTCAATTTAAGGAAAACCCACCCCATGATGAGGTGGGCATCCCATGTTCTAAAACAAGTTTTCAGACGATCAGATTGTAGAACGAAACTGCTGTTAGGATTAAGCAGACTACATAACAGACTGTCATGCAGATTCTTAGTGCCGTAGGGGCCTTGAGGCCGCCGGTTGTATCCTTTCTCCAGAGCATGAGTGTTACGAATGCACCAGATACAGGTGTTGCAATACATGTTGCAAAGTTTGCAATGAGAATCAGCTGTACAGGAGAGCCATTGTAAGCGAAGCAGATTGCCGTACAGATAGCTAGAATGGCAACGCATCCATATTTGATGAATTTGCTGTCAAGTTCAGTCGGTTTTTCAAAGCCTGCACTCAAAAGAACCAGTCCGCGCTGTGTGTTTCCGAGAAGGGATGAGAATGCTGCTCCTAAGAGAGCGACTCCCATGATGATATAAGCGCCGCGGCCGAATACTGGGGCAAGGAGGTCTGCCAACTGTGCAGGCTGGTTGATTGATATGCCCTGTGGATGCAGTACAATAGCTCCTACAAGCATGATGGCAATACTGATAAGGATTACGCATGCTACGTGTGCAATAGCATCTGCTCTCATCGCGCCATTGAAAAGATCTACGCGAGACCATTTCTTTTCTTTGCCAAGATATGTGCCGTAGATGCCTGTGGTAAGCGCTGCATGTGTTGATAGAAATCCTAATGCAGCAACAGTGCTCCCTTTAGGAAAATTGCCAATGGTAATCAAGCCAACGCCGAAATCGCCCCAAGCTGGTCCGCCGACTCCTACCAATGTGATATAGAATGCAATAATCATAGCAAAGATGCATAGTGTTATACCTTTCTCAATCTTTGAATATACATTCTTTGCAAAGTAGCAGAAGAGCAGGATGATAATCATGATTATCGCTCCAAGCTTCCAGTTGATACCAAATAGAAGCTGAAGGCCTGTTCCAGATCCGGAGATATTCCCCATTGTGAAGAATAGACAGGTCAAGAAGAGTGCAACTCCTGTAAATCCGGATGCGAACTTACCGTAGTACTTTCTTATGGCATGGAGCGTAGGCATTCCTGTCAGCATCGAGAGCCGATACGTTGCGAGAACATATACCGAGCCCATGAAAGCTACCAGTACATACAACCACATTAGTGAGTAGCCGTAGGAAGCGCCTAGATTTGCTGCAGTTGTAATTGCGCCCGGCCCGATAACGATACCGCTGAGTATGATACCCGGGCCTATTTTCTTTAATATTTCTTTGAAAGAAAGCTTCTGAACCTGTGCTGGATCAAAATTTTCCTCGCTGATTATTTTTTCGTTTTCCATATTTTCACTGATAAAATCAGGCTCCTTATGCTAGGCTCTGGATCACTCCCAGAGCCTGAGTAGATAAAATGGCGATTATTTCTTGAACTTCGACATATCGACCTTGCCAAGATCGCTGTTCTTGAGGCCAAGTGCGACCCATGCTTTCTCTTCATCATCTAAAGGAAGGACAGGTTTGCGCATTACAGCATTGGAGAAGACTCCTCTCTGATACAATGCTTCCTTGAGTCTTGCATGTGCTTCTCCTGAGGGCTGTCCACCGCCGTAAATAGCCTGTGAAATGTGGTATATTCTGTTTGACCAGTCCTGGGCTTCCTTGAGAGTGTGCTTGTCTGGGTTCCTGAATACTTCCCATGCTGGGCAGATAAGCTCTGGAACGCATCCTGCAAATCCGATCAACGCGCCGTCCATTCCTGGGAACCAGCTTACGCAGAGTGTTTCATCGTGACAGGTAATGAGAGAGATATCTGGGCACTCCTGGCGAAGAAGTCTGACGTCGTGCTCATAGATGGAAGTGACACGTGTACCCATCTTTATGCACTTTACGTGGTCGATCTCCTTGCACATCTTGATAAGAGTCTCTACAGGATAGAAAGCCTTGCTTGTTGCAGGGTAGAGGTGGATAACAATATCGATATCTGCACCTTCTGCGACATCTTTTACATATTCAAATGGCGCATCTGGATTCATGCCGAATCTGAGCCACATATGAGGCGGCATGAGGAGAATTGCATCTGCTCCGGCTTCCTTTGCTTCTTTTGCCATCTCGATGGATTCGATTGTGTTCTCGCAGTTGAGGCCGCTTACGATTGTCATCTTGTCGCCGACTTCCTCGTTTGCGATTTCAATTATCCTTTTTCTCTCTGCTCTTCTGAGTCCTGTGATCTCTCCGGTATGTCCGTTTACTACAATGCCCTGGATGCCATCATCATAGAAACTCTTGATCCAACGAAGATAAACCCTGAATTCCTCTTCGTTGATTGAATAGTCATCATTAAGTGGTACTGATACTGCTGGGAAGATTGTCTTGAAATTTTTGACTTTTGCCATTTTGAAATACTCCTTCTTATATCTTTGCAAAGGTTGTTGGTGCACTTCAGCAACCTATGCAAACGTTTGTATTGATTTATGCTTCTTTTGTAATTCAGTAAAAAGCATCTGTCAAAATAAAATTGAAATCTACAAGAAGTTGCATAAAACCAGCGATGCGGCTTACATTTCTGCAAAAATTTGCATATAATTAAGCAAACGTTTGTATGGAGGAGCGGATGGCGACGCTTAAGGATGTTGCAAAACTTGCAAATGTAGATGTCAGTACAGTCTCACGTGCTCTGAATAACACCTCATATGTGCATCCGGACACGAGGAAAAGAATATATGATGCAGTAAAGGAGCTGAGTTATCATCCGAATGTGCTTGCGCAAGGCTTGAGGCAAGGGAAGAAGCATACGATAGCCTTTGTGATTCCGCGTATTTCAAATGCTGTCTATATAGATATGATTCCTTCCATATGCGAAGCTGCCCGTGAAAAAAACTATCAGTGCATCATCTGTGTAACCGGAGATGATGAGAATTTGGAGAAAGATATACTTACGCGACTGCGTGGCGGAACAGTAGATGGGATAATCATCACATCCACAGGTAAGAATAACCGTTTGCTCAGGGAGATGGAGAGCGATGGCATATGCGTGCTCCAGACAATAAGAAAACAGGATGAAAAGCTCAGCAGTGTCATCCCTGATTACAATAATAATGGATATGAGGCCGTGAAGTACCTTTATAGCAGAGGTTCAAGGCATATTGGTCTTGTGATAGGGAATCTTGCACTGCATCCATATATGGAACGCTATGATGGGTATCAGAAAGCGATCAAAGAATTGAATCTTGAAAGTATTGTAGCTATGGATGACGGAGAGCCAAGTTCTTTTGAATACGGATACGTCTGTACCGAAAAACTTTTTGAGTCATGCGCTGAACTTGATGGAATCCTTGTTTCTTTGGATATTCAAGGGCTTGGAGCGCAGAGAGCCTTGAAAGATATGAACAAAAAGGTTCCTTCTGAAGTAAAGCTAGTCTCGCTGACGGGTATGAAGATGGGAAGCTATCTTGAGACGAAGATGACTAGTATGGAAGTCCCTGCGGAAGAGATGGGAAGGGAAGCGGTCAATCTGCTGATTCAGGATATAGAGACAAAGAGCGAACATAGATCGCTGAAAAGGATGGTTTTTTCATCAACACTCGTAGAAAGAGAGACGAGCTAAGAGGAAATCAGGGAGCATTTCTACATAAATATTAGAATATTATGCATATTCGTGCATAAGATATTTGACTTGCAGCTTTCTCTTGAGAAAGAATGGAGAAAAGGTGATTTATCATGTCTGAAATCCAATTTTATACAGGGGAGAATATTCCTCTTGAATTACACAAGGTTAGAGTTGTTCAGAAACTTGACTTGGTTCCTGTAGAGAGAAGAGCTGAAGCTATCAACGAAGCTGGGAATAATACCTTTTTGTTGAAAAACAAAGATATTTATCTCGATATGTTGACTGATAGCGGCGTTAATGCAATGAGTGACAGGCAGCAAGCTGCGATGATGGTTGCAGATGATAGCTATGCTGGAAGTGCTACTTTTACGCGTCTTACCGACAAACTGAAAGAAATTTTCGGTACAGATTATTTCCTTCCATCTCATCAGGGACGTGCTGCGGAGAACATTATTGCTATGACTTTCGTCGAGAAAGGATCAATTGTTCCAATGAATTATCATTTCACGACGACGAAGGCCCATATAACAAGACTTGGAGGTTATGTCGAGGAACTTGTTATTGATGAAGGGGTGAAGATAACAAGTGATTATCCTTTCAAGGGCAATTTTGATCTTGATAAACTCAAGAGCCTCTTCGAAGAAAAAGGCGATAGGATTCCTTTTGTCCGCATAGAAGCTGGGACAAACTTGATTGGCGGTCAGCCGCTCTCTCTTGCTAATATCGAGGCTGTAGCAGATATAGTCCATAGTTATGGCAAGCTCGTTGTCATGGATGCAAGTCTTCTTCAGGACAATCTGTACTTCATAAAGGCCAGAGAGAAAGAAGCTGCTGATTTATCAATCAGGGAAATTACAAAACGTATTGCAGATAAGATGGATATCATATACTTCTCTGGCCGTAAGCTTGGCTTTGCAAGAGGCGGCGGAATCGCTATGCGTGATGAGTCTCTTTATCTGAAAATGCGAGAGCTTGTTCCTATGTTCGAGGGCTTCCTTACATATGGAGGCATGAGCGTAAGAGAAATGGAGGCGATGACCGTAGGTCTTGATGAGACTATGGATCTTGATGTTATTTCTCAAGGGCCGCTTTTCATAAAGTATATGACGGATGAACTTATCCGCTTAGGCGTTCCTGTTGTAACACCGGCAGGCGGTCTTGGCTGTCACTTGGATGCACGCGCATTTATTCCTCATGTTCCACAGACAGAATATCCTGCTGGAGCACTGGCTGCTGCTGTGTATATTGCAGGCGGAATAAGAGGAATGGAACGTGGAACTATATCTGAGCAGAGAGAAGAAGATGGCTCAGAACATCTTGCGGCTGTTGAACTTTTGCGACTTGCGTTGCCACGTCGTGTGTTTACGCTCTCACAGGTGAAATATGCTGTTGATAGAATCAAATGGCTTTATGACAATAGAGAGCTTATCGGAGGTTTGAAATTTGTAGAGGAACCAGCTTCCCTTAGATTCTTCTTTGGTCGCCTTGAGCCAATCTCTGATTGGCAAGATAAGCTTGTTAAGGCATTCAGAAGGGATTTTGGCGATAGCCTTTGATCTCCATCCAATGATTATTTCGGATTTAAATCAGCCTTCAGTCGATTCTGGGGGCTGATTCTTGTCTTATTTGAATAATGCCTTTGAATTATAAAGGATCGGTCGAAACTTTTCCCAACTGTTGCTAGGATTTCTAATTGTGAAGAAGATC
>CAZURL010000110.1:0-6096 GCA_964623005.1 uncultured Spirochaetaceae bacterium
GAATCAAGATAAGCCCGGATAATCGTAACAAGCTTTTCCGCTATGTCCTTATCCCTTTCATCAATGTTCCTAGAAAGCCATTTGATGAAAGTGCTGGCAAGAGCGCATGTTGCGGAAGTTGCAATCAAATCGCGATCATTCTCTCCTATTCCATGGCTTTCGCACCGCTTTCTTATATCCTCACTGATAACAGGTGTCAAACGTTCAACCATAATCTTATACGTGTCGTTTGAAGTGGCAGCCGCGACCTCAGACCAAGATTCATCGGAGAAGAACGTTGCAATAGAATAGACAGACTTTTCCCAGACAGCATCATTGTCATTGAACATGAGAACCAACTGGTTTCCGACGATCCAAGAGACAAGATCGTTTATCCCCGTGAAATGATAATAAAAAGTATGGCGATCAAACCCCGCTTCTTCGGCGACCTTCTTTACTGTCACCCTTCCACCCTTTTCGCGGATTCTGACTCGTCTATAAGCTTCTGCGAATATCTCCTTTGTACTATACATTGATGAAAGTATGAAATGAAAATGGCAATCAAGCAAGATTCTTAACAATAAACAATGTAGTGCTTTTTTGAAGTAAAGTGCTTTTCATGAACAATTTCTCAGCATCTTTCTGAATACAAAGGAGAAAAGAATCGCCGTAAACGCAACTGAAAGGAAATCCGCAACCGGTTCTGCAAGGAACACAGCCATCGTCTGGTTCTCGGTGAATATATGGGGAAGAATAAGCATGAGCGGTATCAAAAGGATGAACTTACGCATTATCGCAACAATTGAACTGCTTTTTGCATTACCCAGCGCCGTGAATGTCATCTGGCAGGATATCTGAATGCCAAGCAGCAGCGAATCCGCCATATATACTCTCAGCGCTATCGAAGAGAAAGCCATGAGCGTTGCATCGGATGTAAAGAGTCCTACGAAAAATGAAGGGAATATCATGACAAGAAGCCAGAGAAGCGTTGAATATATTAAGCTTGTCTTGAAAAGCAGGAAATATGCACCTTTTACCCTATCCCTGTTTCCTGCTCCAAAGTTGTAGCTGAGAATCGGCTGCGCTCCCTGCCCAAGCCCCTGAAGAGGAAGCATTGTAAACTGCATAATGGAGGAAAGTATTGTCATAGCCCCTACCGCTATATCACCACCATATTTCAGAAGCGATGCGTTGTAACAGATGTTTATGATCGATTCGCTTGACTGCATTATGAAGGTTGCAACACCAAGCGTTATAGCAGGAATTGCAATATTCTTCTCAAGGCGCATGTACCTTGCTTTTATCTTGAGGAAGGTATTCTTTCCCATCAAGAAGTAAAGCACCCATACTGTCGAAAGACACTGCGATATTATTGTTGCAAGCGCCGCACCTTTAACACCCATGCCAAAGGTGAAGATAAAAATAGGATCTAGAATGATGTTCGCAACAGCTCCGATTGCAACAGAGAGCATACCAGTCTTTGCAAATCCCTGCGCGGTTATGAAATTATTCATTCCGAGGGTTATCTGCACAAAAATCGTACCAAGCGCATAGACATTCATATAGTCAGTTGCATAGCCGATGGTATTCTCACTTGCACCAAAGACAAGGAGGAAATCCTCATTCCAGATAAGAAGCACCACTGTCAGGATCACAGAGATCGCGATCTGCATTGCAAAGCAGTTTCCGAGGGTCTTCTCGGCGCTTTCGTAGTCTTTCTGGCCCATGAAGATAGAAGCGCGCGGCGCCCCACCAACACCTACAAGAGAGGCGAATGCCGAGACAATGAGGATAAGAGGAAGACAGACGCCAACACCTGTCAAAGCGAGCGCCCCCTCTTCTGGCATATGCCCTATGTAAATCCTATCGACGATGTTATAGAGCATGTTTATCAACTGTGCTAGAACAGTTGGGAACGCAAGCTTTGCAAGAAGTTTCCCGAGTCTTTCAGTACCAAGAAATTCCTTGTCATCACTCATCAATATACCTCCCTAGCTTCCTCAAGCAATCCCCTCTCGTATAATATACAATCACTATCAAAAATTCCTGCATTTTGGCCTCTTTCACGATATTGCAACGTGAATTATTTGGAAAGAACGAGCCACAGCCGATCAGATCATCTCTTATCCCTTCATAAAATCGGTTCTGAATCAGAATTATCCTCAACGTACGAACCACGGGTTTTGCAAGATACAGGCTAAATCAAACATTGTTGATTTTCAGGCTAGGCAAGACGCCCATTCACTGTTATCATCCCACACTTGACATAACTTAACGAATTTAAAGGCTGGAAAACCAGGCAAGATAACATGGAGTGACGAAAAAAAGAAGATGGACATGACACAGACCAACGAGTACTTTATCTCACGTCAGAATGACTTTGAGTCATCGGCTAGGAGCTATCCAAGGAAGTTCCCATTCGCACTGAATAAGGCAAAAGGCTCATGGATTGAGGATGTGGAAGGAAATAGATACCTCGATTTCCTCTGTGGCGCAGGAACACTTGCTCTAGGGCATAATGATGATGAGGTTGCGAAAGCAATGATTGACCTCATTCAAAGCGGAGCGCCGCTTCACACCTTAGACCTGACGACCCCCACGAAAGATAGATTCGTTGAAACGATCATATCCATACTTCCGAAAGAGATGCAGAATCAAGTGAAGATCCAGTTCTGCTCTCCTTCCGGCACAGATGCAACTGATGCGGCGATCAAACTCTGTAAAACAGCAACTGGTCGAGGCAATGTAATCGCATTCAGCGGCGGCTACCATGGAATGGGGCATGGAGCACTTGCTCTTACAGGTAATCACAATGCTAAGAACAGCGTACAGAACCTCATGCCTGGCGTACAGTTCATGCCATATCCATACTCATACAGATGCCCATTCGGACTCGGCGGAGAGATGGGAGCTGAGGCGTGCGGTGCATATTTCGAGCGCATGCTAAAGGATCCAGAGAGCGGCGTAACAAAACCGGCAGCCGTAATCATCGAACCGATTCAAGGTGAAGGCGGCGTCATACCAGCTCCAGCATCATTTCTAAGGCGCATCAGAAAAGTGACAAAGGAACTTGGTATTCCTTTGATTGTAGATGAGATCCAGTGCGGAACTGGACGCAGTGGCGATATCTTCGCATTTGAGGAATCAGGTATCATTCCGGACGTCATTCTCATGAGCAAAGCTGTCGGAGGCAGCCAACCGCTGAGCATCGTTGTATACAACAAGGAACTCGACAAATGGACTGCTGGCGCACATGCTGGCACATTCAGAGGCAACCAGCTTGCCATGGCGGCAGGCACAGTGCTGATTAAGAAGGTCACACAGCCTGAGTTCCTTGCAGAAGTAAAGCAGAAAGGCGCTTATCTCAAAGGAAAGATCGAAGAACTACAGAAAGATGTGAAGATAATCGGCGATGTACGCGGTCGCGGTCTGATGATCGGTATAGAGTTCGTTGATCCAAGGGGAAAGACAGATCTGATGGGAAGACCTGTTCCTTCTGGCGAGATTGCTGCAAAGATACAGAAGACATGCTTCGAGAACAAGCTTGTAATGGAAAAAGGCGGACGAGATGGAAGCGTAATGCGTTGTCTCTGCGCACTTAATGTAACGATGGAGGAGATCGATACCATGTTCTCGATATTCTCCGATGCAGTGAAGAAGATCGATGCAGAATACTCTCGATAACAAAACAGTTCTCTCATGCGCCAAGCAAGATAAAGAGACGTTCAAGGCATGCATAGCAGAGACCGTGGATGCAATCCTCGACTCTATCGAGGATGATTCGGCATTCTCTGGTATCGACCCATATAGGCTCAGGAAGGATGTTGAGGCGCTTGGCTTCCTTCCTGCAAGCGGAGATGGTTGGGAAAAGATGATGGAGAGCGTGAAGACTGTAATCCTTCCGAATATGCTGAGGACATGGTCTACCTCTTATATGCCACACCTCCACTCTCCCGCCCTCATTGAATCCATTGCCTCGGAAGTCATAATCGCAACGTTCAACAACAGCATGGATAGCTGGGATCAAAGTCCAGTTGCAACGGAAGTAGAGGTCTCGATGATACGAAGCCTTTGCTCGCTATTCGGTTATGGCGACGATGCTGATGGCACGTTCACCTCAGGCGGCAGCCAGTCGAATATGTCTGCGGCAATTGCATTGAGAGATCTTTATATCGAGAAGAATATGGACTGGGATGTAAAGAAGAAAGGGCTTCCTCCCTCCTTTTCAAAACTCAGGATGTATAC
The DNA here is from genome assembly GCA_964623005.1 of uncultured Spirochaetaceae bacterium. Lineage (GTDB taxonomy): Bacteria > Spirochaetota > Spirochaetia > Sphaerochaetales > Sphaerochaetaceae > Ornithospirochaeta. The sequence goes on from CAZURL010000110.1 coordinate 4,225, forward strand.
CTCGGAAATAGCTCATTTCTCATTTCAGAAAAGCGCGCATATCATGGGGATGGGATATGACTCTGTTGGTCTTCTTCCAATCGATGATAGCGCTCGGATAGACATAAAAAGGGCGGAAGAGATCCTCAAAAAAGACAGGGAAGATGGCTACCTTCCGTTTCTTATTGTTGCGACAGCTGGTACAACAGATTTTGGAAGCATCGATAACATAGCTGAACTACGAAGAATCGCAGATAGCTACGGCGCATATCTCCATGTCGATGCAGCCTATGGTTCAGGTCTCATAATGAGCGATAAGCACAAAGAGCGCCTTGGAGCAATACATCTTGCAGACTCGATCACAATCGACTTTCATAAGATGTTCCTTCTCCCGATAAGCGCCTCTGCAATTATCATGAAGGATAAACATGCACTTGACTGCTTCTTAATCCATGCTGACTACCTAAACAGAGAAGAGGATGAGGAAGATGGGTATATCAATCTTGTTGGTAAGTCGATGCAGACGACAAGGCGATTTGATGCCCTCAAGGTCTATATGTCATTCAGAATGAGGGGCCGTGATGGATATTCAGAGATTATCGATACCGCTGTAGATAATGCAGAGTACCTCTATTCAAGGCTTATCGAAGAGGAAGACTTCATTGCGCCAGTAGAGCCAGAGCTGAGTTCTGTTGTATTTGCACACAGAGGCGGCGATGAACTTAATAAGCGAATAAGACGCACTCTACTCAGCAATGGCACTGTTGTCGGACAGACGGTCTATAAGGGCAAAGTTATGCTCAAGTTCACTCTGCTCAATCCTATGCTGACACATAGTGAATTAGACCGTCTTATCGAAAGAATCAAAGAACTGGCAGCTTCTCTTACCTGATAGCACTGACTATGCTCTTAGCAAACGCTCGTACATAACGCGGAGAATCTTTCCCATGCTCTGCAATGATATTAACAATGGCAGATCCTATAATCACACCATCTGATACATCTGCCATTTTCTTCGCTGTCTCTGCGTTCGAAATTCCGAATCCGATTGCTACCGGTATATCCGGACGAACAGCCTTAACCTCTCTAACCATTGCAGCAACATCAGTTGTTATCGTCTTTCTCATGCCTGTGACGCCGAGAGAAGATACACAGTAGATGAAACCAGATGCATCGTTGGCAATCATGCGGATACGCTCATTGCTTGTAGGCGCTATCAATGAGATCAGAGCAATACCATGCTTCTCTGCTGGAATAGAGAACTCCGTCTTCTCCTCATAAGGCACATCAGGGAGTATCAGGAAGGAAAAGCCTGCTTCCTCCATCCGTGAAAGAAAAGCATCTATTCCATATGAAAAAACGACATTTGCATATGTCATGATGGCCAGAGGGATATCAACATGCTCAGACCTGAGCGAAAGCACCATATCAAAGACATCGTCGGTTATCGTTCCCGATGCCATCCCCCTTATATTAGCGGCTTGGATAACAGGGCCTTCCGCAGTTGGATCGGAGAAGGGAATGCCAAGCTCCACAAGGCTTGCGCCTTCCTCATATAGAACCTTTATAATCTCCTTCGTAGTCGCCAAATCCGGATCTCCTGCTGTAATGAAGGGAATGAAAGCCTTTGTAGAAAATACATTTTTATAATCACTCATGGATATCCTTCCCCCTGTATCTCGCAATAGCGGCAGTGTCCTTATCGCCACGCCCCGAGAGATTCACGACTATGATTTCATCCTTATTCATCGTCGGCGCCAGCTTCATCGCATAAGCAATTGCATGCGCAGATTCAACTGCAGGGATTATTCCTTCAATCCTTGATAGATACTCAAACGCCTCAACAGCCTCGTCATCGGTTATCGGAACATATTCAGCTCTGCCTATCGAAGA
>CAZURL010000111.1:0-6063 GCA_964623005.1 uncultured Spirochaetaceae bacterium
TGAGGCTACCGTTCATCGGCAGTGCCTCTGTATCTATATTATCTTTCATTAAACCGAAAAGTCAAATATACACGTATGTCCGCGTTTTCGACTAGCCTTTTTCCAATCAAAGGCTCTCTGCCTCTTTTATCCACGCAGCTGCCGATGCATCAGAAGGCATCCTCCAGTCAGAGCGTGGAGAGAGCGTAACAGTTCCAACCTTAGGCCCATCGGGAAGACAGCTTCGCTTGAACTGCTGCGAGAAGAAACGCCGTATGAATGTCAAAAGCCATTTCTTTATAGTTTGATCATCATACTCGCCTCTGAATGCTTCTTTTGCTATGCGGTAAATCTTACGTGGAGGAAAACCAAACCTTACCATATAGTAAAGGAAGAAATCGTGCAGCTCATAAGGGCCAACAATATCTTCCGTCACTTGCGATATTTCCCCATTCTCCGCAGGTAGCAGCTCTGGCGATACAGGAGTGGCAAGAATGTCATATAACACCGCAGACTCTTCCTTGGATGGCGATGTATCTGCATAGTAGCGTACAAGATAACGAACTAGCGTCTTAGGTATCGAGGCATTGACAGCATACATGCTCATATGGTCTCCATTGTACGTTGCCCATCCAAGCGCAAGTTCTGAAAGATCGCCTGTTCCTATAACCATGCCATCGCTTTTGTTCGCAATATCCATAAGAACCTGCGTACGTTCCCTCGCCTGTGCATTTTCATATGCAACAGAAAGGTCATTCTTATCGTGGCCAATATCCTCAAAGTGCTGGAGCACGCTCTTTTTTATATCCACCGTACGAAGCGTTACGCCCAGAGACGCTGCAAGACGCTCTGCATTACTTCTAGTTCTCTCCGTCGTTCCAAAGCACGGCATCGTTACTGCAATAATAGACTCAAGGCTACGCTCAAGGATTGTAAATGCGTTGACAGCAACAAGAAGCGCGAGAGTTGAATCAAGGCCACCGGAAAGTCCTACGACAACGGTCTTGGATCTTGATGCCTCTATACGACGGGCAAGGCCCAATGCTTGGAGGGAAAGAATCCGCTTACAGCGATTTGCCCTCTCACTCTCATCATCGGGAACGAACGGAAAACGTGGAAATGTTCTTGTAAGATCCGTTTTGTCCAATCCAAGCGTGAATGGGACAGAAAGATAACGTTCATCAATGGATGGATAGGTATTCATCCTCATGCGTTCTGCAAGAAGACGCTCTGTATCTATTTCAGAGACTATCAAACCACCGCCAAGCTCAGAAAATGATGAAGCGAGGATCGTACCATTCTCTGCAATGAGATTACTGCCTGTAAAGACCATATCCGTCGTGCTCTCGCCATAGGAAGCAGAGGCATAGACATAGCCCGCGATAAGGCGAGCAGAGGTTGAAGAGACAAGTGCATTTCTATATTCGCTCTTTCCTATAAGCTCATCGGAAGCAGATAGATTTACAATAATCGTTGCGCCATTTTCAGCAAGCTGCGTTGACGGTGGATCCGGAACCCACAGATCCTCGCAGATCTCACATCCAACACAAAGCGAAGAAAGTTCAGTTGAGGTTAAAATGATTTTCCGTCCAAAAGGAACGTCCTCTCCAAGTATTTCGATAAAGGCGTTCTCCTCTGGTGATGGCGAGAACCATCTAAGTTCATAAAATTCGCCATATGTAGGAATATTCTTCTTCGGAATAACAGCAAGGATATGGCCTTTTTCGATTGCAATAGCAGTGTTGTAAAGCTTGCCTTTAAACTCAAGTGGATAACCGACGAAGAGAAGCATATCATGCTTTCTGCTCTCCTCTTTGATTGCCGAAAGCGCCTCAAGAGCACTCTCCCTCATCCGTTTCTGAAAAAAGAGATCGGCTGCTGTATATCCTGTAATCGAAAGCTCAGGAAAGACAAGAATCTTTACAGAAAGCTTCGAGGCTTTCTGAATCATCTCTATTATTTTTTCTGCATTATATCCAGGATCGGCGACAAAAAGTCTTGGAGAAGCCGCCCCAACCTTTATAAATCCATCAAACATGGCTCGATGATACCATAGAAGATAGAGTCAGGACAGATTCTCAAAGCTCTTGACGGGAAGGCTGAAGACAATACCCATGCCCTTCTTCTTAAGTATTTCCATTGAAGATATCGCATCAATCACAGCATCTGCTTCTTCATTTTTCATTACTATCATCAATATCTCTTTCTCTGGGACAAGCGGTGCTCCAAAGAACTTCACATCATCTTCTGTGCTGGTACCATGGGCGTTTATAACAGTTCCGCCAGTTGCTCCGGCCCTTCTTGCCGTTGCCATGATATCCTCGCTATATCCTTTTTCCGTAATGATCTCTATAAGTCTCCAACCTGAATCCATTCTCTCCTCCTTATCATCGATTATCATGGCTGTGCCTTTAAGATGCGCACCTTTTATCGCAGAAAGAATACGATCGCTATCTTCGTTTTTTATCACACTGATAAGCACCTCTCTTGAACTATCTGCGATACCGAGCGCTGCAAGAATAGAGCTGGACGCAGTGCCTCGAGCTGAGAAGACAGTTCCGCCGGGCGCACCTACAGCACGTGCTGCCTTCATCGCGACTTTCGCTTTGCCTTTTGCGACTATGGCTATCAGCATGCAGCAATCCATCATTTACCTCCCTCGGCTTTCTTGAGCCGTCTCTTATACATGATACCAAGCCCTTCGATAAGGAGTATAGGCATCATCGCAATCATAGCGATCATCCCGAATGATGAAGCAAGCGTTGAAATTGCCGATGCAGATGCAGCTCCCATTGCAAATGGAAGCAGGAAGGTCGAACTCATTGGCCCCGTTGCAACGCCGCCGGAATCAAATGCGATAGCAGAGAATAGCCCAGGTGTCCAGATCATAAACAGCATAATCAGGAAATACCCTGGAAGAACAAAATACCAGATAGAAAGCGAGTAGACGGTTTTTATCAAAGCAAGGACAACGGCAAGCCCTACACCGAGAGCAAGGGTGGCAAGCATTAGCTTCTTCGGTATTTTTCCACTGCTTGCCTCCTCAACCTGCTCTGTAAGAACCATTACAGCTGGTTCAGCAAGTACAACGCAAAGGCCGAAAAGAAAGCCGACGAAATACAATAGCCATGGACTTATATCGATAAGAGCATAACCAAGACTTTCTGCGACATCGGAGAATGAATATTCAACGCCTGTCAGGAAAAACACAAGGCCGATAAAAGCATAGAGAATACCGAAAACAACTCTCAGAAGTTCTCTAGTCGGCATTTTCAGCAACACAATCTGCATGATGATGCATACAGCAAGAAGCGGCAGAAGCGAAGATCCGACCTCTGACAGCTTCGAGAAAAGAAGAGATATAAACGTTACAGCCCCGCTTGCGCTGTCTTCTGCAACTATATCGCCTGAACCGCCGCCAAAGATAAGACCAAGCACAAGAACTACGAGCACAGGCCCGGTGGATGAGAGCGCAACATAGCCAAACTCTGCTTCATCATCGTGCTTACGCAGTGCCGCAACACCCATTCCGAGCGCCATTATGAAGGGAACGGACAATGATCCTGTAGTAGCGCCGCCGGAATCAAATGCGACAGAAACGAAAAAGTCTTCATTGAAGAAAGCAACTGCGAATATTGCAATATAAGAGACAAGAAGCACTATCTTCATCGGCCAATTCAGGATAGTGCGTGCCAGCGATATAGCGAAAAAGATTCCTACGCCTAAAGCAATCGTCCACGTCAGAAGCGTAGGGGAAATCGATGGCGCAGCTTTATTTACCTGTCCTGCAAGCACTTGAACATCGGGTTCTGGTATTGTGATTATCACTCCAAGAACAACAGCTACGGAGAGCATAATCAAAAGAGATCTGCTCTTAGTCAACGCAGAACCTATTCTGTTGCCGATAGGAAGCAAACCAACATCTACGCCTGTAAGGAACAGAGTCAAGCCTATTATCACAAGGAAGCACGATGAAAGAAAGCGCAATATGTCATGTCCAGACATGACACCAAGTGCAAGAGAAAGCACAAGCGCCAGCAGTCCTATTGGCAGGACTGATAAAACAACTTCCTTAAACTTAGCAAGTAAATTCAATGTGTTTCTCCTAGATAGAAATATTAGCAAAATTCACGCGAAAAAGGAATTTTCCGGAGTATAATCACAATATGAATAAAATTGTCCTCACTGGACTCTGGAATGCAGAGGCCAGAAGACTTGATGATAACGGATTTATCAAACCTAGCGATAAATTAGAAATAAGGCTACCGGGAAGTCTCGTTGATGCGCTTCAGGATAACAACATGATAAAGAATCCGCATGATGGGCTGAATAGATTGAAATACAATTGGATCGATACTTCCGAGTGGGCCATCAAGCGTTCTTTCACCCTCGAAGGAAAGAAAAATGTTCTTTATTTCGGCCCTGATGCCATGATCAACGGAGAAAAAGTATCGAATGAAGCTCTCATAACAGAATATGTAAAAGAAGAGAACGAGATTGAAATAATAACCTCAGCCACGCTTCCAGAGTGCGTCATGGTCATAGAAACAGATGATGCGGCACTCATAGATGCAAAGGCATCTACTAAACGCAAAAAAGACGATACTTGGACACTTTATGTTGCGATCAAGGCATATAGCGATAAAGAAAGAGATATAGTTATCGGCACAGAGCTTCATGGAAGAAAGGATGAAATAAACCTTACCCTTAAAGAAGGTATAGGCACATATAGCTTTGAGCTTGAAGTAGAGAAACCGGAACTATGGCAGCCTGTAGGATATGGCTATCCTCATCTCTATCCATTCTCGCTCATATTTCTGGATGCGCGTTATGATACTTTCATCGCATTCAAAAGAGATAAAAGAATATTCCAGAAAGGTGTTTTCTGGACGCCCCTTCCGCCTTCTGCCACGAATTTTGATTATGAACGCCTTGTAAAGAGCGTTGCAGAGAGCGGAATGAATACAATCTTCCTCGCATCGGATGAAAAGCAAAATCTTTATGATGCGGCAGATCGCTATGGCGTATATGTAAAGAAAACTCCATTGGATCTGAATATAAAAGAGGTGGATTTAGAACCATCGCTTCCGTCCATCAATACAGTAAAATCATTTGCGCATTCTACTGTGGATCTTTCGCTCTCTTCTCCGGTGATGGAAGCTCATGAAAGCGAGAAAGGTCTTGGAAAGATTGTTGAGAAAAATATTGCAGAAACATTCGGCCTACCTTCCTCATTTGAAAAGTGCGTTTATTTATCGCAGCTAGAATCATCGCTTGATGCGGAGAATAAAGCCGCACGTATCAGAGTCGGTAAGGAAACAGATGGAATTGCGATAAAAAGCCTCAATGATACATGGCCTTCTATCGGGAGAACCGCACTTGAGTATAACGGAAGATGGAAGACGACAATGTACGCAATACGCATGATGATGGCTTCTGTTTGCCCCATCATGATTATCGATAATGATATCCTCTCAATTTTTATCGCGAACGATACTGATGAAACGCTTAAAGCGGAACTCTCAGTTAAATTCCGCCATTACAATGGTCAAAAGAAAGATAGCAGAGAATATCCTGTAACTCTTGAAGCTGGATCCATTTCAAAGATCGATTCCTACCCTCTTTCCTGGATAAACAAAGAGGATGTCTTCTGTTACGCGAAGCTAAGCAGCAAGAACATACATAGGGAAAGAAGCCTTATCCTTTGTAGAATACAAGATGCACATCTGGAGAATCCAAACATAAAACTTGAATGCAAGAAGTCAGGAAATAGAACAATCTGCATCCGTATAAATGCAGAAAAGCCGGCATTCTATGTAACTCTCAATTCTGGAAGCATCAGGGGGATATTCTCAGATAACATGATTTCCGTCCGTCCTTCTGCTGAGAAAAACATCATATTCAGAGCTGATGAGGATATTTCTGTAGAAGCGTTTGAGAAAGAACTTACGGTGTTCGATCTATTCAATGCAATTTCATGATTTTTCTCCATCCGTCAAAAGGTGGATGGAGAGTTTTCCTAAACAAAAACCTTGGATATCAGCATTGAAACATCTGTAAGCTCTCTAAGTATGTAAATATGTC
>CAZURL010000112.1:0-6005 GCA_964623005.1 uncultured Spirochaetaceae bacterium
CCAATACTTCTCCATTCGCTTCTTTAGCGATTCCCTGTACCCCTCCCAGTCTGCAATAGGTAGCTTCGCAACGCCTTCTTCCACAGCCGCCTTTGCTACCGCCACGGCTTCGTACTCTATCACCCGCGGATCGAACGGCTTCGGCACTATATACTCACGCCCGAAGCTGTACTCCTTCCCTCCATATGCTCTCCTGACCTCCTCCGGAACAGGCTCATGCGCAAGCTCCGCAAGCGCCCTCGCCGCCGCCATCTTCATCCCCTCCGTTATCCTCGTTGCCCTCACGTCAAGCGCTCCGCGGAATATGAACGGGAAGCCGAGCACATTGTTTATCTGGTTCGGATAATCAGACCGCCCTGTCGCCATTATCACATCTCCCCTTGCCTCCGTCGCTTCCCTGTAGCTTATCTCAGGATCGGGATTCGCCATCGCGAAGACTATCGGATTCTCCCCCATCGTCCTCAGCATATCCGGGGAAAGGCAGCCTGCCACAGAAAGACCCATGAAGACGTCCGCTCCGCATACCGCCTCCTCAAGCGTCCTCCTCTCCGTATCCGCGGCGAACTCCTCCTTCTCTGCCGTAAGCCCATCCCTTCCCCTGTATATGACTCCTCGGCTGTCGAGCATGATCAGATTCTCCCTCTTCACGCCTGCCGCAATGAACATCCTCGCGCATGAGATGCCGGCAGCTCCTGCCCCGTTGACGACGACCTTAGCCTCCCCCAGCTCGCGCCCTGTGATCTCCGCCGCGTTCATCAGCCCTGCAGTCGCTATTATCGCTGTGCCATGCTGATCGTCATGGAACACCGGTATCGGGCATCTCTCTATCAGCGCCTTCTCTATCCCGAAGCACTCAGGCCCCTTTATGTCCTCCAGGTTGATGCCGCCGAACGTCGGAGAAAGGCTTGCGATTATATCGATAAGCCTCTCTGGATCCCTCTCATCTATCTCGATATCGAACACGTCGATGTCCGCGAACCTCTTGAACAGCACCCCCTTGCCCTCCATAACGGGCTTCGAGGCAAGCGCTCCCCTGTCCCCAAGACCGAGTATGGCCGTGCCGTTAGAGATGACCGCCACGAGATTGCCCTTCGAGGTGTATCTATATGCGTCATCGCCATTCTCCGCGATCCTGAGCACCGGCTCCGCGACGCCAGGCGTGTATGCAAGGGCGAGATCCTCAGCCGTATCGCATGGCTTGGTTGGCACCACGCTCACCTTGCCAGAAATCCCGTCCCGGCTGTGGTACTCTAGCGCTTTCTTCTTCAAATCTTCCATAAGTCCTCCTTACGTTATCGTCACTGTCCATTCAAGCGTATCTTCCATCTCGATAAGCACCCTATAAAGTTTATCAGGCCACGCAAGGCGAAGCCGCTTATCATTGATCGGAATCACTTCTACACTTATTCCCTTTGCACCGGTAAAGGCGATTTCCCAACCGGAAAAGGTCAATTTGTTATCTTTTGATTCAGGATAATCCATTGTTATCAGAGAGAGAATGGGTAATGTTCCACCCACCGTCTCATCAAGAACCCTAATTTTCTTCCCTTCAAAGGCGACTGTTCTCTTATAAGAGGCTACCGTACCTTCAGGATATGCTTTCTCAAGCGACATCGATACCCCGCTATCTGTAGCAATAACATTCTCTGCCCTGTACTCAGGCCCTGCCTCCTGCCCGACACTGCCAAAGTTTACAAGGTTATGGTACTGGCTCTGCATAGTGAATATCGTATAGCGCTCACTGCTGAACGTCTTCTTCGTATATGTCTCTACGCCTATATCCACAAGAAGCGGATGTACTTTGCTGTATAGCGTGATACTGCCTGTATCGTTATGGTTATGGCTATCATCATTGCATCCTGATTTAACAGCGAGCACCACACCATCTTCTCTGTAGATGGAAAGCCCTACGCTCCTGTAATCGACAAAGCGCGGAAGCTCAACATCCTCGGCAATAGGATGCGAGAGAATTTCTTTTCCGTATATACACTCAATATACAGGTACCAGAGGTTGTAGTTATCATCAACGCGCTCTGTACATGTTTCATCAGGGCTATCAAGGCGATTTCTATAGTCTATGACAGCCTGTCGTACGATTGCATCATTTCCAGTTGCCTTACCGAAAAGGTACTCCCTTGCGCCAAGTGTTCCTGCACAGGGGGAACAGTCTGCAAAGTTTATATACCTATCCTCAGCCACATGGACATTCATGATATATGCTGCCATGTTCTTTACTTTATCAAGAGAGTAGACGGAAGAGAGCGCACCATCTGTCGCTTCGTTAAGCAGGTATATGCAATCAAAGAACGCAAGAGGTGCAGAGTGCCAATAGCCAGCGCCCTCATCACAGCATCCATCCTCACCGTATCCCTCATACCAGTAGTCGATAGACATTGCAGCTTTTTTGACGATTGCTTTCTTCTCTTCACGTTCGATAGGCAGAATCAGCGCTGTTATAAGCATGTTCTGAGAACACCAAACTGTCCAGTTATTGAGTTTTTCGGAATCTCCCCCCATCCACCAGAACCAATCCTTCAAGAATGGCTTCACGATCCTTCTATCAAGTTCAGCCTCAATCGTTCTCAGCAACGAGGGCGTTAGCTTGTCCTTGAGAAGCGCATAGCTTACGGCAACGATCTCCGAAGTCTCCATTGCAAAGAGATCAAGCACAGGTCGTCCTGTCTCTGGAAGCGGTAGCTGCGGTGTATTACGGATATAAGAATTATGGGCAGGTATCACCCAGCCAGGTTCGGAAAAAAGCGACCAAAGCTCGTCTTCGATCCTGTCTAAGAATCGGCCTTTTTTCTCAACGCACTCTGCAATCACAAGATGCGATAGTCTTTTTCGCTTTCTGAAATATGGTATCTGATACGTTTCCCTGCTTTCTGTTCTGAGAAATGACTTATAAAGCGAGAGCGTCAGATGATCCATCTCCTCCTTTAGATACGTCTCTCCTATTTCGATTGCCCGTTTTCTTATCGCATCGGGAATTGCTTCTAGCGATTTAAAAGAAATCCCCCCGATTTCCTTTCCTTCCAATAATTCACTGAGCATAGTTCCTTCCTATCATGCCTCTTACAACAGACATTCTATCCTTCTTCCCGATAAGTACAGCACCTTTTACTGTGCCATTCTCAACGAAGAGCGTCTCTCTGCCCGATTCATCTATTTTGACATATTTCTCTCCGGATATTGTCCCAAATGACGCCACATTGATACCACCAATCTTCAAAAGCGCAGAAGGTGATGATGGTGAGAAAGAAACAGGATCGCCTTTTATCGAAGAGGCTACTGCATTTCCCATCTCACGCGCATAGAGTGCCAGACCGAATGTGCGCCCAGAAAGCTGAGCATCATCGCCTGCTGCATAGATTGCATCATCGCTTGTCCTCATAGCGTGATCTATAATGATACCGCGATCGGTTTTAATACCGCAGCGAGAAGCAAGCGAGGTATCAGGATGAACACCGATAGATAGAGTGAGCACTTCGCTTGGTATCTGCTCTCCATCAGAGAGTGTGAGGATACTGCCGTCATAACGCAGAGCTTTTCCACCTGTTACGATTCTCACACCTCTTTCTTCGAGAAGCTTTTCCAGAAGAAGCGCAGAGTCTTCATCGATTTGGTTTATAAGTATATGTGGCGCGCTCTCTACAACAGTAACTGGTATTCTGTAGTGAGAGGAGACGGAACAGGCAAGTTCAAGGCCCAGAAGACCGCCTCCGATTACCGTGAATGACGATGCTTTCAAAAGCGCATCTCTTAGCGCTAGCGCATCGTTTATCGTCCAAAGCGAGTAAGTCCTGCCATTTCCTTCAAGGGGCAATGTATTTACTCGGCTTCCAACGTTGATTGAAAGGTAATCATAGGAAAATGAACGCCCATCTGAAAGGAAAACGCGCTTATTTTCCCTATCTATTCCTTCAACATGCCCTGAAATGAGATCAATGCCTTTATCGCGATACCAAGCTTCATCATGCATGAAAATCGTCTCAGGAGGATTGCCTTCAACCACCTCTCCGACTCTCATACGATAATAAGGGAGATACGGCTCTCCATTTATAAGTTTTACGGAGCAAGATTGAGAGAGCTGGGTTGCAACCTGCACGCCAGCAATACCTGCTCCGATAACAACAACTTGCTTCTGCATAGAAAAAGCATAGCACAGAGATGTTAATGATGGAAAAGCCGCTGTGGATTGAATATAAGTACGAGGTTATGCTGATCCGCGCACTCGATGACGCTCTCATCACGAACGCTTCCGCCGGGTTCTACGATATAGGAAACACCAGAGGATACTGCACGCTCTATATTATCTGAAAAGGGAAAGAAAGCATCGGAGGCAAGCGCAACACCGGAAACCGATGACAGATATGCCTCTTTCTCCGCTTTTGTGAAAGCCTCAGGTTTTTCTGAAAAGTATTCAGTCCAAGCGCTGATTACATCAATCTCAGGCCGATCGGAAAGATACTGCTCGATCGCATTGTCTTTATCATTTCGCGAAAGTCCTTTCTTGAATGGAAGCGAGAGCACCTTATCACTATGCCGAAGCTGCCATCTATCGGCTTTATCACCAGCAAGGCGTGTACAGTGTATGCGTGACTGCTGTCCTGCCCCTACGCCAATAGTCTGTCCATGAAAGGCATAGCACACGGAATTAGACTGCGTATATTTAAGCGCAACAAGCGCAACTGTAAGATCAAGCAGCGCGGAAGATGGAAGATCTTTGTTTTTTGAAACAATATTTTCAAAATCCGCTTTTTGAGGGATGTAATCATTATGGGGCTGAGAGAATGTGATGCCGAATACTGTGCGTCTCTCTTCCTTTTCAGGCTCATATGATTCATCGATCGAGAGCACTGTGTATCGTCCACCTTTTTTCTTTTTCAGAATCTCAAGCGCTTTTTCGTCATACGATGGTGCGATAATGCCATCGGATACTTCCTTTGCGATAACCGAGGCTGTTGAGACGTCGCAACAATCAGAAAGGGCAATGAAATCACCGAAGGAACTCATCCTGTCTGCACCGCGCGCTCTTACATACGCTGTTGCAAGCGGCGAAAGCTCGTCTTTTACAAAGTACATGCGCCTTTCCACCTCATCAAGGGGGACTGCCACAGCCGCACCTGCGGGGGAAACATGTTTGAAAGAAGCGGCAGAGGGTAAACCAGTCGCGGTTTTGAGATCCTTTACAAGCTGCCAGCCGTTAAGCGCATCAAGAAGATTAATATATCCGGGATTACCGTTAAGAACAGTGAGAGGCAAATCCCCTTCTCTGGAGATATAAGCGCCTTTTTGATTTGGATTGCAGCCATATTTCAGTTCAAGTCTGGACATATCAATTCATTACCATCTCTTCAGAGCCATGGAGAAGATAGAGCGCGACTCTATTCTCCGGATAAAGGGATGCCCATGTGTTGCTATATGCATCCTTTCCATTCTTGATATCCACTCTGACAGGAAGCCCGGTAAAGGAGGGAAGAGGACTTCCATTTCCCATATAGGTGTGGATTATATGACCAATGCCGATTTCTCGCTCAAAGTGATAAAGATAGCGCTCCGGCTTTTCATCCACGCGCTTTACAATTGAAAAAGAATAAGAACCATCTGCGTTCACCACTCCGCTTATCCTCGGCGTATATGAAGGTGCGTCCGGCTCATATGTCATCAGCGACAGCGCATCTTTCAGATCTCCGCCCTCAAGAAACACCTTCTCAATTGTATCGAGATGGTTTCCATTTGTTATGACAAGACGATTGCCCACAACCTTTTTAGCTGTATAGATCAATAAGGATGGATCAATTACTATCGACTCATCATAAACCTCTGTTTTAAGAACACCGTCATAAAGCCTCAGCACTCTGTTTCTGCTACCGATGCTTCTTGCAGTTATTCCATAAAGCACTGTCAGAAAGCCGCCCTCATCATAACCTATGACAATAAATCGTCCAGGATAATCAATGCTTTTCAGATAATCACAAACTTCCATACTTTGAATGGTGAGC
>CAZURL010000113.1:0-5946 GCA_964623005.1 uncultured Spirochaetaceae bacterium
ACAGGTGCAATCTGCCCATGTTCATCCTGACAGAATATGCTCTTCATGCCATGGAAGATACCTTCGCGTCCTGTGCTCATAGTTGCAGCTGTATCTAGAGAATCGATACCACGCCCTGCGGCTTCACATCCAATAAGCCTCACACTCTTATCATTGATAAAATGATAAAATGCGCCGATTGCATTCGAACCACCGCCAACACAGGCAATGACTGCATCAGGAAGCCTTCCCTCTTTTTCAAGCATCTGCTCTTTTATTTCAGAGGAGATAACAGACTGAAAATCCCTTACGATGGTTGGAAATGGATGAGGCCCCATAACCGAGCCGATTGCATAGTGGGTATCGCTGATTCTATTCGTCCATTCCCTGAATGTCTCGCTCACTGCATCTTTCAGCGTTGCTGTTCCACTGTCTACTGGATGCACCTTCGCGCCAAGAAGTTCCATACGGTAGACATTCAAGGCCTGTCTCGCAGTATCCTCGCGTCCCATGTAGATCTCGCACTCCATTCCAAGAAGAGCTGCCGCAGTAGCGGTAGCAACGCCGTGCTGGCCTGCGCCGGTTTCTGCAATGAGACGTGTCTTTCCCATACGCTTTGCCAATAGGGCCTGTCCTAGCGCATTGTTTATCTTATGCGCACCTGTATGATTAAGATCCTCTCTTTTAAGATATATCTTCGCACCACCAAGCTTCCTCGTCATATTATCTGCATAGTACAGTCTTGATGGCCGTCCTACATAATCATTGAAGAGTGATGAAAGCTCACTCTTGAAATCCGGATCATCTTTATATTTCCTATATGCCTCATCAAGCTCTATGACTGCATTCATAAGAGTCTCGGGTATATATGTTCCACCGTAATTGCCGAATCTACCTTCCATGTCAAAACCTATGTTATTACGCATAGTAATCCTATGGCTTAAACAAGTCAATTACTTTCAAAAGTAACACTCAGAAAAGTGTTTTAAGCGTAGGATACAGACGCGTAAAACGTTCATATAGCGTATCGTAATGCACTTCCATATCGTGCTCAGGAAGATATGTTCTACTCTCCTGTCGAGCAAGCAGGGTATCGATTGCTTGCCTATACTCTTTGATAATACCTCGACTGAGGAGGACAGAGGATGCAAGGGCAATCGAAGAAAGGTGCTCTGAGTCCTTGTAGGACGTGACAGGAGAAGAAAAGACAGAGGCAAAGATCTTGTTCCAAACACTCTCGTTTGCACCTCCTCCAATAAGATGTACAGAAGAAGGTTTCAACCCATGGCTTTCAAGCCCCATCCGTAACGAAAATGCAACACCTTCAAGTGCGCTTCTTGCAAGATCAGAGAGCGTTGTATCCATATCGAGGCCAACATAAGCGCCGCGTATTCTATCATCTGCCACGGGAAAACGTTCTCCCGTAAGATATGGTAGACAGAGAAGCGATGGATTTGAATGAGTGTCAGAGACAAGGAGTTCATGAAGCTTTGAATAGCGGTCTTCATCTCCATTAAAGAGCAGATTTGAAATCCACTTATGGACATTAGCGGCATTGAGGACGGGAATTACATTTATATATGAATCTCTTGGAATAGCTGCAAGATTGAAAACGCCGTTTACCGGATGGTCGGAGACAGCGGCAACCCACCCGCTTGTTCCAAGATTGATGCTGAAATCCCCCGGGGAGACAACGCCGCTTGCCAGTGTCGATGAACCTGCGTCTCCGGCTCCGGCATAGACGTCAATACCCTCTTTGAACCCTGTTTCCGCAGAAGCCTCCTTGGTAACAGTACCTGCAACCTCTTCGGAGTGTAGGATATCGGGGAGAAGCGAAGGATTGAAGAATGGAGATACATCAATATATTCCTTCGTCTTTATATCCATCATTCCAGAAGTAGACATGCTTGTTACATCGGAGACAGCACGCCCTGTAAGTTTATAGATAAGATAATCTTTTGCTGAGATCAGCAGTTTTTCCGCTTTTGAAAGAACACTGGGGTCATTATCGCGAAGGAAGAGCATCTTTGCTATCGGGATCGAACCATCAAGGGCAATGCTCGTCTTTTCAGAGACATAAGAAGGAAGAGTGGAGACATAGTCCCTGCCACGTTGGTCATTGTAAAGAATTGCATTTCCGATTGCATTTCCAGAGCTATCGAGAAAGTAGAGATCCTGCATCTGGCCGGAGAAGATTATGCTGTCGATTCCATCTTTTGCAAGGGTAGCTGAGAGTGTTTTGAACGCCTGCCACCATTCCTCCGGATTCTGTTCGATGAAAGAACCCTTTCTATATGTCTTTATTTCAACGCTCTTACTTTCGATCAGATTGAGTTCGTTATCTACGACTGCGCATTTCAGCGCGCTTGTTCCTAAATCGAATGAAGCAATCATGCTACCCCCTGTTTCCAAGCTTCTGCAGTATGACTGCAAATACGATTATTATACCGGTTACGATGTTCTGAACGAATGACGGCACCTGCATTATCGTCAGGCCATTTGCAAGAATCGTGAAGAGCGCAACACCTACAACGGATCCTATTACATTTGGAACACCTTCCCTGAAAAGTGTCTTACCGATGAATATCGTTGCATAAGCATTGAGGCAGTATGCATCGCCTCCTGTTGGGGACGCTGAACCGATACGAGATGCAAGAAGCACACCGGCAAGACCAGACATTGCGCCTGAGATTGTAAAGGCCGCTGTCTTCAGACGGTTTACCTTTATCCCAGCGACCATGCTTGCAGTCTCATTTCCACCGATGGCATAGAGCTTTCTTCCAAATGCAGTTCTATTCATTAGATATACGAAGATTACCGTCATAACTACCATGAGGATTGTGATGTATGGAACACGGCCTAGCCTTGCAGTGCCAAGAATCTTGAAGCTCTCTGGGATACCATTGAAAACGATTGCCCCATCTGAAAGCCAATATGTGAAACCGTAGATCACTCTTCCCATTGCAAGGGTGATGATGAACGACATTACACGGAAGCCTGTTACGACAAAACCGTTTATGAAACCAACAAGCGCACTGAGGGCAACTGCGATAAGAAGGGCAAATATGAATGGTATGCCGCTTATTGCAAGTATTGCAGAGAGCACGCCACTGAATGATGCAATATTCCCTACAGAGAGATCAAATTCATCGACGCTCATTATCACAGTGACACCGAGACTGATGATACAAAGTATCGCCATCTGCCTTGTGATATTCCAGAAATTAACAGATGAAAGGAATGCTCGTGGATTGAGCGCGCCGAATACTGCTATGACAATAAAGAGCGCGATTATAGTTCCATATGTCTTGATTATATAAGAAAGCCTAGCCATATCTTCTCCTCATCGTTTCTCATAGCAGTATGAAAGAATCCTCTCTGATGTCAGTTCAGAGCTATCAAAATGCTCGTATGTTCTTCCATCCTGTATGATCGTGATGCTATCAGCGGTCTCAAGCATCTCTTTCAGATCGCTTGTAACAAGCACAATTGCGCAACCAGAAGACGCAAGTTTCCTTAATAAAGCGTGTATTTCTGATCGTGTTCTGACGTCCACAGCCTGCGTTGGCTCATCACAAAGGAGAACCTTTGGCTTGGACATCAGCGCCCGGGCAAATACAACCTTCTGCTGATTTCCGCCAGATAGTTCACTGATGCATTGATCCATGCTCCTTGCCTGGATATCTAGTTCATGGATTTTGGTCTCCGCATCCTTTCTCTCCTCTTTTTTTCTGTAAAAGCCATGTTCAGCATAGCTATCTACAACAGAAAGCACGATATTATCCTTCACAGAACGGGTGGGCACCAAAGCGTGCGTCCTCCGGCCTTCATGGATCAGCGCAATTCCGTTTTCAAGGCAGTGTGAAGGCGATGGTTTTCTCACTTCTTTGCCCATAAATTCAATTTTTCCGCTGCATATTCGCCGGATTCCAAATAGTGCTTCAAGCGTCTCTGTCCGGCCAGAGCCATCAAGACCGAAAAGTCCCATAATCTCCCCAGAATGGACAGAAAACGATGCATCCTTCACTGCTCCATCGGCAGTCTTTATATGAGAGACAGAGTAAATAACATCACCGTATTCCCCGACTCGCTGGCTGGATGCAACAGCAAAGTTTCCTGACATTAGGGAAACAAGGCTTTTGACATCCGTAGAAGCAGATGAAACGGTATCAACAACCCTGCCATTTCTAAGCACTGTGATTTCATCAGAGATACTAATGACTTCCTCAAGACGATGTGAGACATATAGTACCGATACGCCTGTGGAGTTTATCTTTTCAATCAAGGAGAAAAGCTTGTTCGATTCTTTATCTGTAAGGGAGGCTGTGGGTTCATCCATTATAATCAGGCGACTTTCATCCATTACTGCACGTAAAATCTCCAGCATTGTTCGCTCTGAGGGGGACATGTCACGAGAGAGTTTATCGAGCGGTATAGATATCCCATATTCCTCCATAACGCTCTTTGCCGCGTTCTTCATCGCTTTGAAATCAACAGAGAGGAAATGGCGGGGAACCGGGCGTCCAAGATAAAGATTTTCGATACCAGAGAAATATGGGACAAGATTCCTGTCTTGGTGGATTACGCTTATTCCGTTTTTCCTGCTCTCTTCGGGGGAATTGAATGCAGCTTTTCGTCCTGAGAGGAAGATATCGCCGGAGGTTTGTCTATAAACGCCAGAAAGGATTTTAATCAGCGTAGACTTGCCGGCTCCATTTTCACCGACAAGTCCAAGCACTTCTCCCTCTCTGATTGAGATATCAACATCGGAGAGCGCGTAAAAGCTGCCGAATTTCTTTGATATCTTCTTTGTTTCAAGTAGCATCTTATTCTGTTATAAGGATTGCGGGAACGTACTGTTCTCCCCTTTCACATTCACCGCCATCAAGCACTGTCATTACGGCATTTGCTGTGAGGCGGGACATTCCCTCAAAATCCTGTGCAAGTGTTGCTTTGAGATTTGTACCGGCCTGAATCAATTGGATAGCCTGTTCATTACCATCAACGCCAACGACGATAATCTCATCACGTCCGGCTTCCATCAATGCCTGTACAGCACCGATTGCAGGCTCGTCCCATGCGCAGAAGATAGCATCTATGCTTCCTCTTTCCGGGTACGCTGTAAGAAGGTTTTCGACAATGTCTTTTGCATTGCTTATCTGATTAGGTACATCGCAATGATATTCTGAAAGAAGTGTTATCGAAGGATTCTTTTCCAATTCATCATAGAGAGCGATTGTTCTTTTGACTACGCTTGGCTGTGGACGGTGCGTAATATGTACAAGCGTTCCCTCCCCGTCCATCATCGAGAATATATAATCACACATCTGCACACCCATCTGGTAATTATCAGAGGTAGCATTCATCACCATGGCATCTTCGATATATCCTGCATCAACGCCGAAAACAGGGATACCAGCAGCTGCCGCTTCTCTGATCTGGTTTTCAACAAGTCCAGGATCTACAGACACGATGATAATAGCATCGGTGCCACTGATAGATGCAGTTTCTATATCAGAGGCAAGGCGTCCTAGATCATTTGCACTATCAAAGATAGTAACGCCAATGCCGGCAGCCTGAAACTCTTGTGTGAGGATATCAACATCCTGCTTTGTTGTTACCGATGACATATAAGGTGTGCAGATCGATACATTCTTAGTTTCATTCTCTGATGTTCCCGACGCAAAAAGGGATATGGAAATACAAATAAGTGAAATTACAGCCAAAAGCCTTTTCATCTCTACCTCCATGATATTGTGCATAGTAATCTAGTCGAATCAATATTGTCAATTACTTTTTACAGAAACATCTAAAATTATTATTTCCTTATTTTATAAATAATTATCTAAAAAGCGCTAAATTCTAAAAATTCTGTTGACATAATATCTCAAAACCTGCAAAATAGTCGTCGTCATGTGGGAGTAGCGAAGCTGGTTATCGCGCTGGCCTGTCACGCCGGAGATCGCG
>CAZURL010000114.1:0-5929 GCA_964623005.1 uncultured Spirochaetaceae bacterium
CGAGAAGTACCGCAAGTGTCTTTTTCATATGCTTCTCCTTATAGTGGTTTTGAAGAACTTTATCACTTAGGTGTAGAAGATTCAAGTTTTGAGATTTTGTAAAGAATTCTAACTGTGAGAAAAAAGTCAAGGTTTTTCCTCTTAGTTGATTGGTAACAAATAATACTTTATTTTACAAATAATTAGCCATGAGCTTTTGCAATCGATGGGAAAAACATATCCCAACAATTTTTCCTTAGTGCTTCTATAGTTTTCACAGATAGCAATGGAGTTTTATCTAGATTTATGCCGTTCTTATGCAATTTCATAGCTGTATAATTTAAAAAATCCAGAGTAGGTGGAAGAAGACGTAAGAAAGGTTTTGAAAAAACGATCAGTGTTTGACGTCGAGAACAGACGAAAGATTTATGAAAAAAAGCCTTGGGAGAAGTAGATCTTACCCTTTGTTCGGCTTGACCGTCTCAATCGATCTGATTGGATTCTCTTTAAAAGGAGAAGTTCAAATCCAAAGGTCTGTGGTATGAAATCATGCTCTGAAATCGTAATTCTCATCCTTCCTGCGATGTAGAAGCTCAATGGATAATCAGGATCTTATCCAATCATGGATTTTATTTATTGCGAGCTATCAAAGCTGATGATAATATTGGAACAAAGTTTCATTTTTGAGGTTGATCATGGCTACTGTTGTTACATTCGGAGAGATAATGGGAAGAATGAGTACTGAGGGGTACTATACTTTCAGACAGTCACTTCCCGGAAATCTCGCTTTCTGCTTTGCTGGTGCTGAGGCCAATGTCGCAGCTTCTATTGCGCTTCTGGGAGGTAGTTCGCGCTTTGTGACAGCTCTTCCTGAGAATGATTTGACAGATGCGTGCCTTGGCAATCTTCGCAATCTCGGCGTTGACACTTCCTATATATTAAAGAAAGACGAGGGTAGGCTAGGCTTATATTTCGTTCAGGATGGTGCAAATCAAAGGCCATCCAAGGTTGTTTATGACAGAGCTGGTTCAACGCTCTCCATAACAGATGGAAATGAATATGACTGGGATTCAGCGTTCCAAGGCGCAGATATCCTTCATGTTTCCGGTATTACGCCGGCAGTTTCAAAAACAGCGGCAGAAGCACAGCTGATATGCATGAAGAAAGCAAAGGAGCATGGGCTTAAGATTTCCTTCGACTGTAATTTCCGTTCTAAGCTCTGGACTTGGGATCCTTCTATGTCAAAGGAAGAGCTTGCTGGAAGAGTTGTGCGCGAGATGATGCAGTATGTAGATATCCTTTTTGCGGCAAGGATCGATGCGGAGACGCTTTTGGATATCCATCTGACTTGTCCCGATAATCTTACCCGAATCGATGAACAGCCATATGTTGCAGAGGCAATTGCGCGAAAATTCCCTTCTGTGCAGCTTCTTGCGACAACGATGCGCAAATCGATTTCCGCTACATACAATCAGTGGGGTGCTGCTCTCTATGATATCTCGAATGGCGACCAGTATGTGTCTCCCTGTGTCAATGGAAAGTACATCCCTTACGATATTACTTCCATTGTTGATCGTATTGGTGCTGGTGATAGCTTCGCGGCTGGTATAATTTTCGCTCTTCTTGATCCAGAACTTTCGAAAGATATGCAGACCGTTCTTGATTTTGCCACAGCTTCTTCTTGTCTCTGCCACAGTATTGAACAGGATATTAACTATGTTACAAGGCAAGATGTACTGCAATTAATGACTTCGGGAGGTCATGGAACGGTTTCAAGGTGATTTCACGGTTGACCGAATGGTAACAGGATGGTATTTCTATAGATGTTCAGGAAGATTTTTCCTGACTTCTAAAGATCCTCTGGGACCGGAACAAAACCGGATTTTGCGAAGAGACAGTCTGTCGGCTGTCTCTTCTTGCTTACTGTAGATTCTGGATATATTCATCAGCTGCATGAGCTGCAATAGCGCCATCTGCACACGCTGTAACAACTTGCCTGAATGGGGTAGACCTTACATCTCCTGCGGCAAAGAGACCGGGGATGGATGTCATCATATGGCTATCTGTTACAACAAATCCTCCGTCAAGCTCTACCATATCCTTGATAACCTCTGTATTTGGTATAATGCCAACAAAGACAAAGAGCGCAGAAGCAGGAATGATTCTGCCATCTTCAAGCGTCACAGCTTCGACAGCTTTGCCGTTTCCTGAAACTTCGACAACATTATGCGAGAGTTCAAGCTTAATGTTCTCTTTTGCCCTTACTCTGTCCTGCAATGTTTTCTGCGCACGGAATGCATCGCGCCTATGTACAATTGTGACAGATGCACACAGTTTTGAAAGATAGAGTGCATCGGTAAGTGCGGTATCGCCACCACCGACTACTACGACATCTTTTCCTCTGAAAAATGGCCCATCGCAAGTTGCGCAGTAGCTTACACCCTTTCCCTGATACTCTTCTTCCCCCTTGCATCCAAGGTGCCTATGGCGTGCACCTGCTGCATAGATAACGGCTTTGGCCTCGATTTCATCGCCATCAGTTGTATGCGCTATAAAAAGATCAGCGTTCTTTTCCAGTGAATTTACTTCCTTATAGTCAATCTCAACGCCGAATTCCGTCGCCTGTTTTTCAAGTTTTTCAGAGAGCGTATAACCGCTCATCTTCTCACTTCCTGGATAATTCTCTATTTCATCAATATATAATAGCTGTCCACCGGGAGCGAGTGCATCGGTTACAAGAACTTTGTATCCAGCTCTAGCGGCATATTGCCCCGCAGAGAGTCCTGCTGGCCCTGCTCCAATTACCAATATATCATAACTTCTCATGGCTCTTTTCCTCGATTTTCCTCAGAAGCGCTTCTTCTGCGTCCGAACGCCTTATATATACAGGCCCTTCGCCTATATCATCAGATCCGGCTTTTTCCATTCTTTCAAGTCCTAGCCTGATAAGAGCTCTCGCAATATTCCTCGGGTTTTTATCAAGTATGTATGTTCCTTCTTCAAGCTGTGATGCAAAGGCTTCTGCATCTGGGCCGGTTATAAGCGGAGGATTGCTTTTTGAAAGATATGCCTCCACATCTTCCCTGCTTCCATCCTTTGCTGCGATGACAGTTTCCCCTTTCTCGGTAACTTGCAGATAGTATTTCTTCCTCTTTGCATCTATTACAGCAATCACATAGCCTTGATAAAACGAGACTTCCTCTGCAATTGCATCAAGTGTTGGGATGGAAACAACGGGAATAGAGAGTGCGGACGCGATGCCTTTTGCGCTTGCCATTCCGATTCTCAGTCCTGTAAATGAACCCGGCCCTTTTGCAACTACAATGAGGTTAAGCGCGCTGATATCCAGTGAAACGCGAGAGAGAAGGGACTCTATCTCTGGCAGGAGATCCTCAGAATGGGAAAATGATGAAATATCTACAAGGCGCTCTTCATAGCCGCTATCACTCTGAAGCGCTATTGAAAGGATGTTTGTCGATGTGTCGATAGCAAGTATGTTCATAATTCAAGCCCTTCTGCATTTATGCTGCGGCTCAGATCTTCGTTGATATCTATCGTGATGTAGATTGTGTTGTCAGGGAGCATGCTTTGTATCTTCTCTGACCATTCGATAAGCGTAACGCCATCTGGATACAGAAATTCCTCTCCGCCCATGGACTCAAATTCATCCTCACCGGAGAGTCTGTAGAGGTCGAGATGATAAAGCTTCATCTTCCCCTCGTATTCCTGCACAAGCGTGAATGTTGGTGAGACTATCGCTTCTGTGATACCAAAGGCTTTTGCAATGCCTTTTGCAAGTACGGTCTTCCCTGCGCCAAGCGAGCCTCTGAGAGAGAGTACATCACCTTTTTTCAGCTTTTCTCCAATCATTGAACCGATTTCGATAGTTTCTTCCGCTGAGTTGGATATCATTGCTCATCTCCGTGATGATGGTGGTGATGCCCACAGTGGCATTCGTGTTCCTCTGGCGGAGCATCCTTCATAATCTCTGCTATCTCTTCCTGATACGCGTCATCGTCTTCATCATCGTTATGAACGATCTCTTCATGGATCATCTCTCCGATTGTCTCGCCCGTTGCCTTTTCGTATTCTTCAATGAGATCCTTTATGATTTTATCATCGTCTCTCGATAGATAGCGAGCCTTTTCAAGATACTCCCTTGCCTCGTCGAACTCACCGTCCGTAAGATAAAGATACGATAGATTCGATGCCACGGTAAGGTTATCTGGATCGAGATCCGCCGCTGTTTCAAGGTAGGTCTTAGCAAGCGTTCTGTTTCCGCACTCGAGTTCGCAGATTGAGAGTTCATTGTAGATATCAGTGGAGGATTCGCCGAGCTTGAGGCAGGTGAGAAGATCCTCCTTAGCCTCTTCGTATCGCTCCATCTTCCTTAGCGCCCATGCCCTGATGAAGTATCCATTCCATATTTTGGGATTTTTTTTGATAAAGCCATTGATGATCTCTATCGAACGCTCTGGCTGTCCGAGCATCATGAAGTCATAGGCTTCTTTGATTTCCTCGTCGTTTTCAAGCTGGAAGCTGATACGTTGCAGAAGTTTCTTCATCTCTTCCTTTTTCTCGCCTTCTTCTGCAACTAGCATATAGCGCTCAAGATAATCTTTTGCATCCTCAAGATTGCCCATATAGGCTTCGAAGGAGGCAAGCTCGGAAAGTATTCTATCATCCTCGCCAAAGCGTCTGAGTCCATCAAGAAGCGTGTGCCTTGCCTTTGAAAGCGCCGCATCCTCTTCCTCATACTTTTTCTTATCCCTTGCATCGACTGCCATGTAGGAATAGAGCGTTGCAAGGTTTATGCAGGATGCGCTCTGCGGAAGAAGATGGTAGACTGCAAGAAAGAGTTCTTCTGCAAATTCATAGTCCTTCTGCTCTTCTTTTGCTATTGCTGCCTCATTGAGACGTTCGACAATCGTAGGATCTGCTGCTTTGACGAACGCTTTGTAGTACTCTGCCGAGGGCGATGCTTCATCATAAGCGATGACAAGAAGCATCCCGGCCATTATCGATTCCTGCGTGATATCCTCTTCCCTGAGTCGCGTAGAACCCGGTACAAGCGCTACAGGAATCATAATCGAAGGATCTATCTTGAAGTTCTCTGTCTCTAAAACAAGGCTTTGTGGAACCCTTACGTATTTAACATTATTGAGTTTGTTCTTTTCCATAATGCAATACCTATAGCGACGGCTGCTGTATGCTCTTGAACTAAGTTCAAGGGGGGATCCCTGGTGCCTGCTTTCTGTTCCCCATAGGGGGAGCAATGCCGCTAAGGCTATTCCGGATCCCAAGTAGTAATGTTTGCTCCAAGAGGCTTCAGATGAGCCGTCCTATAGGCACTTAGATGTTAGCATGGAACTTAGAATGATGGCAATGAAGAGATGCGCATACGATAGCTTTCCTTTTTGTTATTTTCTCTATTGAAGTTTTCATCAGGAACGGAAGTGACAGAATATGCTGGAATGGTGGTTCCTGCACGCTGCTGTGCTTGCGTTTCATTTTCGATGCATAGTATCCTTGGGTTATGCATAATTTCTCTCTCGGTCTAATAATAGGAATAATCATTGCGTTTTTGGCAGTTCTCATCATGGCTTTACGCCTGAGAAGCATTAAAAAGGAAAAGGATAAGGAAATCGCCAAATACAAGGGGATTGTCCATAATATGATGAAGGGCGAGGCTGAGGAACTGAAAAACATAAGAGCTGAGAACGAAGAGCTGAGGAAAGCCAATGAGAATCTCCGAGTTTCGCTTAACGCAATGAGGGAAAAGCCCGGAAGAAAGGAAGCTGAGAGATTGCAGATAATGCAGAAAGCTATTGATCGTCTCATGCTTAATAGCCCTGGTTTTTCAACCGCTTGGCAGAGTGCTGTGCAGGAAAGCTCGGAAGAGATTGAAGCAGAGTCTGAAATCGTTAACGGATAATCTAAGCTCTAATTG
>CAZURL010000115.1:0-5777 GCA_964623005.1 uncultured Spirochaetaceae bacterium
ATCTATGGCAATTCTTTTCAGCATCTTCTCACCTTTTGATCATGATAGCATGAAACGCAAGACGTTTGCCCTATACTTCTAAAGTATCTGTTTCGTTCTTAGGGTAATGTCGCTTGTTCAGCCTACGCCAAGGTCTGTATTTTCTATCAGAACTTCGCACTTTTTACTCTTTCTCATTTCAGGTGCCAGTTCTTCGATGAAAATTTTACAAAGCTCTTCATCCCGCTCTGTTTTTGTCGTATTAGGCGTAAAGAGATTGACAGAGTAGTACTCAAAAAGCTCTTCTGCTATCTTTACAGACTCCATAATATCCTTTTGTGTTTGCCCTTTTATTCCTGCAAGAAGACATACTCCTTCAAAGTAGGAGCGTATCATCTCTGGTGTTACATCGCTTTCAATACCTTTGTTCCACATATTCCTTATTTTGGGATCAAAGGATTCGACGCCTGTGCGAAAATGGACATGGCAGGGAAAGTTTTTGCTAAAGTCAGATAACTTTGTCCTATACATCCAGTGTGCTTCGAACCAGAGGTCATGGATTCTCTTTTCTGTTACAATCTTTGAAATATATTGGATGGTTTGGTTATCAAACTCGATGCAGGAACCTGAGTTAATTATATCCAATATACCAAATTCGCCGGTAACAAGATCGAGCGTCTTCTTATTTTCGCTGAATGGATCTGCTGATGTGTCTTCATAGTAGTCGCAGAATGTGCATTTTCTCCATTTGCAACCTGTGCCTTGGAGTAGGATGAACTCCCTTCTCATCCCACTCTCGATTTTGCTATAGCGCTCTAATTCCATCGTATTTCCTTTTTAATAACCATACTCCAAGGTATGCTAACGGTGTTCCGAATATTGCTTCAATAATGAGTTTTGCAAAGTACTGTACGACTATCATTGAAAAAAGGTCGCTAGCAGGTGCTGTGCCTGAAAATGCGATCAATACAAATAATGTGGAATCAGCAACATAAGCTACAGCGGACGATCCAATTGTCCTCATCCAAAGCATTCTGCTGTCTTTCCGTCTGTTGCGCATTGCAACAAGAACCTTTGCATTCAGTATTTCGCCTATGAGAAATGCGATAAGGGATGCAAGCACTATCCTTGGAACATATGTATAGATTGTCGAATACGCAGTCTGTACTTCTTCCATATAGTCAGGATAGGGAAGGATTACACCGATTGTTGTGAATACCACAAGCAATATGTTTGCAGTAAATGTTGTGAAAATAACACGCTTTGCGGTTTTGTATCCCCATACTTCAGCAAGTACATCGCCAAGCATATAAGTAAACGGGAAGGTGATAGTCCCTGCATCAAAAAGTGCAAGAGGGCCGATTTTGATTATCTTCACAGCCATAAGATTCGCTATGAGATAAAGTGTAACGAGAAGGGCAGTGATAACGGTAAGCGCGTTAAAGCTGCCGATCCGGTTTTCTACAGGGTTTTCCGGGACCTTTTTGTTCATGGTGGTGAGAATATAGCACGAAACCGAGGTTAGATGCTATTATGTTCCAATGCATCGGATAAAAGCTTTCATAGTGCTTTTTCTCTTTTTCTCCTCATCGCTTTTCCCGAAAGGGGAAATCTTTTTTTCAAATATTGTTAATGCATCTTATCTTTCTGATTTTGCTATGGGCGCCTTTCCTGTGAGCTTTTGCGGTGAGTTTGGAATCGACAAAATAGACCTTTTTGATGATCTTGATACTAAAGTAGTCGTTCGAGTCGAGGCAGGCTTGGCGCAGCGTAGACTCCGCCAGTATCCAGAGACTGGTGAGTTGATAACCGATCATAATCCCGGAAGCGATGAGGACTACTCAGTATTCTTTTCATATGGAACGGTGGGGTTTGAACAAGGGCTGATTGATGGAGAAGAGGGCAAGCCAGATTTTCTCACCCTTGATTTTTCTATCGGTATGAGGTGGGAACAGGCATTTGCATCGCTCTATCACATACAGCATGGAGACAGCGATGGTGTTTTTGGAAATACGGAGTACTTTCCATATGGTACAGCTGTCTATTCTGGAACGCCGGAGTTATCTGGAAACAGACACTCGCTTGCAACTTCAATTAATTTTTCGCTGAATTTCCAGAATATGGATGATCATTATCTTCATCCGAATGGATATTATTTCTCAATATCTGGTTCTATCGCACCTTGGTGGCTCTTCAACAATGGTATTAGCTGGTTAAATACAGGTGCTCGCATTGATTATTACAGAATGCTTTACAGTGCTACATGGAAGTACACTGCATATGAGCTGAGAAATGAGAATTTCAATCTGCTTTCTATCGTCACTTCCTTCAAGATGGATTGTCAGTTCCTTTTCGGAAGCGCTATTCCTCGTTATGCATATGAGGTGAATTTCCATGGCAACGAAATACCGCCTCGCTCTTTCATTGCCAATGCCTATTTCAGCGTTAGCTTAAATGGGCCGGAAATCATAACTGTCGGTACATACCCGCAGCTTGTAGTCTTTGTAGAGAACGCGCTCTCTGCAGGCAATGTCCTCAATAGCGATGATTCAACAGAGGGAATAAAGTTCTATGGTTCGATTGGCGCAAGGTTACAGCTGAACATAATGGGCGTGTTCCGTGTTTATGTAAGCGTGTACTATGACTATCTTGAAATGGAAGGTTATGAAGGCGGCTTTGATTATGATTTTGGAGCTTATTTCTCGGCTTTCTTCTGAGTTTTGGAGAGATATTTATCGGCCTTCTTCTCTCCATCAGGTACATAAAATCCTTCTTCCTTCATCTGGAGCAGTTCTTTATAAATCGCCTCAAATTTCTTTGCTACTTCGCGCCCGTCGAAGTTTGTTATGAGCTTTCCTGCATTCTTTGCCTTTTCATCGCGTTCTGCTGGATTATTTATTACATGATCCATTACATCTGCAAGGCTTTCTGCGCTTTCTGGCTGGAAGAACCATCCTTCTTTTTCTGAGAAGAGCGCTCTCATATTCCCTACATCAGCTGCGATTACAGGAAGGCTAGAACATAGTGATTCGATTACAGTCATCGCCTGATTCTCTGACAGCGATGCTGTTACAAATGCGCTGATTTCGTGGTAGAGCGATGACCCGATAATCTCATCATTGGGAATCAAGCCTGTCATATGAAGATGTCCTTCAAGCTCTAGTGTCTCTGCAAGTTTTATCAGTGCATCATGCGCAGGCCCCTGTCCGATTACGATAAAGTGCGCATCAGGATTCTTTTTCAGACAGATTGCAAATGCTTCTATTGCGACATCAATTGCCTTTTCATAACCTAAACGGCCAACATATAGAAGGGTTTTCGGGCCAAGCCATGCGGAATTGATTGCTTTTGGAAGCGGTTTATAGTTTCCATTTTGCTCAAAGCGAGAGATATCAATGCCATTTGAGACATATTTTACTTCAAGCCCCGGGATTTTCTCCATAACATGGCGGCATGTCTCTTTATTTGGCGCTGTCGCCATCCAAGTAAGGCGGAAGAATGGGTTGAAAACCACAGACCAGATGGCCTCCTGCGCCGCATCAGCGAGCACTTTGCTCTTGAGTGCATACTTAATGTAAACAGGGTTATCAATGAGGGTGTGATGCGTTGCCAATGTCGGGATATGAAGTCGTCTTGCCGCATGGTTGAGCGCCATTCCCATCAGCCATGGCGATGTGTTGTGTACGATATCGATTTTGTAATCAAGGAGGTAAGGCATTAAATAAGAGCCATAAATAGGAAGGAGCTTTATGCCTTTATAGATTCCAGAAGGAATTGATTTCACATGTATAATCCGAATGCCTTCTTCGATAACGTCATCTTCAAAGTTTTTTTCATTTGGGACAAAGAACCAAACCTTGTGCCCCATTCTTATCAGGTTGTTTGCAAGGTTTATCGTCGTTGTAATGACCCCATTTGTCTCTGGGTAGAAAATATCGAAGCCAAAGGCTATATGCATTATAGTATTCAATCCCTCACCAAGTGCTAGCGAAATAATACCAGAAGTTTTTGAACAATACCACCAAAATCGAGATACAGCTACAGCGTCTGCTGCGTCCCTTTCCTTGACTTTTGATACGAAACATCTGATATTTATCGTAGTTTAAAACTGAATAATCAATAGGAGATATTCTGATGAGCATTATCGAATTTATCGAGGCTAGGGAAATCCTTGATTCACGTGGTAATCCTACCGTTGAGGTTGATGTCATCCTTGAGGATGGATCAATGGGTCGTGCAGCTGTTCCTTCTGGGGCATCAACTGGCGTACATGAGGCTGTAGAGCTTCGCGATGGGGATTCTAAGCGCTTCGGTGGAAAGGGCGTTCTCAAAGCTGTTGCTAATGTCAATGACATAATCGCTCCTGCTATCGAGGGCATGGATGCTCTTGATCAGATTGCAATAGACCGTGCAATGATCGAGCTTGATGGCACACCGAACAAGGCTCGCCTTGGTGCAAACGCAATCCTTGGCGTTTCAATGGCTGTAGCCCGTGCTGCTGCTGACTTTCTTGGTCTGCCACTCTTCAAATATCTCGGAGCATATCATGCAAACGTGCTTCCTGTTCCAATGGCAAATATCCTCAACGGCGGCGCTCATTCCGATAACAAGGTAGACTTCCAGGAATTTATGGTCATGCCTATCGGTGCGTCTTCTGAGAGAGAGGCCGTAAGGATGATCGCAGAGGTATTCCATGCGCTTAAGGCTGTTCTTAAGGCAAAGGGGTACAACACAGGCGTAGGTGATGAAGGTGGTTTTGCACCTGATCTCCAGAGCAATGAAGAGGCTCTTGACGTCATTATGGAGGCTATCAAGAACGCTGGTTATACAGCAGGACGTGATGGTGACTTCATGATTGCTCTCGACCCTGCAACATCCGAGCTTTACGATGAGACAACAAAGACCTATACGCTCAAGTGGACAACTGGCGAGAAGCTTACATCGAGCCAGATGTGCGATCTCTGGGAGAGCTGGGTCAACAAGTATCCTATCATCTCTATCGAAGATGGAATGGCAGAGGATGACTGGGAAGGCTGGAAGATGCTTACCGACAGGATCGGTGACAGAGTACAGCTTGTAGGCGACGACCTCTTTGTTACAAACACAGATCGTCTCAAGATGGGTCTTGAGAAGGGGATTGCAAACTCCATTCTTATCAAGGTAAACCAGATTGGTACGCTTACAGAGACATTCGAAGCTATCGATCTTGCACAGAGAAATGGTTATACAGCTGTTGTATCGCACCGCTCTGGCGAGACAGAGGACAACTTCATTGCTGACCTCGTAGTCGCACTTCAGACAGGTGAGATCAAGACAGGTTCAATGAGCCGCTCTGACAGGCTTGCAAAGTATAACCAGCTCTTGAGGATTGAGGACTACCTTGGCGATACTGCAAAGTATGCAGGAAGGGACGCTTTCAAGGTTCTCTAAGGCTTCATAAAGCTACACAATGCCCAGCTTCGGCTGGGTTTTTTTTGTTCAAAATTAAACAAAACGTCATCAATCTGTCCAATGCAAATCCCTATCTAAAACTTCATATTTGAAGCAAAAATGTGTCAAATTATTGCGCTTTTTGTTCAAAATATGCCCTTTAAACCTTATATTAATTAAATATTTCTTAAATTGTGTAACCATTGTGAGCAATATGAATTTATCTTGACAGTTAGATGTAGTGATTGTTACAATTCTAACCAGATTAACGGAAAAAGGGAGTAATGGGCTTCTTTGAGGCTCACCCGATATTATGGAGGATGAGATGAAGAAAGTACTAGTTTCTCTGCTTGTACTTGCAGTTGCAG
>CAZURL010000116.1:0-5742 GCA_964623005.1 uncultured Spirochaetaceae bacterium
AATTGCTTGATAAGCATGGATATGTTTCATTGCTCTTGCAGTCTTTGTTGGCTATTATGAATGTATGTGCGATAAGGATAATGAAAGCGTAGAAGATAAAGAACTAAGCTCTGCATGGTCTCCCGATGATGATGTTGTTCTTGAATGGGCAGGTAGAGCTGAGGGCATGAGCGAAGAACAATAAGGCTATGGGGATGGAAGCGCAAGGTTTTGCAATCAGACCATTTATTCCTGATGATATTCCATCACTGGCAAGAATCTGGAATAGTGTTGTTGAGGATGGTATTGCCTTTCCTCAGATGGATATGCTCGATGAAGAGAGCGCTCTTTCGTTCTTTTCTTCCCAGACGCTTACTGCGGTTGCCATCGTTGATGGGAATATTGCAGGGCTTTATATTCTCCATCCGAATAATATCGGGAGAGTGGGGCATATCTGCAACTCAAGCTATGCTGTGGACAAAGCATTCAGGGGAAAGGGCATTGGTCGTAAACTTGTTCTGGATTCACTTGAAAAGGGAAAGCAATATGGTTTTCGTATAATGCAGTTCAATGCTGTTGTTCGGACGAATACAAGTGCAAGAGCGCTCTATGAAAGCATTGGTTTTAAGCCTCTTGGTATTATCCCAGAAGGATTTCTGATGAAAGATGGACATTATGAGGATATAATCCCATACTACTTTCCGTTGGTGTGATATGGATAACCCGATTGGATATTGGATGATGGATAACGCAGAGCTTTTCCGGTATGCCGGGGAGCTTCAATGTATGAAGGAAGGGGCAGACAGGATTTTGCTTTCCGGTAAATTCTCCGCATTTCTTGCTGGTGTTTTCAGATCGCTTTACAGCGAAGCAGAGATCGTTGCTGTATCGAGTGATGGAAAAGCACTTGAGGCGGCGAGGGCTGAGGATGAAAGGCTTATTACGATAAATGAGGATTTTGATAAATATATCGGAACAGGCTTTGATATCGCTGTATCGACACTTGCTATCACAACGCTCGATACACGAGAGCTGACACCATATCTTTTCAACCTGCATGATTCGCTTCTTCCTAAAGGTAATCTATACCTTTCATTCCCTTCAACTGATAAGATTTCACCATTTCCGAAGAAGCTTGTCGATGCATGGTATTCGATGGAGGATAAGATAGCCATGAAACGCTATACCCCTGAGGATGTACTGAGAGCGCTTTCTATCATTGGTTTTGATATCAGGGCGATTGAGAAGGACACGAATGCGGATTTAGAGGATGTGACTTCCATTCATGCAGTTAAACGGGATTAAGGTATAGATTGTGTGAAGCCCCATGACATTTCCAGAATCTGTTGTTATCTCTTAGCGCAGGAGATGTGGAAATGAAGAAAACAGCATTGATAACACTTATCGTTGCGATAGTTCTTATAGTGCTTGGGTTAGCGCTTTCTGTTTATGGAATATATCTTGATAGACCACATACATATGTCAGAAGCTATTCTGGTGGGTTTGTTAGTTATCATGTAAGTTATGTAACAGCTTCATATGGTTCGGGGTATGTAGCTGAGAAGCTTGGACATCTTCTCTTTAGCGGCGGTCTTGTTGCGCTTGTCATTGCATTTATCATCAATGGACGCAATGAGAAGGAAGATAAGATAACTAAGGAAAAGGAAGATGAAGCTAACCGAAGAGAAGCTCGGCAGGCACGGCAGGATGCGTTTGATGCAACTGTGCATGAGAATGGTAGCGGACATGACGATTGACCATATCTCTCATTTTAGGGTAAAGTAGCTCGGTGATTCTTTTAGAAGGAGAGCAAGATGTCAAAAGCACATAGAGGAACAGGTATCCGTGATCAGTTCAACAACGGAAGGGCAACCTGCCCAATCTGCAAGAGAACTTCCATCAAGTGCCTTTATGAGAAGGAAATCGATGGAAACAAGGTCAAGATCTGCAAGGAATGCAACGCTAAGCTTTCCAAGTAATGATCTTCCGTAAGCAAAAAAAGACAGATGAGAAAGTGAGGATGGCATTAAGCGCATCCTCTCTTTTCATACCGGAAGGTTCTGTCTTTTCCACTTCGGATCCTAAGGAAGCTGGGAAGATAATCGTACGTGAATCGCCTTCTGCGCTTATCTTCATCCCATCAGAGGACGTACTTTTGAAACCTCGGTCGTGGGTCTCTGCGCTTTCCCATGCACCTTTTGTCGTAATAATAGGCGATGATTCTTTGAAGCCATATAAGACGTTTATGTCGTTTATAGACAATGTTGTCTTTTCTCCTGTACCGAAGAAGCTTTCATCTGCATTTATAACGCTTGATAGAGATAAAGCCATTGAACTTTCCAAAGCTGCGGCAGGAGATGGTGGAATTATGACGCTTTTCTCAGTTGAACGCTGAGGCTGGGTTTAACTATACTATCTATATGAAAAGTATGACTGGGTACGGACATGCAGTATATCGTACCGATGATTATTCCATTGAGATTAATATAAAAAGTTACAACAATCGTTATCTTGATATCGTCAAGAATATTTCCTTCCAGCTCTCTCCGTTTGAGAGTCTTGTGGATTCTGAGGTCAAGAAGGTTGCCTCAAGAGGGCATATTGAGATCTCAGCAAAGCTAAAGATCTTCAACACAGAATGCAGGATAACTGTCGATGAAGGATTATTGGACGAGTATTGCAGAGCTTTCTCTTTGATTGAAGAGAAGTGCGGCGAGAAGGCTACGGTCTCTGATTATCTTTCAATCAATGATCTTATCGTTCCTGACATAGAAACCAATGGTGAGATTTACCGTGATGCTTTTATTGAAACTCTCAGAGAAGCGCTTACGATGCTTGAAGGGGAGAAGATCAGGGAAGGAGAAGGTACAAAGAGAGATCTTGAGAAGCTAGGAGAGCAATTCAAGGCTTCGCTTTCTTCAATTGAAGCGCGCTCAGGTGAGCTTGAAGGTCATTACAAGAAGCTTCTTACGGAGAAATATGAGGAGATTTCTGGCAATAAGGGCAACACTCCTGATTTCATGCAGGAGCTTGGTGCAATCCTTGTAAGGTATTCAATCAATGAAGAGGTTTCGAGACTCCATGTGCATATTGCAGAGTATGAGCGGCTGCTTGCATCCTCTGGCCCTGTCGGTAAGAAACTCGATTTTCTCTGTCAGGAGATGCAGAGGGAGTGCAATACAATCGCTACAAAGAGCCAGCTGGTGGAGATCAATCTTGCAGTTGTTTCGATGAAGGATAATATCGAAGATATAAGAGAACAGCTGAGGAACATAGAATGAGAATCGCGATATCATCAAAGAGCGGATGTGGCAATACTACAGTCACAAGGCTTGTATCCGAGAGGCTGGGGTATCCGATGATAAACTTCACATTCCGTCAGATGGCAGAGGAAAGGAACGTTGATTTCTGGACATTCTGCAATATGGCAGAGAATGATTATGAGATAGACAGAGAACTTGATCGAAGGCAGGTTGAGATGGCGATGGCTGTTCCTGACTGTGTACTTGGTTCGCGTCTTGCGATATGGATGCTTGAGAAAGCTGATTTGAAGGTTTATCTTACCGCTACGGCAGAGGCGAGAGCAAAGCGCATACAGAAAAGGGAAGGGGGAAGCCTTGAGGATCGCTATAACGAGACGGTTCGACGCGACAGCAATGATAGCGCTCGCTATAAAGAGATCTATGGCATCGATAACAACCATGCAGAATCTGTTGCAGATATCATCATTGAAACAGACGATAGAACACCGGAAGAGATTGCTTCGATTATCATAGAAGAAGCTAATAAAAGGAAATGATGGATACGTTCCTCAAGACGAAGTTCACCATAGATCCGGGGTTTGGCATGGGGATGTATTCATTGGGACATATCCTCTGGCTTCTATGTGGTCTTGCTGTTCTTGTCATCCTAGGGCTTTTCTATAAGGCTTCGGATTATTCCAGACGACGCAGAATACTTTTTGCTCTTGCATCTCTTACGCTCCTTGATGAGATATATAAGTACGTTGTTCCTCTTTTGACAGGGCAATGGAATTGGGAGTTTTTGCCGCTTCATATCTGTTCAATCTCGATATTCGTAGTGGTGATCCATGCTTGCACTATGAGTGATAAAGTCGCAGAGTATCTATATGCCATTACTCTTCCGACCGCGATAATGGCTTTAGTCTTTCCTAACTGGGTTTCAGAGCTTCCATGCGCTAATTATGAATCGATCCATAGCTTCTCTGTGCATTGGCTTTTGGTAATCTATACATCTATGCTCCTTTTCGGAGGTTTCAGACCCTCCTTTGCACGACTTCGCTATTCAGCAATTCCTTTCTTGCTATTAGCCGGTGTTGCTGTGATTGCAAACAGCCAGCTCGACACGAATTTCTTCTTCCTTAACGGTGGAGATGAGGGAAATCCACTTTCATTTTTGGAAGAAAGGATAGGAAACTTCTATATTCTTGCGTTCCCTGTCATAGCAACTATTTGCTGGGTACCTATGTATTTAATTCCGAAGCGTATGATGAAAGCCAAAAAATATTGATTTTCCTCTTTACACGTTTTACCCTTTCTGGCATACTCAAAGAGCTTTTGGAGGATTAGCTCAGCGGGAGAGCGCTTGCCTTACAAGCAAGATGTCACAAGTTCAATCCTTGTATCCTCCATTTTTGTAACTCCTTGCAATGCAGGGAGATTTTTTTATCTCTATGATTTTTGTGTATAAAAAATAAATATGTTCACACCTGATATAAAGCTTTCCCCTTCTTCTTTGTCTCTTCTGTATATATTTATTTTCTGTAGTGAGAAAGAAAAACTATTGCTATTTTGTCTCTCGTGTTTTTACAAGACTTAAAGCAAAAGCAATCGCTATAGGAATGAATGTGAACCAGATCCCTTTGATACTGAATGGCTGAAATAGAAAGTACTGTGCGCATACGCCAAAATGAAATGCCAGAAGCGTTAAGCCATATGCCCTGACCATTCCATCCTTCTTTCCCTCTGCTTTGTGTACAAGTCCGGTGACAAACTGCCTTAGATTATTTGTCGAAAAGACAGAAGAGATTGTATAGCCATCGATTCCGGGAAAAGAACACCACTGGAATGCCATTGCAAAAAACGAAGGATAGATCGCAATTACTGGATCGAGATCGAGGGGAAGAAAGCCAAGGATTAAAGCACAGATAGCATCAATGGCTAAGCTGAGCGACTTTAAATACTTTATCTTTCTTTCAGATAGGATCATCGCAATAGCGATTGCAATGCAGTAGAGAAGAAATGCGCCTAAGTGGATGACAAAGTTAAGGATATCCCTTGAAAGCAGATTCTCGAAAAGCCTGATCAGGTTCATTGTCTGCGATGAACCGAATGTCATTCGGCAGATTATCGCATAGGAGCCAAATGAGCCGCCTATAAAGGATGCAAGCAAATGGAGAATTGCAGTCTTTTGTTTTTCTGTCATTATATGGTCTTCTCTCTTGTTTTTTCTGAATTTTCCTATGCCTGTTTTATCAAGAGAGAAACTAACGCCAAAAAGCAGAAAGGTTCAACCGCTTTGAGAACTTTTACCCAAAATTCAGTGTTTACATGATAAAATAACAGAACACGGATTTTCTTTTTGTCTTTATATTTATCGTTTTACCGCAAAAGGAGGGTAGATGAAGAAATGGCAATTGATGATCAAGGATGCGTATGATTCTGTTAATGATCTTGGGGAAAGACTCGGCATAAGACAGGAGGAGATGGAAAGACTCCTTGAGATAGAGGAAAAGTATCCTGT
>CAZURL010000117.1:0-5444 GCA_964623005.1 uncultured Spirochaetaceae bacterium
GTGATAAAGCTCTTGAGTTATTTATTCCTAAAAGCATTGAGTGAGATACAAAACAGGCCTATACCGAGCATAGAAAAGCCGGAAAAGCTATCAAGAGAGCCAAGAATAGAGAGGACAGTGACGGCAACTCCCATAGCAAGTGGAATGGCTTTGAGAATGATAGTCAGAATATCATCAGTGCTTTTTGCCTTTTTCGGTTTTCTTCCGTTCATGAGATCATCAACAGTAATACCCAGAATTTCGGCAAGACGAGGCATAGAAGCTGCATCTGGAATCGAGAGATCCCTTTCCCATTTTGATACAGCTTTGTCTGTGACATTCATCTTCTCTGCAAGTTCGAGCTGAGTCAGGCCTTTCTCCTTTCTCAACTCGGCAATCATTGAACCAAGTGACATCTTTTCATTCATGGCTGAAATCATGCACAGAAACCACAGTAGAGGCAATAAACCAGCAGTAGAATCAAGGAAACACTTGGTTGAAAGTCAGCGAAGCTTCTCTTTTAGGATCTCTGCTTCACGTTCTCCAAGCCCACTATCCTGGCCAGAGAGCATCTTATTTATCGCATCCTTCTCCTTTCCTGAGAGAACAACGCTATTGAGCTTGTGGTTTTCAAAGGCTTCCGCTGCTATCGGGCAGACGATACGGATAATTTCAAATATCGTCTCTGCGTAGCATCTGATCTCATACTGAGCATGGCCATCGAGACGGAGTTTCAGGAAATGGAAGAGATTATGCAGATCCATCTGCCAATAGAACTCGGTATATAAAGAGAGCGGAAGATCGATTCTTGCTATCTCCCTTGCAATTCCCATATCAAGCAGTTCGTTATATGTCCCAAAGATTCTCTCATGGTCTTTTTCAAGAAGCGATTGAACCTTCTTTGCTGTCTCTTCATCGACAGGCTCTGACTGTCTTCCCTGCTTATTGTCTTCGCTTTGAAGCGCAATATGGTCTTTATCAGGGATGTAGCACTCGTCCTTCATTACAGAGTACCGCCCTGATATCTCATTCATCCGCCCAGTTCGGTGCCTTACCCATTGTCTGGCAACGAAGATAGGCATCTTGAGATGGAAAGTAAAGACAACCTGCTCGAAAGGAGAGGTATGATCGTTTCTGAGAAGATAGTTTATAAGGCCTTTATCCTGTCTATATGTCTTTGTGCCTGCACCATAGCTTACACGCGCAGCCTGCACTATACGGCTATCAGAACCCATGTAATCGACAAGACGTACAAAACCATGATCCAAAACCGGATATTCCTTATCGAGAATAGCTTCCGCACTCTCATTTACATCATGCATATTTCTCTCCTTCTAAAGATAACCCATTCTGGAAAGCGTAAGCGCAACAGCAGAGACAGCAGCAGTTTCTGTTCTGAGTATACGCGAGCCAATGAGAACAGGTTTGTAATGGTTGGCAAGGAAGAGTTGCCTTTCCCGTTCAGACCATCCACGCTCAGGCCCGATTGCGATTGCTACGCTTTTTCCCTTGAGTTCTTCCCCTGATAATGGCATGGCACCGATGGCGTTATCAAGGAGGAAAAGCGAATCAGCGGAAATTGTTTTTATCGCATCCTCTACAGAAGCACATAGATTGGTTTCAGGAATGCCCGTCATTCCTGCTTGCATTGCGCCATCAAGAAGTATTGCCTTATATGTTCCATCCCGGTAGAGAGAGGCATTAAGGTAGCTCTTCTCGCCAAGATCAGAGACAGGAAGCACAATTCTCGATACGCCAAGAGAAACAGCTTCACGAAGGATTCTTCGCATACAGATAGGGCGAACCTGTGCGCAGAGAAGCGTGAGTGGATATAGAGAAGAACCATCTTTCTCCCCTTTGAATGTGATCGCTATACCATCCTCTCTGATATCCTCAATAACCGCATACCCCATATCACCATTGATGATACCAGCCTTGAAAACCTCTCCTTTTCCGAGTTTCAGAACCTTCTTTATATGATTGGCGCGGGAATCGGAAGAAGGAAGAAAATCCTCACCATCCTCCAGAAGAATTATATTCAAAGCGAAGCTCTCCCATAGAGTTCAGAGTAGTAGCAGATTGTATTGATGCTCCCACTCTCCATATCTTCCTTCTTCATCTTCCATGACCAGTTCGAAGGGCCGCATGTCGATGGTACATTCATTCTTGCCTCTGCTCCGAGTCCAAGCACATCCTGCATCGGGAATATGACCCACATTGAGTGTGAAGACATTAAAGACCTTATCATCTTCCAGACAACCTCGTCATCCGAACATTCGAGATAACGCCTGACATAGTCCTTCATGCCGTTATCGAGTTCATCATACCAGCCGCGCGTTGTGTTATTGTCATGCGTTCCTGTATATGCAACAGAAAGGCACTCGCAATTATGCGGAAGATATGAGTTATCTGTCTGCCATTTTCCATCCTCAAAGCCAAAAGCAAACTGTGCGATCTTCATGCCCGGAAAACCATTGTCTTCACGAAGTTTTACAACCTCCGGTGTTATTACACCAAGATCTTCGGCTATTATCGGAAGATCCTCGCCTATCTCCTTTTTCAATGCATCGAAGAGCAATTGCCCCGGACTCTTGACCCACTTGCCGTTTTCTGCGGTTTGCTCTCCTGCCGGTACGACCCAGCAACCTTCAAAGCCCCTAAAATGATCCAGCCGTACGATATCAAAAAGCAAGAAGTTCTCTTTGAAGCGGTTTATCCACCATTTATAGCCGGTCTTCTCATGCTCATCCCATCTATAGGGAGGATTGCCCCAAAGCTGTCCTGTCGGGCAGAATGCATCTGGCGGCACCCCGGAAGAAGCTTCCTGCTGTCCATCTTCATCTATCATCAGAAGCGTTCTTTCAGACCAGGCATCAGAAGAGTCCGCAGCTACGAATATCGGGATATCCCCGATAATAGCTACACCATTTTCATTTGCATAGGCTTTAAGTTCGAGATACTGCTTACGGAAAAAGTACTGAAGGACTTTGTAGATCTCAATCTCGTCTTTAAGCTCCTCTCTTTTTTGGGAAAGCGCTCTCTCGTCCCTGTTTCTGATCTCTTTCGGCCAGACGGAGAACCATCTTGAGTCATTGTAGTAATCACAAAGAGACTGAAAAAACGCATAGTCATCAAGCCACCAAGCTTCTTCTTTGCAGAACTCTTCATATCTCTTTCTCTCGCTTTTCTTTGCCGAAAGAAATGATTCAGCAGCCTTTCTGAGCATCGGCATCTTGATCTTCCTCACCATGCCATAATCAACGCGTTCTGTTTCCTCTGCTTTTATCAATATATCCTCAAGCTCAAGATACCCTTCTTTATATAGCGTACGGGGAGAGATCATCAGCTCATTTCCAGCAAATGCAGAACGAGCCGCATAAGGGCTGTCACCATAACCTGTAGGGCCGAGTGGAAGCATCTGCCAGAGCGAAACTTTTCCTTTTTTCAGAAAATCAACGAATGCGAATGCGCTATCACCAAGATCCCCAATCCCATACTCCGTCGGTAGTGATGTGATATGCATAAGGATCCCAGTCTTCCTTGTCTTATCCATGGAGAATATTATAGCGTTTTCTTTTCGTTTTCCGCAGAATTTAATTATTTTTCACAAATTTTAAAACCTCTGATAAAATTGATACATGAATAGCACAGAAATAAAGGCGGTTTTCAATATAGGCGATTGTGTCGTCTATCCATTGCAGGGTGTTGGTCATATCCTTGCACGTGAAAAAAGAAATTCACGCGAGTATTTCAGAGTTCAGATTGCTTCATCGGACATGGACGTGCTATTACCTGTAGACAAAGCCTCTGAAATTGGCCTGAGGCATTTAGCATCGGCAGCAGAGGCTAAAAAGGCAATATCTTCCCTTTCCACGAAAAGGGAAATCGGCAAATCCGACTGGAAGCAACGCCTCATTGCGAATCAAGAACTCATGAAACAAGGTTCCATGCTCGCAGTTGCAAACGTCGTGAACTCTCTCTACCATCGTTCGAAGATCAAAGAACTGCCTGTTCAGGAAAGAAAGCTTTATGACAGCGCACTTACCCTTCTTGTTGATGAGTCCTCTTCCGTGCTAGGAATAAGCGCGGAGGAAGTGAAGAAGAAGATCTTCGCACGACTTGAGAAATGAGTATACCGACACTAGCTGTTATCATAACAGCAGCAGGTTCTTCATCCAGATTTTCAAAGGAACTGGATGAATCTGTTAAGAAAGAATATCTGTCAATCGATGGCCATACCGTTCTATACAGAGCAGCAAAGCCATTTTTTGAAATCCCGACGCTCAGTGCCGTCATTGTAACCTGTCCAGAAGGCTCGGAAGATGAAACTGCCGTTGCGCTTGAAGACCTTATCGATATAGCAGCGATACCCATTGTCATTGTAAAGGGAGGGAAGACAAGAAAGGAATCTGTGGAGAATGCGCTCAATAGATTAAAGGATCTGCCAACCTCTTTTGAATACATTGCAATACATGATGGTGCGCGGCCCTTCCTTGATAAACGTCTTATCATCAACACCTTCGCAGCGGCAACCGTTGCAGGAGGCGCAGTTCCAGCGCTTCCCTTAACAGACGCTGTAAAGCGTATCGGCGCAGATGGAATGTTCGAAGAATCTATCGATAAAAAGACCATATTTACGGTTCAGACGCCCCAGATTTTCCGACGTGATGAGCTCTTTGATGCATATGAGCGGTATAAAGGTGATGAAGCGGATGACGATGCCGCAGTATTCATAAAGGCAGGATACAAGTGCACATTTGCACTCGGAGATAGGAAGAACAAGAAGATAACATATCTTGAGGATATCCCAGATGCGGCAAGACAGGCACAGGAGTATATAGCGGCGAGGGAAGAAGGGCGGAGAAGCGCAAAAGCTTCAAAGCGCATGAGAGAACTTATGATGCAGGGAGCAGAGCAATGAGAATCGGACTCGGCAAGGATCTACATATTCTCGAGAGCGGAAGGCCCCTGATGATCGGTGGTATTGAAATTCCATCGGATAAAGGTGAAAAGGCGCACTCTGATGGGGATGTTCTGATTCATGCTATTGCAGATGCTATCTTCGGTGCATTATCTCTTGAGGATATAGGAGAGATATTTCCCGATACAGACGCTTCGCTTGAAGGCCTCGATTCAAAGATCATTGCAAAGAAAGCCGGAAAGCTTGCTGAGGGAAGGATAGAGAATATCGATGCAGTGATTACACTGGAAAAGCCAAAGCTCTCACCATACAAGATGGAGATACGAAAAAGTCTTGCATCCCTCTTACAGATAGACATTGAACGAATAAACATAAAGGCAAAGACTGCGGAGGGCCTTGGCCCTATCGGAAAGGGTGAGGCAATCGAAGCAGAAGCTGTTGTGCTTCTTAATTAGAAAAGACTGTTACACGAAAGGCATGGCTGAACTTTTGATTAAACGCGCGTATTTGACTTTTCGGTTTAATGAAAGATAATATAGATACA
>CAZURL010000118.1:0-4969 GCA_964623005.1 uncultured Spirochaetaceae bacterium
TAACAGGGTCAATCGATGTGATTACCCCTTTGTAGATAAGTCCTCTGATCGGCTCTCTCTCTCCACGGAGCTTTATCTTAGCTTTGAGATAATTTCCCGTAGTACCCTCGCCATTCTCTTCGGCAAGGACTTCCACAGTCCTTCCCTTTTGTCTCAGAAGATATTCCCTTCCCATCTTAGAAGAGAGCGCTCTGAGCTTCTCCGCCCTTTCATCCCGGACTCTTTCTTCAACGCGGTCACGCGCTCTATAAAGCGCTGTATCTGGGCGCGGCGAGAATGGGAAGACATGCATAGCGGAAAAGCCGATGCGAGAAAGAAAATCATAGTTTTCCTCCCACTCCTTCTCACCTTCCCCCGGCAAGCCTGCAATGACGTCGCAGGCAATGAAGGGATCCTCTTTCAATGCTCTCATGCGCTCAATGATGTACTCGACATGTTCCATCGGATAGATTCTTCCAATACGTCTGAGAACTGTTTCAGATGCGCTTTGGATAGGAATATGGAAATGCGGCTGCATACGATCATCGGAAAGCGTATCGAGAAGCCTATCATCAACATGGTCAGGTTCCATTGAGGAAAGCCTTATCCTCATACCGCTTCCAAGTTTTGCAAGAAGCTTTTCCACAAGACCGCCAAG
The DNA here is from genome assembly GCA_964623005.1 of uncultured Spirochaetaceae bacterium. Classification (GTDB taxonomy): domain Bacteria; phylum Spirochaetota; class Spirochaetia; order Sphaerochaetales; family Sphaerochaetaceae; genus Ornithospirochaeta. The sequence continues at coordinate 638 of CAZURL010000118.1, forward strand.
CCCATCGCCCTTATGGTCATACATCGTGAGATTAACGCCTGTCAGCATAATCTCATGAAAACCTTGCTCTTCTATCCTCAATGCACGCTCTACAACGATATCCGGATCCAAGAATACCGATGGGCCGCGCGCAATTGTCGTCCTACAGAAGCCACAAGCGTTATCACAGCCATCCTGAACCTTGAGATATGCTCTTGAATGATACTGGAAGGACGCTGCATCGAAAGCAAAGAGATCGGTATTGCGATCCGTGAAGGATACAATTGCTTCATGCGTACTGAGTCCAGACAAGACGGCGCTCTTTATATGAAGCGGCAGGGAAAGAAGCGACGCCTTCTCCTTAAGAGAGAAGACGGTGACTTTATCCGAAAGCGCTTTCACTTCCTCCGGGGAGAGCGCGGCATAGCACCCTGTGACAATAACCTCGCTTGTCTTCGCAAACTGCCTTATCATACGCCTTGCCTTCTGCTCTGCCTTTGACGTAACAGTACAGGTGTTGACTACCACAATCGCGGCAGAAGAGGGAGATGTTAGGGTGAATCCTGCATTCTTGAATCGCTCTGCAATAGCCTCGCTCTCTGCTTGGTTCAGCCTACAGCCAAGGGTGTAGATCGCAACATTCACACCTCTTCCCTCCTGAGGGCATTGAGCACTTTCTCAATTGCAACCTGCAAGGAAAGCCTCATCTCCTTTGCATAAGGATTGTATCGCTGAAGGTCATAGAAGAGCTGCACAGGGTCATTGCATGTCTGCTCAACAATCGTCATCAGCGATTTATAGCCCTGTGTTGCAATCGGCGTCGGCATCATCCCCATCTCGTGAAGCGTTCGCCCTACAAAGTGCGTTACGCCCTGCGAATATGCAGCTTCTTCATCATGCTTTTCCGCACTCATCTCCAAAACCTCAAGTCCCATCGACAGGAAGAAGTCCTTCATCATGCGGTATCTATCATCATCTATGCCGGAGATTGGGCACATGACCAAAGGCAGTCCCTTTACGCCATTTGCGCCTGAATCGGGGCCGAACATCGGGTGTGTTGCAATCATGAACCGTGATTGAGGTATATTCTCCTTCATCCATTTAGCAGGATAGATCTTCACTGAACACGTATCCATAACTATCGTATTCTCTCCGATACGGCTTCCAACACGTTTCAAGACACTTTCAAAAGAAGAGATCGAGACAGCAAAGAAAAGCGCATCTGCATTCAGCACTTCCTCCTCGCTTCCTCTTTCAACACCTTCCGGAAGCGGATGCTCGCTTCTTGAATATGCAATGACACGACATCCTGCACTCTTAAGGCACGATGCCCAGAATGATCCAAAACGTCCTAGTCCATATACCCCGACCAACATGCGTCAAAGGATACCTAGTTTAAAGAATGCAATCAACATCAGATTGTCTCTATATAACGCCGCTTAGGACTACCTGCAAGATATACATCTGCAATGCTTCCGGCCTCTACATAGACAGACTCTAGCTTTTCCATGCCATACAGTCCCCTGATATCCACATCGGAAACGGAGGAAGGGATTACAAGGCATTCGATCTCTGAATCAGCAAAAGCCTCTCCTTCTATATGAACAAGCGTCGATGGAAGCACAACAACCTTTATACGCGATAAGGAAAACGCATGAGAGGCTATCGAGAAGGTTCCTCGAGGCACCATGTATACTGTATCCTGCTTACCTTTAGGAAAGAGTACGAGTTTTTTATCACGGCGTGTAAAGAGCACGCCATCTGATGAGGTATAAATACTATTGGCAGCATCGACAGATATTGCCCCAACATTTCTCGCATTCTCTTCAAGACCGGCTTTCAGACTAGCTGGAACAAAAAGCGTATGCACACTCTCAGGAAAGGCGGAAAGAACACTTTCAACACCATCGGGAATCCTATAATCCCCTGCTGTTCTTTTAGGAGGATAGAACACCAGTTCAGCGTTTTTGAATAGAACACCGCTCTCAACACGCAACGATCCATCCCCATCCTCAGCAATGAATGCTTCAAGCATCGGGCACTCAGAGAAATGTCCTTTCCACCCCTCGAATGCAGAATGAAATGAGAACGTCTTGAAGGAGACCGTGGAAGAGAATGCGCCATCCCCTATCCTTTTCAGTGTCTTAGGTGCTTCGAAGTATTTATCGCTCTTCTTTGGAGGATAGAAAAGCAGCGTCTTCACGCTCCCATCATAGAGAACACCATCAATAGCCTTGATTTTCTTTCCCTCAGCTTCGATTCTCTCAATATTCCTCCATGTTCTATATGCATCCGGATCGATATACTCAATCGTCTTAGGAAGCTTCAACGAACGAACCTTATTTGTCTTTTTCAAGAACGTAGCGGAAATCTCTATTGGCGTATATATCCCGATTTTATCTGGTATGATTACATCGGATGCATCGCCTGTGTACCTTTCAAGAGAACATGAATCCTTACCGATCTTTTTGATATCCCAAACGCCTTCTTTCATCGCCGGAATCCTAACACATCCCCTTGATGGCAACAATCCTTGCCCATGCCTTTGCGCCTTTATCAAAGGAAAGAATATCAAAGCCTAATTCATCCATTATCTTCATAATCCTCTCGGGACTTTTTACATCCACAATCCCCGAAGCCCATTTCGAAACAGAGGTATTATCATAGGCTTGGAAAGCGACAATAAGCGTTCCTCCTTTTTTCAGCACTCGATAGGCCTCACTGAGCGCTTTAAGAGGATCAAGGTAATAGATTGAATCGACAATGGCGGCAGAGAAGAATGATTCATCGTCAAAAGGAAGAGCCTCTGCATCCCCTTCAACAAAGGCGCACCTGTCTCTGTATTTATAGAGTTTCTTCTCTGAAAACCTGAGAGAAACACGGGATTTATCGAGAAGCGTGACAGAGACGGTGTTATCACGCTTTAAAAGCATTGATGATAAAACACCAGAGCCAGAGGCAATATCCAAAAACGTCTTTGCGTGTGGAATAGAAGATAGCACCCATGAACAGAATGGCCTATGGAGAATATCCATAGAGTAAAGTACAGTGCTGTGTTTAGGGCAGGCTGCTTCTTCTGCGTACCATCTCACATCTATTCTTTACCTTAAAAGACAGAATTGTGCACCCTTTCGCCTTTAATATCCGAAAAAACGGCATTATTATTTATAAGGATTGAATCCATCAAGGAGTGATTATGACATTTGCAGAGAAAATGAAGAAACTGGCAAAGGACGCACATAAGAACCTCGTACTTGCTGAGGGTCTTGAACCCAGAACCGTCAGAGCAGCAAGAATCATCGTAGATGAAGGTCTCGCTGCAACAGTTACGCTTGTGGGAAAGAGCGAGGAAGTAAAAGCCAATGCAGCAAAGCTTGGCGTAGATCTTTCAGGCATTGAGATCTCTGATCCAGAGACAAGCGAGAAGAAAGCTGAGTTTGCTAAGGAATACTATGAGATGCGAAAGCATAAGGGTATGACAGAGGAACAGGCTGTTATAGATATCGTAAATCCACTCAGATGGGGTGCAATGCTTGTTCATCTTGGATATGCAGACGCAATGGTCGCAGGAGCTGAATCAACAACAGCAGACGTACTTCGCGCGGCCCTTACTATCATCAAGACAAAGCCAGGCATCAAGAATGCTTCTTCCTGCTTCGTAATGGCTACAGATAAGACACAGTATGGCGTGAATGGCTCTCTGATCTTCGCAGACTGCGCAACAATTCCTAACCCGACATCCGAACAGCTTGCGGATATCGCAACAGAAGCAGCAAACAGCTGCCGCATCTTCTTAGGTGCAGAGCCGATTGTATCTCTTCTCTCCTACTCAACAAAGGGATCTGCAAAGGGTGAACTCATTGATAAAGTGACAAACGCACTTGCAATTCTAAAGGAAAAGCAGCCAGAGCTAAAGGTAGACGGCGAACTACAGCTTGATGCATCGATCGTTGGAAGCGTTGCAGCGCTCAAGGCTCCGGGTTCGGATGTAGCAGGACATGCAAATGTTCTCGTTTTCCCAGACCTTCAGGCAGGAAACATTGGCTACAAGCTCGTACAGCGTTTTGCTGGCGCAGAGGCATATGGCCCAATACTACAGGGCTTTGCAAAGCCAGTGTCCGATCTTTCAAGAGGATGCAGCGAGGAAGATATCGTCGTAACATCCGCTATAACGCTTGCACAGGCTGCTGCAAACTAATTCCATAGAAAGGAAAAATCAAAAGGGCTGTAGCATTAAGTGTTACAGCTCTTTAAAATACATCATTTTATTTACTTTATCTTGGCAAACGTATAATCAAACTTGCCATTCTCGATACCATCGATTTTGCTATAATTCTCCCATTTGATTTCATA
>CAZURL010000119.1:0-4820 GCA_964623005.1 uncultured Spirochaetaceae bacterium
CCTATCGTCATCGAAAACGTGAATGCCGTGATCGCAACATACATCGGAGAAAGATTGAACGACGTAGATTCACTTCTATTAAGGATGTCCACAAGCGAGAAACCAACGGCAGCGGCTAAGAAGCCTGTTACTGTATGGAGCGCAGTATCCCAGAATGGCACGTTTATGAAATACGCCCTTATCTCACCAAGGATCTCGGCTGCGAAGATGAATATAAGAACGACGACTTCCAGCGTATCCGGAATATCTATATGTCGGTTATTCTCGATAAAAGAGGGAACCGTATAAAGAAAAAGCACAAAGATACAGAGTATCACGTTCTGGTAATCTTTATTGCAGAACTGTGCAACCATTACCGCCAGCACGATGACTCTTAGCGCTAGGTATAAGATAAACATCCCGGGCTTTCGTTTTATCTGCTCCCTTAGTGATGGCTGATACATTTTATTCTGTTTCTTCCGTTTTTTTTCCATGGCTTGATTGTACTATAACGAAATAAGTTAAAATAGGGTTCACAGTGCCATGATTTGTGACTATCTTCATACACAGGAGTAAACAATGAACGATCTTATTTCAGGATACAGGGCATTTCTGGATAAAGGAAAGACCGAGCGAGAATGCATAAACATGATTATCAAAGCCGCAGAACGCAGGGGCTATAGAAACATCGAAGGATGCGACAAACTCAAATCTGGGGACAGGGTGTATGTCATGCAGTACAACAAGTCAATCGCGCTCTTTAATATCGGGACAGATCCGATAGAAAAGGGAATGAATATCCTTGGCGCGCACATCGACTCCCCTCGTCTGGATATCAAGATGAAGCCAATATATGAAAGCGATGGACTCGTCTATCTCGACACGCATTATTACGGCGGCATCAAGAAGTACCAGTGGGTAACGCTTCCGCTTGCACTTCATGGCATCGTCGTAAAGAAGGATGGAAATGAAGTCAATATCGAGATAGGAGAAGATGATGAGCTTGCATTCTGTATCTCCGACCTTCTTCCTCATATGGCGCAGGAGCAGATGAAGAAATCTGCATCAGAGCTAATACCGGGCGAGGATCTAGATATCATCATCGGACTTCCGGGGACGGGGAATGAGGAAAAGGACGCAGGAAAGAAGAAGATCCTTGCAATCCTCAAAGAGCGCTATGGTATTGAAGAAGAGGACTTTTTGTCTGCTGAGATAGAGGCTGTTCCCGCAGGAAAAGCAAAGATAATGGGATTCGATAAATCCATGATCCTTGCCTATGGTCAGGATGACAGGGTATGTGCATATACCTCCCTTGTAGCAATGCTCTCGATCGACGACCCGAAACGCACAAGCTGCTGCCTTCTTGTAGATAAAGAGGAAATCGGCTCTGTTGGAAGCACAGGAATGGATAGCGTATTCTTCGAGAACGCATCTGCCGAAGTGCTTGCAAGGCTTTCTGGGTATGATGGATTGAAGCTCAGACGTATGATGAAGAACTCATATATGCTTTCAAGCGATGTAAATTCTGCATACGATCCTTTGAACGCTACCCTCTTCGATAAGAAGAACTCTTCCTTCCTCTCTGGCGGTATCGTATTCAATAAGTACACAGGATCGAGGGGAAAGAGCGGCGCATCCGATGCAAATGCGGAATTTATCGCAAAACTCCGTGCGAAGATGGATAGGAACAATGTCAAATACCAGATGGCAGAGATGTCAAAGGTCGATATCGGCGGCGGCGGTACGATTGCGAAGTTTGCCGCTTATTATGGCATGAACGTAATTGATGCAGGCATTGCGGTAATGAGTATGCACGCGCCTTGGGAGATTACGGCAATCAACGATATCGAAGAAGCAGAGAAAGGCTACGAGGCATTCCTCTCTCTCGAATAGAGAAAAGGGGAATCCCCTGCCCAACTAAACCAATCAATGGAGAGCGAGCATTCTTTATACCTTGCTATGATTTAGGGGAATGCAATAGGCCGCTCTCCATATATATTTTGAAATGCAGGCCTCCTGCAAACTCTGGGCTTTTCCATAAAACACGATAACAGACTATCATTATTTTCCTGAAATCTTTTCTATACTTCTAATGCTTACGCTTCGCTTTGGAATGTAAAGAATTACTACCATGGTATTTTGATCGGCATAAACAAGAAGAAAAATATAGCATCAAAAAGAAGCGTTATGTTAAGTAAATTCACCCTTTTTCTCGCCGCTTTTATAATATTGCTTTCCTTTATTTCTCTGTTTATAGGAGCCGTACAGATAATATCGTTTACCTAGAAGTACACGACCGAGGGAGGAATCACAGCACTCGATTTAATGCTTGAATGCTCTCATGTAATAGTCAAGCAAAAGGGTCGGCTTACCGCCGACCCAAAGCTCTCTATGAAGCTGTTCTATCACTCTGCTTCAAGTTTTCTTGCCTCTTCCTCGGAAAGAAATGCAGAAGGAGCAGGCTCAACGCCTTTCTTCCATTCAATGAGGTTGACGACAAAGAATGTCAATGCGCCGACTGCACAGCCGAATACGACAGGAAGGATGCCAAGGTAGAAGTCTCCACCGGAAAGAATCTGCCAGAAGATAACACCGATTGTACCGGTAATAATTGAGATGCTTCCCGAATGCTTTGTCGCTCTAGGAACAACCATTCCCAGTCCATAAGCCGCGAATGGGCCTGCACAGCGGATTGCGAAAGCGAATGTATTCATCATTACGATATTCACGCCCAAGAGCGAGATAAGCATTGCCACGACACAGAATACAACATTGCAGAATCTCGTCCAGAAAATTGTCTCTTTATCGGTAAACTGCATAGCTTTCTTGCTGTAGTTTGAGAGGATATCATTCATGAACATCGTCGACATACAAAGCAGGTTTGAATCAGCACTGCTCATTGTTGCGGAGATAATCGCCGCGGAAACAATACCTGTGATAATCGTAGGCGCAAAGTGCTCTGTCACATCCATCATAGCGGTTGTGCTTGTAATGCCGGGGATTGCATCTTGCATTGCATAAGCAGCAAGGCCAAGCAGTGTTGGGAAGACAGCCATAGCAGCCATCAAAACACCGGAGAGAAGCGAAGCTCTGAATGCCGTCTTCTCATCCTTTGCGCTCTCGAAGCGGCTGATCATCTCAGGGCCAGAGAGGAATGTGCAGAAATAGTTGAAGATATAACCGATGATAACAACCCAGCCGATACTATCGAAATCGAGTTTTTCGCCCGGAAGCGCCGCAGCAATCGAAGACCATCCACCGCATCCATTGATAACAAACGGAGTCGCTATGGCAAGTCCCACAAGGATGATTATGAACTGCACGAAGTCCGAAATCTGGTCTGCAATCATACCGCCAAGTGTTGTGTATGCAATGATGATTATTCCGGCAATGATCATACAGACATTAAGAGGAATACCCGTGAGCGTCGCCACAACTGCGCCAGAGGCCGCGACCTGACTTGAGGTAAGACAGAAGAGCGCAATGATATTCAGCACTGCAGAGAAAATCGAACTTCCCTTTCCGAATCTCCTTCCGATAACCTCAGGAATCGTGACAGCCATCGTCTTTCTGATGCGAGGAGCAAAATACGCAAGTGGTATCATTGCAATTGCAGCAGCAAGGACATACCAGATCGCACTCATTCCCCAAGCGCCATATGCCCTACCGGCAAGCCCTGTTGTCGAGCCTCCCCCGATATTATTCGCAGAAAGTGAGAAGGCAACCATAAAGAGGCCCATCCTTCTACCAGCGAGCATATAGTCCTTACTCGTCTTGATGTTGATCTTACCGACGATGAATCCGATAATAAGCATGCCCAGCAGATAGCCGCAGACGATTACCAAAGCTCCAATGTTAAGGCTCATTGTAAACTCCTTACATTAATTTTCCTTTTAATTCTACCATGCAGTCTTCTCAATATGTATTTTATTTGAAGCAGCCTGTATAGAAAAAAGGTGCCATAGCAAAACTACGACACCCTTGTCTATAAATTGGATATCAGAACAGGACTTTTTCCGTCAATATATTGAAAAGCGCATTTTAGAAAATTATTTTAATTTTTGATAAATTGCATTGTAATTGCTTAATTTCAAAGTAATTAACAAAGTTAAAATACTAGTATATCTTATTTAAACAAGAAGTATTCCTCAACATTAAGACTTGCTTTCAAAAGAATAGCAGTAAATCAGACGCATTTATTTTACCTTTCCGTCTCTTCCATAAAGAGGAAATAAAAGATACGACTTTCTGGTATTTTATATTGACTTTATGTAATAAGAAATATATCTTATTAATAACGATTATCATTAAGGAGGCATATAATGAAGTATGTATGCAATCTCTGCGGTTACGTTTATGACGAAGAAGCAGGTGATCCAGAAAACGGAATCGCACCGGGAACAAAATGGGAAGATGTCGCTGAGGATTATGTTTGCCCTCTCTGCGGAGCTGGAAAAGACGAATTTTCTCAGGAATAATTAACACAAGGCTGTTGCACGAATAAGTACGACAGCCTTTTTGCTTTCAAGGCATTCATACACTATAAGACAGCAGCCGGTTCGCATTAGAGATATAGAAGTCTATGTCGATGCCTGTCCTACTGCTCTTCAAGAAGAAGGGACTCCTTATCAGCAAGGAATAATGAAAGAATACTATTATCACAGAAAGACGTGGAGAGGTAGCTCAATACAGAAGAAAATACCCGGATAAAGCAAGCTTCTCTACCCGGGTTTATATTTAGATGAAACGTGGTACTAGAACTCTCTACCTGTCATATAGAATGCCCATTCAGGAATCTCTACATCAGAGTTTCCCATATAGAAACCGGGATCTCCCATGAT
>CAZURL010000120.1:0-4413 GCA_964623005.1 uncultured Spirochaetaceae bacterium
TTTCTTGACGCATGTGCCCACAGATGCAACAATCAAGATGGACTGGTATCACAGACAGATGCTGATGCAGAAGCTAAGCGGCCTTTCCGAAAAAACGAGTAAGAGGCAGCGATGCATTTTATAGTAAACGGCAAAGAGTATTCAGACGATAGAGATATCACGCTCCTAGACTTCCTACGTAACTCTCTTAATTTCACAGGCACAAAAGATGGATGCAGCGAAGGCGCGTGCGGTACCTGTTCGGTAATAATCAATGGAAAACTCAGGAAAGCTTGTTCTCAGAAGATACAGAAGCTCGATGGAGCAGAGATCATAACAATTGAGGGTCTTTCAGAGAGAGAAAAGAACGTCTATGCCTATGCTTTCGCAGAAGCTGGCGCCGTTCAATGCGGATTCTGCATTCCCGGCATGGTTATTGCAGGAAAGGCTCTTATCGATGCCGAACCCAATCCAAGCGAAGAGGATGTAAGAAAGGCTATCAGAGGAAATATCTGCAGATGCACAGGATATGTGAAGATCGAAAAGGCAATACTCCTTGCTGCAAGAATGCTTCGAAATAACGAAGAGATACCTGACACTTATGACAGCCCTACGATATCCGGGGCGATGAATAGAATCGATGCTATTGAAAAAACACTGGGAAAGGGAGTTTTCACAGACGATCTGAGAATCGAAGGAATGGTCTATGCATCTGCAATCCGCGCACCTTTCCCTCGCATAAGGCTTATCTCAATCGACAAGGAGGAGGCAGAAAAGGATGTTCGCTGCATAAAGGTCATTACAGCGGAGGATGTACCTTGCAATATACATGGCCATATAGTCCCAGACTGGCCTGTCCTCATAGCCACCGGAGAAACCACGAGCTATATCGGAGATTCGCTCTGTCTCGTCGTCGCAGAGACACGGGAAGCGCTCAAAGAGATCAAGGAAAAAGTAAAAATCGAATACGAAGTGCTTCCCGGTGTCTATACACCAGAAGAAGCGCTTAGCGATGAAATACTTGTCCACAAGGGAAGAAGCAATCTTCTTGATGAAGAGCGTGTCTCCAGAGGCGATGTAGATAAAGCACTCAGCGAGAGCGATCTTGTCTTCGAAGGAACATACACAACCCCGTTTACCGAGCATGCATTCATGGAACCTGAGTGTGCGATTGCAACACCATATGGCGATGGCGTCTATGTCTGGGCAGGAGATCAGTCTGTATATGATGACCAGAGAGAGATAATGCGCATGTTAGAACTTCCGAAGGACAAAGTTCATATCCATGCGATGCTTGTAGGCGGAGGTTTTGGCGGCAAGGAAGATATGTCTGTGCAGCACCATGCCGCGCTTGCTGCGTATGTGACAAAACGCACTGTAAATGTGCGTTTAACACGACAGGAAAGCCTATTGACGCATCCAAAGCGTCATCCGATGTCCGTTAAGGTGAAGATCGGCGTAATGAAGGATGGAAGAATCATGGGGATGGATGCAGATATTATCTCAGATACAGGCGCCTATGCTTCCTTGGGAGGCCCTGTGCTTCAAAGGGCATGCACACATGCATCAGGCCCCTATTCCTTCACTAACTTCCGTGTCAGGGGAAGAGCGCTCTATACGAATAATGTTCCATCAGGGGCGTTCAGAGGTTTCGGCGTCACACAATCGTGCTTTGCTATTGAAAGTGCGCTCGATGAGATAGCATTAAAGCTCGGTATCGATCCATTTGAGATAAGGATGCGCAACGCCTTAAAGCCCGGCGACGTCATGCCAAATGGCCAGATTGCAGGGGATGATGTGGCACTTATTGAGTGTCTGGAAGCGGTACGCGATGCATATTACTCTTCTGAGAGAACCGGAATCGCTGTTGCTATGAAGAACAGCGGAATCGGCGTCGGCTCGCACGACACAGGAAGATGCATACTCTCTGTTGAGGATGGAAAGATCCATGTACGCTCTTCTGCCGCCTGCATGGGACAGGGAGTTGGAACGGTAGAGCTTCAGATTGCAGCCACAACGTTAGGACTTGGAAAAGAACTCTTTATCGTTGAACCCCCTGATACGCAGCGCACCCCAGATAGCGGTACATCGACAGCATCGAGGCAGACAGCATTTACAGGAGAAGCGGTAAGAAGAGCCGCGCTGAAAATGAAAGAAGACCTTGATAGCGGTCATTCCATCAATGATCTCGAAGGAAAGGAATACTATGGAGAGTTTGTCTTTATAACAGATCCGATCGATAGCACGAAGAAAAACCCTGTTTCACACCTAGCATACTCTTTCTCTGCACAGGTGGCGGAGCTTGATGAGAATAACAGAGTAAAGAAGATTACTGCAGCCTGTGATGCGGGAACTGTCATTAATCAGAAAGCAATCGAAGGACAGGTTGAAGGTGGAGTATTGATGGGTATGGGCTATGCACTGACAGAGGATTTTATCACCGAAGAAGGCATAGTGAAATCAAAATATGGCACGCTTGGCCTTTTACGTGCCACCGATAGGCCCGAAATAGAGACAATCATGGTGCACAGCGAGGAAAAGCTTGAGACTTCCTATGGCGCAAAAGGCGTTGGAGAGCTTTCAACGATACCGACTGCGCCTGCTATCAGGAATGCATATTTTAGAATCGATGGCATAAGCCGCAATTCCCTTCCCCTTACAGGCACACCGTACTCTAGGAAAAAGTAATCAGCACGTCTCTTTTCTGGACTTCTCGATTGCTTCCCAGACAGAGGGCACGAGAAATTGCATGAACCTAGGATTCTGATTATGGAGAATCGCGGCCAGCTGTTCTATTGAATGCGGAGGGTTCGTTCCAAGGGAGATGATGAGATGCTTCTCCATAACACGTACAGCGGGAACATTGAAGCGCTTTGCGATGTTATCGCGAGCGATGAATATATTGCGGACAAAGACCCTTTCCTTCGCACTTAGCCTCTTCCAATTTCCAATCTTTTTCCACCCAGGTTCCGGAGTCTTCACCTTCCGCGCCTTTGCCATCTCCCCTTCAACCCTCTTCTCAAGGTTATTCTCTTTTATAAGTGGAACAAGAACATCCTTGAGGGAGAGAAGATACTTCACATCTTCAAGTGCATACTCTATCTGAGTTTCAGTAATCGGACGATTGAGCCAGTTTGAGGTCTGGTTCTTTTTCTTGCTTCCCCCACCTTCTGCCTTGACGCCTAGATACGTCTCTTCCAGTCCCCTGAGATTACCTGTATATCCTAGAGCGATAGCAAGAACACGCAGATCGAATATGTTATTTATAGTCACCCCGTAGTTCTTGTAAACAAGCGAGGAATCTGACTGAGAATCAAACCAGACTTTCTCAACAGGGGATGCAAAGAAAGCACAAAGCGCATTCTTCGTTATCGAAGAGCGTGGATCTACAATATAAAAACGTTCGTTATCGAAAATCTGGATAAGACAGAGATGTTCGCCATAGATATGAAGATTGAACTCCCCTTCGAAATCCACGGCAATGCGTTCAAGCTTCGACCAACGCTCAATAGCCTCATTGAGCGCAGAATCACTATCAATATAGGTGTAATCCATAACAGAGAGAATACGATAGACTCAGGAATATTGGAATAGACTCAATCTTTACTGATACTCTCTATAATCCAGAAGAGTTCCGGGACGTCTGGAACAACTGTTTCAACTTCCGTTTTTTCATCAGTTTCTTCAAGAGAAATGGAGTCTATCAGGAAGAACATCTCAGCCTGTTTGGGAACAGGCACTGTCTGGACATCGATTGAAGTTATGATGCTGAACATCTCAGGAGCAGATGGAAGAAGAAGCCGAAGATCCTCGCCTTCTTCCGTTATAAGATCAAGGGCAGTCAAACGCAGTTTTGGTGCATCAGGTACAGCGATCATCTCCTCTTCCAATTCTTCGTCCCGTTCATCGACAGGCCCAGAAGGGATTGATTCAATATCTTCCTCAACTTTCTCTACAGTTATTTCCTCAACTATAACGTCCTCGGAAACAGAAGTCCCGATATACGGAGCAATCAGAGTAACGACACCGCACGCAATAATTGAAGCTATCGTAAAGCCAAGAAGCGCAGCAGGAATTGCGGTTGCAGACGCACAGAGAGCGATGAAGAATACACCGATACACATTATGGAAAGGAGCCAGAGCGTTACAGAAGAGAATATCGCGGCAAGGAGTCCAAGAACCACAACGGCCATTGCAGATCCTATCATCAAATTATTCTTCATGCACTATCCTTCCTCTCATCGATCGATTTCACCCCAGTACGCTTTTACAAAATCTTCAAGCGAACTCTGTCTCGGCTTCTTTGCCATATGATAGCATGCTCATAATAGTTCGCGTATCCCCTGCTGGAAATATCAGTTAAAAACATACGCGTAGCTTGACTCATATGTCCATATTATACAGAAATCTGTGGCTTAACTTAAAAAACAGGAC
>CAZURL010000121.1:0-1779 GCA_964623005.1 uncultured Spirochaetaceae bacterium
GATCGGTCGAAACTTTTCCCAACTGTTGCTAGGATTTCTAATTGTGAAGAAGATCAGAGTCAGTGCAGCAGTAATCAAAGATGGGGATAAAATCCTTGCAACAGAACGTGGATATGGTGAGTTTAAAGGCTTCTGGGAATTTCCCGGCGGAAAACGGGAAGATGGCGAAAGCGGAGAAGAGACTGCTATCCGTGAGATAAAAGAAGAACTCGGTGTTGATATCACGATTGATAGCTTTATATGTACAGTTGAGTATCAATATGAGGCTTTTCATCTTACGATGGACTGTTATTTTGCTCATCTTGATAAAGGTTCTCCGTCTTTGCATGAACACATGGCAATGAAATGGATAGGACTTGATGAAATAGATAGCCTTGAATGGCTTCCTGCCGATTTAATCGTGATTGATAAAATAAAGTCATAGCTTAAAGTTCTCTTATTGACTTTGTTTTCTCGATGTATGGAGTCGTCAGACTGACACTTATCAGGGCAGGGTAGATCATATTCATTCTCCGAAAACAGAGAATGGAGAATTTAATAATGGCTCAATCAGAGAATTGCTGTAATTACTCCTATTATGATACAGGCCGGCAGTCCTATTACCATGCCAATGCAGGAGCGTTTGATATGGAACCAGTAATCTTTGTATTCCTCCATATCCTCTGTCTTGGGGATTCTGACCTTTTTGGAGTGGCAGAACCAGATACAGTCAAGGATGAGCGCATCATACCAATCGACGATCAACCAGATCAGAAATGAATCCCTAAAACCTTTCCAGAATGTATCTGCATTATTGAAATGTCTCAGGAGCAATGCGGCGACAAATATGAAAACAAGTAGTCCGATGGCCTTTCGGATGATATCTCTCTTTGTAAGGCGATGTTCTCTTTTTTCTATCAGCCCCAGTTCAATGCACTTTTCCCTGATTGCAGGGGGATAGTCTCCGACCGAAATAAGAGGATTTTTCAATGTCAGCGATACGATGATAATCGTAAACAGCAGGATAATGATCAGGCTTTCAATGATAATGGTCATAATTCTTCGCCTAGTGCCATTCTTTAATGCGATACTCATAAACGATGGATCTATTTCCAGAACCATCTTTAAACGGTTTTTCCGCTACTTTTCTAAATCCATGCTTTTCATAAAAGTCCCATGATGCAAGCGTGTTTGTGAATAACCTGATACACTCTGCGCCATCTTGTTCCGCTCTGTTCAGAAATTCTGTGAGTAATGCGGATCCTAGACCTTTCCTGTAATCTCGTTTAGATGTAATGACACCAAGCTCAAGATCGCATAAACCGAAGAGTTTGTTATCCTTTTCCATAAGCTGTTTAAGAAAGACATTGAACTGTTTCTGAAATTCATATGACAATCTATATCTTCTCAGGAAGAACTTGAGAACCATCTTACACCATTGTCCGTAGTGTCTTTTCGTTTCACGGCGAGTTGCTAGAGCTTTGTTGAAATTCTTTTTATATACCCCGCCGATAAATCCTACAACCTGATGATCCTCTGTTTCAGCAACATAGGTGAAATTGCACATTTCTGTCAGTAACTGTGCGTAATCACATAATAAAAGCTTATCATTTTGATTAATAGAACAGGTGAAAAATCCTTCGTAAAGACACTCGCTACAGGCTATTAAATCCTCTTCCTTGTATGGTCGGACAGTGAACATAAGCGACTACCTCGTATATAAAGCGTTAGCTTCTGCTAACAATTATTATATCGTGCATATCGGATACTGTGTAATGATTTCGATTTGAGTGCTTGAAG
>CAZURL010000121.1:1879-4355 GCA_964623005.1 uncultured Spirochaetaceae bacterium
GAAAATATGGCGCAGTGGTAAGGCTGCGCCATTGATTTTAAAGCTTCTTGAGCTTCAGAACGTACTTTTCTTTGCCAGAGAGCCTTGGGCTATCTTTTGTCATCCATCCTTTTGGAGCGATAAATTCAGCAGAGAGTTCCAAGGGTAGGGTAATCTCCACAGTTGCTTTATCTTTCAGTTTTACCCATGAAACAGAGATCTCTCCTGCATATGTCATACAGGAAGCAGATGCATAACTCATATCCTCCGGAAAGTATGGATGAATCATCCAGTTGTCTTCCATATTGCATCGGATTCCAAGAAGCCCTTGATAAAACCAGGCATTCGGAGAGCCATACATAATATGGTTGTGCGAATTCATGCCAATGCCTTTAAGCAATTCCCAGCGTTCCCAGAGCGTAGTGGCACCGCACTCTACCATATAGCCAAGTCCGGGATATGACTTGTTTGAGATGATCCGATACGCTGCTTCGTCATATCCATTTTCAATGAGGACGTCAAAAAGATAACGGAGTCCGACAATGCCGCAGTCGATATGGAAGTCATAACGTCTATCGATGCAGTCCATCAATTCATGAAGCGCTGTTTCTTTCTCATCTTCCGGAACGATATGGAGCGCAAGCGGCAATACCTGCGTTGTCATATTGCTTAGATTGTCCCTAGGGCTGATTGAAGAGGATTCGAACTTTCCTTTTCTATCAAAACGCATAAGGAAGCTTTCTTTCAGCTCCTCAAATCGCGTTCTGTAGTTTTCAGCATCTTCTCTATAGCCCAGCACATCAGCAATCATGGAGAAAGTAAGCGTATCTTTCACAAGGTACCATGAGGAGGTGAAATCTGTAGAGGTCTTCTTAGGAAATGTCGCAGTCGGTTCGCACCAGTCTCCATACTTGCCGAGGCCATGTATCGTCCCATCTTCTGAGCGCTTCCCATATAGCCAGTCAATGTATTTCTTAACGCTATCATAATGGAGTCTAAGCACTTGCTTGTCCTTATACTCTTTGTACATCCGCCAGAGTAAGGTGGGATATGCTGAACCCCAGACAGGGTCTGCCGGATATAGCTTCCAATATGGTGGGGTGACGTCGCTTAGCTCGCCATCGGGCAGTTGCGAGAAACGGATATCATCAAGGAATTTCCTATAGAATGCAGCCATGTCGAAATCAAAGACAGCCTGTCTTGAAGCAAGCTGCACATCCCCAAGCCAGCCCATTCGCTCTTCTCTCTGAGGACAATCGGTGGGTATTCCCATCGAGTTCGAGCGCTGAGACCATCTTGTATTCAGATGAATCCTGTTCAATAAATCGTCAGAGCAGACGAAGCTTCCGGTTGCTTCCAGATCGGTATGGAACACTATCTTTTCGATATCCTCAGGTTTCAGTACGCCCGGATATCCTTCAATCTCCATATATCTGAATCCATGGTAAGTGAATCTTGGCTGATAGATTCTCTTTATGCCATCGGAGATATATACATCTTCTGTGTTGGCATTCCGTGTTGTCCTTGTGTTCAGCCCATTCTCATCGGCAAGCTCGGAAAACCGCATCCTCACCGTATCTCCGCTTTTGCCTCCTATTGTTATCCTATATGTTCCCGAAGAGTTCTGGCCGAAATCGATAAGCCAGTTTCCTGAGCTAAGGAGTGTGATAGTGCGCGGCTTTATGCTCTCCGTTTCCACAATCGGAGGAAGCATCTCCGGCTCCAGTGGATATCCTTCGATCCGTTTCGCATGATTGTTCTTCGTGAAATGCACTTTCTTTCTTGCATCGTAGAATGTGCCTTCATAAATGCTGTTATGCCTTATGGGGCCGGCGGAAGTGAGGAAGGATTCATCTGAGACTATATCTTCTTCGCTTCCATCCTGATATTTAAGACGAAGCAGCATGATCGCCTTTGGTACGCCATCATATCCATATGCCCTTACCAGCCGCCCATTCCCCAGTGATATCACAATCTCATTTGTTCCATTTGATATCGTATCAGCAACATCGAAGACGTTGTAAAAAGCTCTCTTGCCATAATCACTCTGGGCTGGTTGGAGGAGATTTTTGCCGATATTCTTTCCGTTGATGTCCACATGGTAGAATCCCACTCCGGATATCGCAAGGAATGCCTCTCTTACCGCTTTCTTTGCCCGGAATGTCTTCTTCATATAGACCGCTTCTGAATAACCTTCATCCTCAACGCCTCCGCTATTTTGATCCGAGACCATGAAGGTGTTCATCTTATAGCGCGATGCTGTATCATCGTGTATCCAGAAAGCTTTTTCTCCGAGTTCTGGACAGCCTGTGATAAAGGTCGATGATGCTTCATTCCCGGATGAGTAGACTGTAAGAGTGCATAAGGAAAGAGAGGGTAGCGTATCTCCTTCATACTCTATTGAATTATGCTTACTCGAATGTACCGTTCCGCTATCCCAGAGGATCTTGGATCCGATCTGCACGATGATTCTATAATCGCTCTGGATATATCCATC
>CAZURL010000122.1:0-3997 GCA_964623005.1 uncultured Spirochaetaceae bacterium
TGAGGGGAGCGTATCTTTATACAACAGCCATGAAATCTTAGTCTGCAATTACAAGGTTGTTGTCCCTTGCATACTGTATACCTTCTTCGTTCCAGCGAGTGATTCCGACTCTATCGAATTGATCGAAGAACGCCTGCCAGTTTTCCCTTGTGAGCGCTCTCTGCCCTGAAAGGAATTCCGCAAGGGATTGTTCATAGTAGCGTTGAGCATCTGCATTTGGAGTCGGCATCATCCCAGAACCAACTGCCTCCGTCCAAGGTCGCTTCTCCATCTCTGCTAAGATACCAACAGGGGAAATCACTTTACCAGAATTCGCTGCAATATAATCCGGGAAACGAACTCTTGTTTCATCGACAGTATTTGTATATACGAGATTTCTAAGCTGCGTATATACCTGCCCTCTCTGCCCTGTGTATGACATATCGCCAAGACCTTCCGTTGATGGATTACCATTCTCGTCTATGACATAGTTAACGCCTTCAACGCCATAGCCCAAGAGGTAATAGCCTTCATCAGACGCCATCCATTCAAAGAGGCGAGCAATAGCTTCAAGCTTGCCTTGGTCATATGACTTCTGGCTTACAGCATAGATGTTATAACGCTTATCAAGGGCGCCCATTGACTGCTCTCCATCCGGGCCGATCGGTGGATCGATTACAATCCACTCGCCATCTGGGAAGTTGGCGTCGAATGGTGCGTAGTTGGATTCAGCGCCGAGTGCCGCCCACTGTTCGTACATAATGCCAAATTTGCCTTGTTTCCATGCAGCTCGGAAATCGTCTTTCTTGTAAGACAACCAGTTTGGATCGATAACACCGGCATCGTTCATCTTTTTCACGAATTCCATGAAGTCATAGAAACTATCCTTATAAACCGTAAGGCCCAAATCGGATTCATTGAATGTCCATAAACCTGCAACATCAAATGCGCCCATTATTGGCCAGAAGCGTGATCCGGGATAGCCTTTTAACGTTATATCGCTTTCAACAAAGGCGCCAAATCCCCAAGTATCGTTTCTGCCATTTCCGTCTGGGTCATTGTATGTGAATGCATACATTACATCGAATAGCTCATCGAGTGTTGTTGGGATTTCCAGTCCAAGGTTATCCAGCCAGTCCTTTCGGATGACAAGAGACTCAATAGGCGTGACACTGAGTGGGATGGACATGCCATAGTTCTTACCATTGAATGTTGAATAATTCCTTGAAGCTTCATCGTGGTAAATCGCAGTTCTTGTCGGCATCATGTCATAGATCTCATCAATGGATGCAACAAGCCCCTGATTGATAAGGTTTTTTAAAACAGGACGACTTACCATGAAGACATCAGGAAGCGCATTGCCAGCTCCTGACGCTTGAATCCTTACATCCTGATCGTTGCTGCTTGATGGAAGAACGGAGAGCTTAAGCTCAATTCCGAGTTTCTCGCGTATGATATCATAGCCAATCCAATCATCTGGAAGCGGGCCGGCTTCCGTTACAGCCGCACCATACCAGAGTTCAATAGGAACAAGCCCGTTTGCATTGACCGCACTTGCGCTCTCATTAGATCCACCTGCAAATGCAAATGAAACCACCGCAAGCATCACAATAAGCAAACCAATCAGTCTTTTCATTTGTTTTTCCTCCTTTTTATCTAGCTCTAATTTAATATCTCAAAAAAGCTTACCATGAAGTATAATGATGCGTTAACGGATTTTTCGCAACTTTTCTTTTTTCATAGTTATAAAGCTCCTTATTTATCAAAAAATATTTTTGTATTATTTTCATAAGACTCGGAAATAGATTATTTGGGGAGTTGTCATGCTGAGTGAACGTATCATCGATTTGATTATCGATTCCTTTCCTAGAATATTGATTCCAGGACTTACAGTCACTATTCCCCTTACTATCATTTCTTTCGCATTTGCAATGGTGATCGCGATAATCGTAGCGCTTATACAGTTTGCGAAGATCCGCATCCTTAAGGATATTGCACGCTTTTATGTCTGGGTTATCAGAGGAACGCCACTCCTTGTCCAGCTTTTCGTAGTCTTTTATGGACTGCCCAACATCGGTATCTTAATCGATCCATTTCCAGCTGCGGTCCTTGTCTTTGCAATAAACGAAGGCGCATACTGCGCAGAGACTATCAGGGCCGGTCTTGAAGCCGTGCCATATGGACAGATGGAAGCCGGAGAGTGCGTAGGTATGTCGTATATCCAGATAATGAGACGCATTCTCCTTCCTCAAGCACTCCGCATTTCATTTCCGACCCTTGCAAACTCGATAATCTCAATGACCAAGGACACATCCCTTGCCGCAAATATCACAGTGGCTGAGATGTTCATGTCAACGCAGCGAATTGTCGCAAGAACATACGAACCGCTTGCTCTTTACATAGAAGTCGGTCTTATCTATCTGGTTTTCTGCACAGTGCTGACAAAACTACAGCGTTTTGGCGAAAAGAAGCTTGCGAGGTACGGAATATGATCCTTTCTGTTCGCGATGTAAGGAAATCCTTTGACAGCACCGAAGTGCTTCGAGGAATAAGCCTAGAGGTGGAAAAGGGAGACGTTGTTGCGCTTCTTGGGCCATCGGGTTCGGGAAAGACCACGCTTTTAAGATGCATGAACTGCCTTGAAGTTCCAGATTCAGGTGTTCTGGACTTTATGGGA
The DNA here is from genome assembly GCA_964623005.1 of uncultured Spirochaetaceae bacterium. GTDB lineage: Bacteria > Spirochaetota > Spirochaetia > Sphaerochaetales > Sphaerochaetaceae > Ornithospirochaeta. Next base: position 2,657 of record CAZURL010000122.1, read on the forward strand.
AAGACGTACGAACTAAGCACGCTCAAAAACCGGGAAAAGTCTGAGATAAGACGGCGCACAGGCTTTGTCTTTCAGAATTTCAATCTCTTTCGCAACAAAACTGCGCTAGAGAATGTTACAGAGGGCTTGATTGTCGTCCGCAGGATGCAAAAAAAAGAAGCCATAGAAAAAGCAGAGGAAACTCTTAGAAAGGTAGGTATGGCTGAATGGGCCTCTCACTATCCTTCTGCGCTCTCCGGCGGTCAGCAGCAGAGAGTTGCAATAGCAAGGGCGATTGCAGCTGATCCTGAAATTGTATATTTTGATGAACCTACATCCGCTCTGGATCCAGAACTTGCCGGAGAGGTGCTTTCTGTTATGAGAATGCTTGCAGAGGAGGGCATGACAATGGTTGTTGTCACCCATGCGATGGATTTTGCCCGAAATGTTTCCAAGCATGCTGTGTTTATGGAAAACGGTATTGTTGTCGAAAGCGCAGATACAGAAACCTTCTTCACAGAGCCAAGGGAAGAGAGGACTAGAAGATTCCTTAGTATGGAGGAAAAGGTATGAAAAAAGGTTTAATAGTTTTAATTTTGATAGTCATATCCCTGCTTGCAGTCAGCTGTTCAAAGAAAGAGGAAGAAAAAGAGAGCGGAGATCTTCTTTCAAGGATCCAGGAAAGAGGTTCGATAATCATAGCAACAGAAGGAACTTGGTCTCCTTGGACATATCATGATGAAAGCGATACGCTCGTTGGTTTCGATATTGAAGTTGCCAAAGGCATTGCAGATTATCTTGGGGTAAAGGCTGAGTTTGTTGAAGGCGAATGGGATGGGCTTTTTGCCGGACTCAATTCCCAGCGCTATGACATCGTTGCAAATGGCGTTGAGATAACAGAGGAAAGAGCGGAAACCTATGATTTCTCCACCCCTTATGCTTATATCCGTACCGCAATCATCGTCCGCGATAATAATACCGATATCTCTTCATTCGAGGATCTTGATGGAAAGACAACTGCCAATACGCTTGCAAGTACATATGCAACGCTTGCAGAAAGCTATGGAGCAAATGCAATAGGTGTAGATGATCTTGCCCAGACAATAGAGCTGCTACTGGCAGGAAGGGTTGATGCAACGCTGAATGCAGAAGTCACATTCTACGATTACATTGCACAGCGTCCTGATGCTTCGATAAGAATCGCAGCGCTGACTGACGAGGCCTCGCAGGTTGCCATCCCTGTCAGAAAAGATGAAGACAGCGCTTCCCTTCTTGCTGCGATAAACGAAGCTATCGAATCAATGAGGGCGTCTGGCGAACTTTCAAGGATTTCTGAGAAATACTTCGGCAGCGACATTACAG
>CAZURL010000123.1:0-3919 GCA_964623005.1 uncultured Spirochaetaceae bacterium
GGTATGTGTAAAGGCGCAGGGCTTGGCCCGGAGGGTAACTTCAAGAGGGATGGAAGCGTATCATACTATCTTGCAGAAGAAGTTGTTGCCGATGAACAGAAGGGTTCTGGGGTATCGATGATGGCATACTCCGAATATATAAGGGCCGCAAAGGACGGCAATCTCTCATCATCATTCCCTTATGTTGAGCTTTTTAAAAGGAATTACGACCCGATTCTCCCCACGGAATTGGGCTTTAAAGCGTATATGTGAACTATGAAGGCGTTATATATTACTGAACCGGGACATGTTGAGATTCGTTCTATCCCCATGCCGGAAAGAAGGAAAGGGGAAGCACTGTTAAAGGTGCTTTCAATCGGGATCTGCGGAAGCGATTTAGGCTCATATCATGGGACATTCGCTTATTTTGATTATCCAAGAATCCCTGGCCATGAATTCAGTGCTGAGATAGTTGAGATCGATGATAACGAATATGGATTTAAGCCTGGAATGGTTGTCACAGCGAATCCATATTTTAACTGCGGAAAGTGTTATAGCTGTACACATGGACGCGTAAATGCCTGTATGGGCAATAAGACGATGGGCTGCCAGATGGATGGTGCCTTTTCTGAGTATATAACTATGCCAATTGAACGGATTGTAGATGGCAGGGGGCTTGATCAGGATACGCTCGCTATGATTGAACCGTTCTGCATCGGTTATCATGGTGTTCTTCGCTCACGCGTTCACTCAGGCGATAATGTGCTTATAATCGGTGGTGGGACAATCGGCGTTATGTCCGGCATTTCAGCCAAGTCAATGGGAGCCAATGTCTATATCTCCGATATTATAGAGGAAAAGCTTATAAAGGATATTGAAGACTTCGGTTTTGATGGAATGATTCTCAATACATCCCCTCAGTCATTCATGGAAGATGTTGAATGCATCACTGGAACATCTGTGTTCGGCAGTGAGAAAAGGGTGAATGGATTTGACGTAACAATCGAGGCTGTTGGTCTTCCTTCGACATTTCAGCAGGCAATTGATGCAGCGGCATTCGGAGGCAGGGTTGCTCTTATCGGAGTAAGTAATAAGCCGATTAATCTGGATTTCAACGTAATTCAGAAAAAGGAGCTTGATATAACTGGAAGTCGCAATGCGATGAAGAGTGATTTCGATAATCTTGTTGATATCGTAAAGAGCGGTCGTGTCGATATCTCGAAAGTCATCACAAATGTATATGAAGGCTTTAATGAAGCAGCAAGGGCTTTTAAGGATTTCTCTTCAATGAGGGGAAGTATGCTAAAGGTTATAGTAAGAATTGCATAGTGAATCAAATTGTCTATCTGAATGGCTTCAAAAAAGGATAGATGAAATGATTAGAAGAGGGTGGAAATATGAGAGCGTTAAGCTTTGGTGAAGTGCTTTGGGATATAGATGGTAATGTTAAGACATTGGGTGGAGCGCCATTGAATGTGCTTGGCCATATTTCGCGCCTAGGTGGTGATAGTTCGATAATAAGTGCTGTAGGCGATGATGCTCTTGGAATGAGCGCATTGAAAATCATAGAGAGTTTTGGCATCGATAGAAGATTTCTGGGACTATCTAAGTATCCGACAGGAAAAGCAATGGTTGAGCTTGATAACGGAATCCCTTCATATACCTTCAATGATCCTTGTGCTTGGGATGATATCAATCTTGATGCAAAAGCCAAGGAGATGCTCTCAAAAGAGATGTTTGATGTCTTTATCTATGGCACGCTGGCCTCCCGGCATGAGACTTCGAGAGCAACGCTTTTATATTTATTGGAGAATATCGAGGCAAAGGTATTCTTTTTTGATGTGAATATAAGACTCTCGTTCTACGATGATGAGATTATAAAGAAAGGCATAAGCAAAGCTACGATACTCAAGGTGAATGAAGATGAGGTTTCTATTGTAGCTGACGCACTTGGTATTCCAGAAAGAGATTTTCCTGTAGCTCTCCAGAAAGAATATCCTGTGAATAAAGTGTTGATAACCCTTGGGAAAAAAGGCTCAGTCTGCTATGAGGGAACCTCGGCTTCCTATGCAGGTGTCAGTGATGTCCCTGTTATCGATACCGTTGGTGCTGGTGATAGCCTCTCGGCTGCTTTCCTGTATTTTATCAACAAAGGCGAGGGCACAGACGAAGCACTTTCAAAAGCATCGCTCCTTGCTGATTATGTGGTATCGAAAAGAGGAGCAATCCCTGAGTACGATGATACGATAAGAGCAAAGCTGGGAATCTAAAGAAGAGATTAAACAAGGCTGCTGCTTTGAATCTGGATTGATTCGTGCAACAGCCCTTGTTAGATGTTAAGAATTTGCGAGAATCCTCTGTCCAAGTCTTATAAGTTCACTTGCAGCATCTTCAGGAGAGATTCCGCCATACCTTATTTCCTCGGTCAAAAGCTCGAGATTGTATTCGATCTCACTCTTTCCTGCTGGATCTGGCTCATCGATAGGCGTAGCAATTTCTCCGGCTTTGTTAATGAATTCAAAGGTAACTGCGGCTTCCGGAGAAACACTGTCAATAATAGCTTCGGTGACTGCTGTGTTGATAGGAACGCCTCTTTCTCCCATGAGAATTTCGTTTGCCTCAACGCTGTTTGTAAACCAATCGATAAATTCAGCTGCTTCCTTCTTGTGCTGAGAGGTCTCCGTTATTGAGAAGAACTGGGAAGGCTTTAAGAACATCGATTGCACTGATGCGTCCTCTGGCTGTGGGAACATAGCGACTCCTAACTCTCTTCCTGCGATTGTTGAAAGAGAGGAGTACATATTGGAGTAGAGCATTGTATTCCAGCAAGTCCCGTCTACGATTGGATCTGTATCGAGAACCTTGAGATCTCTTTCAGTAAGGAAGCTTATGGAGACAGCGGACGGAGCACTCTGGAAGTCCTTCACATACTGATAGAGTCTGGTTATACCTTCTGTATTTCCTGAGACGATATCATCGAAGAAATGACTGCCAAGCGCACGGCAGACAATCTGCATTGTGAGTATGTTTCCGCTGAAATATGTATATACACCGGTCTTCTCGTAGATTTCGTTACCGATCTCCAAGAACTCCTCCATTGTCATCTGCTCTGGAATCTCAACCCCGGCTGCTTCTACCGTTGCAACATCATAGATCAACATTGGCGCGTTGCTTCCCAATGAGATTGCGTAACACTTACCATTGATAGAACCGGATTCAATAATTGACTGAGGGATGTTTGTTGTATCAATGGTGCCATCTTCGATATATGGTGTAAGATCTGCGAGAAGGTTGTTCTCCACATATTGCTGGATATACGAGTAATCCTGCTGGATGATATCAGGGAGAGTACCTCCTGCTGCCATTGCTGCGAGCTTATCCCAATAACTTGACCAGTCTGCGAACTCTGTATGGATAATCACATCGGGATGCTCTTCCATATAAAGATTCACAACTTCTTGTGTAAGGTTGTTCCTCACCTGATTTCCCCACCAGATGAGGTGAAGTTCGACTTTTCCTGAATCCGTTGTCGTTGCCGTACTTTCGCTGCTACCGCTTGCAAAAAGCATGGAAGCCGCAACCAAGAGGAAAAGAAGCGCAAACAGTTTTTTCATCTTTTTTCTCCTTTCTTTTCACAGTCTTTCCATCCGATAAGAACTGTGAATGATATTTTATCATAACATAAGACGATATTTCTCTTTCAGTACAGGGATGCAGGATGCTATTCCGAGCCAGCCTTTGCCGCATCAAGAATAACAGTGAGTATATACTCAGCAGAGAAATCTCCGCCATAAAGGTATTGAAGAATCTGAGGATTTTCATAATGCAGTGGTAATTGCATACATTAATTTTAAAGCAGCACAACAATAAATAAAATGAAGTATTTATGGTTTAGAAAGCAATGCAATCATCGGCAAGGCTTGTGAAATCTTGAGTTGAG
>CAZURL010000124.1:0-3908 GCA_964623005.1 uncultured Spirochaetaceae bacterium
CCCGATCCGGGAAATTGGTTATTATGCCATCGATACCTAGCTCTATAGCGCGCTTTATGTCATCCTCTTCATTTACAGTCCATGCGTTTATCATCACATGAGAGCGGTGCATATCATCAACAAGCGTTTGATCAAGGAGATCCTTATCTACGTGATAATACTTTATTCCCATTGAATCAAAGAGAATACCTTGGTTGCAGAGCTTCATTTCGGTAAACAGGAGCGCATATTCAAGCTCCGGTGCAATTCTCTTCATGTTCAGAACGGAAAGCCAATTGAACGAGGAGATTATCACGCGATCTTCGAGAGAGAAGCGCTTTATAAGCTTATAAGTCTTTTCCTCAATATCAGGATAATAAAGCGGTGCGGTCTTCAGCTCTATGTTCGTAATCGTATACCTTCCAATGCCATCAAAGTACTCTTCAAGCGAGGGGATCGTCGCTCCTTCAACACCATTTACTGTGATTTTCTCCAGCTCAGAACGCGTATAGTCTAAGATCATTCCGCTTTTGCCTGTTGTACGCTTTAGGTATTCATCATGGTTGACCATGACCTCTCCATCTTTTGATAGATGGACGTCAAGCTCTATTCCATCCACACCAAATTCAAGGGCCTTGGAAAACGAGAGCATTGTATTCTCCGGATAAAGGCCGGAGAAGCCTCTGTGCGCGAATATCCTCATAGCAACAATATAGCACGTTGACTTTCCTTTTTCTTTTTCCGATATTCCATCTATGGCAGGATTTTATACAGGCAGGAATGGTTCGGATCAGCTATCTGTATTTATGGTAGCCGTGGCGCTTATACTTCTTGTTGCAGCATCGGTTATCGACAGCGAGGCAATACGTGCTGTTGTAACAATCATCGCGCTTGCTATCGCAATACTTTCTTTTCTTAGGATGTTTTCAAGAAACATCGGAAAACGAAGGCATGAGAATGATGTATTTCTTTCCATAATCGGACAGAGCCATGATAAAAAAGCTGAACGCGCAGATAAGAAGACGCATAAATATTTCAAGTGTCCTAAATGCAAGGAAAAGTGCCGTGTACCAAGAGGCAGGGGCAAGATTCGCATAACCTGCCCTCACTGCGGTAATCAGTTTATCAAGAGGTCATAATGTTCGGATACGTTGCAGCAGATATCAAAAGACTGACAAAAGAGGAAAGAGCGATATACAAAGCCCACTATTGCGGACTCTGCCATGTCCTCAAGGAGAGGTATGGAAGCCTTGGAACATCCTCCCTCTCTTATGATATGACATTTCTTGAGATGGTACTCTCCGACTTGAACGATAAGAGCGAAACGGAAGGAACAGAACGCTGTCTTGCCCATCCTTTAAAGGAGCATAGATTTATTTATACAGATAGTACTTACTATGTTGCAGATATGCAGATGATGCTCGGCTATTACTCCCTTTTGGATAAAATCCATGATGAGGGAAAGGGAGAGAAGGATGAAGCGAAATATAGAACGATAATCTCTGAGCTCGATGCAAAGTATCCTCGTCAGGGCGGAAGGCTTAGGGAAGAGCTTGAGAAATTACGCATAGGAGAAGAAAAGAAAGAGACTGATGCAGAGAAGATGGCGCTTCTTACCGGCAATTTCCTAGGAGAGATCTTCGTTGACGATGATAAATCATTCTTCCGCGATGATCTTAGGACATTAGGCTGCGGCCTTGGTCGTTTTGTATATATCCTTGATGCTTGGTGCGACAGGAAGAAAGATAAGAAGAAAGGTTCATACAATCCATTCACCGCTGATACAGATAGAGAGATGGTAAGGGAGATGCTTACTGATGCCGCAGCAACTGCCTCTGCTGCTTTTGAGCGACTTCCGCTCGATCAGCATGTTTCAATTCTTCGAAATATCCTTTACAGTGGCATCTGGATAAGATTCGAGGTAACAGAAAAGAAAGATGACTGACCCATATAGCGTACTAGGCCTATCTCCGGGCGCTTCTGACGAAGAAGTCAAGAAAGCATATAAGAAACTTGCAAAGCAGTATCATCCGGATATCGCAGGAAATAGCGAAGAAGCTGCGCGGAAGATGAGGGAAATCAATGCGGCTTATGATCAGATCATCAACCATAAAAATGATTATCAATATCAGAGTTCAAGAGGGCCGTATTCCGCATCCGCAAGTCAGAGTGAAGAACCGATAGAGATGCAGGCGGCAATGAACTACATCAATGCACGGCGCTTTATGGAAGCACTCAATACGCTTTATTCGATTCCGCAGTCACAGCGCAGTGCTAAATGGTACTTTCTCTCTGCTTATGCAAAAGCACATACCGGCGACACGGTAGGCGCACAGCAGGATATCAATATAGCAATACAGATGGAACCGAATAATCTAAGCTATAGGACGTTCAGGGATAATCTCTTGGGCCGGCGCACAGCTTATTCTGGATATACGCAGAACTATACAACGCATCATAGCTCAGGAGGGCTTTGCACTTCGCTTTGTTTGTCAATCCTGTTTTTCAGGTTCTGCTTCTGCTTTATCTAAAAGGAAAGTCTTCACCATTTCAGAAATGAATGCGGGAGCTTCTTCCAGCGTTATAGGAACCGTACCCATTGCCGCATCATAATAAAAGCCGCAGACTCCAGAGATTATGAAATCAAGGCGAGCAGCAAGAGCACCCTTATCCTCGATGTTCTTTGCGTACTCACTTGTCAGCAAGTATTCGAGAGACATCTTCTTGATCTCATCCAGAAAATTCTGGATGCCCGATGTGCAGAGCAGCATTTTATAATATGTACCGTCTTTGGAAAGGAAGGAAGAAATAGTTTCGAACAGAGGCCGAGGATTCCGTAACATCAGATCCGGGGACAGGCTGTAAAAGGACTGCTCTATCTCTGAAATCGCATCTTCACGGATTTTATCCAACACCTCACGAGAGTCCTTGAAGTGCGCATAGAAAGTTCCTCTGTTTATATCCGCACGCTTTACAATATCCGTAATCGTAATCTTCTCGAACGGCTTTTCCTGCATAAGAGAGACAAGAGCATTTCGTATCAATGTCTTTGACCGGATGGAGCTTCTATACTCTGCTTTTCTGCGTCTTTCTTCCATCGCAGTTCCCTCCTAAAACTAGTCTATTATGGTTTTTGCAATAATGAAAGCAATAATTTAATTTCTTTCATACAAAGCAATTGCATAATCAACTGCGCAAGAAAGGCCATTATCATCGACATTTTTCGTCACAAAATCTGCAACATTTTTGAGATTTTCCGTTGCATTTCCCATCGCAATGCCCAGATCTGCGCTTTCGAGCATCTCTATATCATTAGCGCCATCGCCCACTGCAACGACAAAGGAACGTGTTGGAAGAAATGATTCAACTATATCGATACCGCTTGCTTTAGTAACATCTGAAAGGACAATCTCCCCCATCAAATCCGCAGGAAGGCCTACGGTGTTATCAACGACATGGAATGAAGGGGAGAGATCGCGTCTTACTTCCTCAATCTTCATAGAGGGCGTGACATACAGGATTTTATTCACACTGATATCATCAGGAAGATCATCGCTGATGATAAGACCTGCAACGGAAACCATCCTTCCGACATACTTCAAAAGAAGAGCTTTCCAGTAGTCAAGCGACGCTTGGGAAAGGTAAGTACCATTCTCTGACTGCACCAACGTATAGAAGCCTTTTTCAGAGCAATATGAAAGAACCTTATTCTTCTCTTCATCGGTAAATGATCTATGGTAAACAAGCTTATCGCCGACATAGACTGTTGCACCGGCACCGAAGACTCCGCCATCAAAGCCTATTGATTTGATATTATCACCGACTTCCGCAAGGCTTCTGCCTGTTGCAAGGAATGCGCGATGCCCCATTCGCTGAAGCCTCTTGATAGCCTCTATAGTAGACTCTGGAACACTCTTTCCAAACGGAAG
>CAZURL010000125.1:0-3880 GCA_964623005.1 uncultured Spirochaetaceae bacterium
TCTGACTATAACTTCTAGGTGCTGAAACCTCTGTATTGAGTCATATAGAGATCATAGTACTTGCCCTTATTTGCAAGCAGTTCTTCATGACTTCCCTCTTCCACGATCTCCCCTTTGTCCATTACAACGATGACATCAGAATCCTTGATTGTCGAAAGACGATGCGCAATGACTATGCTTGTACGCCCTTGCATAATGCTCTGCATAGCACTCTGTATCGTCTTCTCTGTGCGTGTATCGACATTGGAGGTCGCTTCATCAAGGATAAGTATCTCCGGATCAGCCACGAAAGCTCTTGCAATGGCAAGGAGCTGACGTTGCCCGGAACTGAGGTTATCACCAGAAGAACTGAGTCTGGTATCAAGGCCATCGGGAAGACGTTTTATGAAATGCGAAGAACGGCTCATCTCAATAGCTTCATTCAATGCATCATCTGTTGCATTCTCATTGGAGTAGAGAATGTTTGCCCTGATAGTATCTGAAAAGAGCACAGTATCTTGAAGGACTATCGCGATCTTGTGTCTGAGACTTGGCCGCGCTATATCCTTTATGTCCTGCCCATCAATTGTTATCGTGCCGCATTCGATGTCATAAAAACGCATAAGAAGATTAACAACAGTGGTCTTTCCGCTTCCAGTAGCACCGACTAAGGCAACCTTCTTGCCCGGAAGGATATCGAGAGAGAAATTACGGAGAACAGGTATGCCTTTTACGTACGAGAAGTTGACGTTCCTAAATGAAACGGATGCACATCCGCTCTCTCCCGCATACTCCTCACCGCTCATATCCTCATCCGTTTCATCGAGTACTGAGAACACACGTTCTGCACCTGCAAGTGCGCTTTGAAGCTGTCCATAGATCTGCGCCAGATCATTGATCGGACGGCTGAACTGCTTGGCATAGACGATGAATGCAGAGATTATTCCGATTGAGATATATCCATTAAAGGCAAAGTAGCCGCCGAATACCGATATAACGACAAAGCCTAGGTTGCCAATGCAATTCATCACAGGCCCCATGACGCCGCTGAAAGCATCGGTCTTTATGCCCGCTTTTGTCAGACGATCCGAGGTTTCGGAGAACTCTTCGATGGTCTTATCCTGATGGCTATAAGCAACAACCGTATGATAGCCAGCGATCATCTCCTCCGCTGTTCCATTGAGCTTACCGAGAAGCGCCTGTCTATGCCGTGAAAACTTACGTACGCGGCCGGAGAGGAACTTTGTTGCAAGGACAGTGAGGATAACCGTTGCATAGCTCAATATTGCCAGAGGGAAGCAGCACTTTATCATGATGACAGCGGTTCCAATGATCGTAAGCACACCGGAAAACATCGTTGGAAGCGATTGAGATATCGTTGTGGATATATTCTCGATATCATTTGTCATACGGCTCATTACATCACCATGGGAATGGGTATCAAGATAGCTGACAGGAAGATTGAGAATCTTTCCAAAGAGCGATGACCGGAGTTTTTTGACAATACGCTGACTGAGACGCGCACTTATTATGTTCTGTAGGAATTGGCTCGTGCTGTAGAGTATATAGAGCGCAGTCATTGCGATAAGCGTCGTTGAAAGCACGCCATTGCTGCTTTTTGCGATTATATCTACAGCAGCACTCTGGAACATCGGCGCAAAGACGCCGCAGAGTGTACCAAAGATAACGACAGCAAGCATGGCAAGAACCATTGCTTTTTCATCGATGAAATATGATGCAAGGCGTAGAAGGGCACCTTTTGCATTCTTTGCATGCTCAACAGCAGCAAAACGGTCTCTCCTTGCGCCGGGGATGAATCGATCTTCGAGTTTCTTATCTGCCATCTTCATCCCCCTTTCCCATCTGAGAGTCGTAGATATCGCGATAGATCCGAGAGGACGAGAGAAGTTCCTCATGTGTGCCATCTGCGGCAATCTTTCCATCAGAAAGCACGATGATCCTATCGGCATGACGTGCTGTTGCAATCCGCTGCGCAATGATTATCTTCGTTGAATCTGGATCTTCTTTTCCAAGGAGCGTATAAAACTCTGCTTCCGTTTTCAGATCAAGCGCGCTTGTCGAATCATCGAATATGAGAATCTCTGCATTTTTGAGGACAGCTCGTGCAAGCGATATTCTTTGCTTCTGTCCACCTGATAAGCTCATACCACGCTCTGCGACAATTGTATCGTAGCCATTTTCCGATCTTTCTATGAACTCAGAGGCTTTTGCTATCTCAGCACTCCGCTTCACACTCCCGTCATCGGCGTTCATATTGCCCCACTTTATGTTGTCCTTTATCGATACGGAAAAGATTTCGCTCTTCTGGAGAACAATCGAAATACGTTCTCGCAAGGCTTTTTCGTTCCAATCCCTGACGTCGACACCATCCACAAGGAGAGCGCCACCACTTACATCATAAAAGCGTGGTATTAGATTCACCAATGTTGATTTTCCGCACCCAGTAGCCCCCATTATCGCAACGCATTCACCCTTTTCTATTTTCAGATTTATATCCCTCAGGACATACTCAGATGTCCCCGGATAACGAAAAGAGACGGAACGGAACTCAACTACCCCTGCTGTGTCAGAGCTTTTAACAGTTCCGCTTTTAATATCAGGCACCGTTTCGATTATGCTCCTCACTCTCTTCCAAGAAGCAATACCCCTTGAGATATTCTGAAAGAGCATTACAAGGCCGAGTATTCCATTCAATAGCTGTGTAGTGTACGTAATTGCCGCCATGATATCCCCAGGCGTTGTACCGCCGATTGCAACCTGAAAGGAACCGAGGACAAGGATTGCCGCGACTACAAGATACATGATTGCATTCACAATCGGATGCATGAAAGCAAATATCGTGAGAATGAGAAGCTGCGTTGCTATAAGAGAAGCATTTGCTTTACCAAATCGTGCATTCTCATACATTTCCCTGACAGAAGCTTTTATAACCCGTATTCCCGAAACATCTTCCTGCATGATTGCATTGAGTCTATCGAGTTCACTTTGGAGCTTGGTAAATAAGGGATCTGCACGACTTAAGCAGATTGCCATACAGCAAACGATAAATGGGGAAGCTGCAATCACACAGAGTCCGAAGCGTATATTCAAGCGGAACATAAGGAACATGCTTCCAAAAAGCAGCATCGATGTTCTGATAAGGCCTCTGATGAATGAGGAAATCAGATTCTGAACCTGCGTAATATCATTCGTGACACGGGTAACGAGCGTACCTGTTCCAAGTTCGTCCATCTGGGAAAAGGAGAGCGACATTATGCTCTTAAAGGCATCCTTCCGTATCTTGTTCCCTATATTCTGCGCAGTGATATTGGCAAATACATTGTTCATTGAACCGCAGAAACCGCCAAAGAGCGCAAAGATAATCATCCGAATACCAAGTTGCCATATTACGCTCATACTCCCTGCGCCATTGTTTCCGATACCGAGGATTCCATCATCAACAATACTGCTCATGATACCGGGCTGTATCAGATCCATCGATACTTCAAAGATCATGAAAAGCGCGGCAATAATTGCAAATGGAAGATAGCCTTTTACATATTTCAGAAGCATTTCTTTCCCTTCGGATAAAGACTATACCAAGGCTCTTCCTTACTGAAACCATGACGAGTCTGGCGTCTTTCTTCTGCGTCGTCTCTTCCTAGTTGAATATTCAGCAGTTCTATAAACTCTCGCTCTCTCATACTGCCATACAAAAGCATAGGTATGCCCTTCCCTTTGGAGATTCCGTGCATCGTATGGGTTATTTTCCAGAAATTGAGAATAAGCTTCGTGTTTATATCGAAAGAAGCGTAGTTTTCTTCCATAGGAGAAATTCTCAAGATACCTAAATCAGTTGTCAAGAAAAGATTGAATTTAAATATGATTTAGAAGAAAAGGA
>CAZURL010000126.1:0-3842 GCA_964623005.1 uncultured Spirochaetaceae bacterium
AGGATGACTGCTATGGACGTGATCCATTCGATTGTCTTGCAAACAGCGTTGAGAATATAAAGAAAATGGGTTTTTCTGATCTTCTCTAAAGATAATTCATATAAAACCTTTAATAATGGTATTGATGTCCTGCTTTCACTTTTGTCCCTAACTGGTTTCGAAATGAAAGCAGGTCTCTGTTTTTGTTTACTTCTGTATATGCTCTTTATGTTGGGATTTGTATTAAGGAACTTGGAGCCTGTGTTTCTGTTTATCAATGTAGCAGGAATGATCTAAAACCAAATAAAGCCTTCATCATGATGTTTTTGCTGTCTGAAAATTTTTATCGATTCGGATGGAATAAAGATTTTGCCAGTACAAATACCAGCCTTGATATTGCAATCAAGAGATCGACTGAGAAATCCCATCTAATCGGAATTGTTTACTCAAGCCTTATAAAAGCAGAGCTGAGCCAAGGGTGCTTCAACAGTATTTAAAACTTTGTTTTGCAACGTGTTGACTACCTATCTTCTTTGTGATAAGTTTCTTAATCGCTGTCTGATACCGACAGCTGTAAGAATTAGATAATTTCATTGATTAGAAATGTTTGGAGGAATAAATGAACAGGTCTGCACAGAAGAGAGAGCGTCAAGAAGCTAAGCGCCGTATCCGCAATCATGCTGCAAAGAGCACAATGCGCACAGCAGTCAAGAAGTTCAATGCTGCAGTAGCAGCTGGCGATAAAGATGCAGCGGCACAGGCAATGGCACTGAGCTGCAAGTTGCTTGATAGCATCTCGGGAAAGGGCATTATCCACAAGAATACCGCTGCTAGGAAAAAGAGCAGAATTGCCCACATGTACAATAAAATGGCCTAAATTAGTTTAAATTCGGGGATATTGAGGTAAAATTATGGATCAGAAACTGACTAAGGCTATGATTATTGAAAACATCCATCAGAAGCTTGGCATCAACCGTACGGATATCCATCAGGTTATTGATGAGCTTTTTGAGGAAATCAAAGATGGATTGAAAGACAACCGTGTGATTGAGCTTCGTGGGTTTGGCACTTTTGAGGTTCGCATTCGCAAAGGCCGTGAGAAGGCTCGCAATCCTAAGACTGGGGATGTTGTTTCCGTTGATAGGCATGGCGTTGCGCTCTTCAGGGCAGGAAAAGAACTCAAGGACTTCGTTTGGGATATCACAACGGATTATAAGGACGAGGAATAATCGCCTTGGAAGAGAAGTATCTTGACATTTCTCAGAAACGAAGAAGCCTCAGAACCCTAGGTTCTGAGGTTCTTGCTTTGCTTTTGTCTGCGTTGATTTATTCGATGGCATTCCCCGGCTTCATGACAACGCATGGCATCGGAATACTTGCTCTTGTTGCGCTCATACCTGTTTTTGCTGTAATCAGGAATACTTCTTGGAAAGTTGTGTGGGCGCATGGTTTCGTATTCGGCTTTGTTTTCTACATACTCTTTGCATACTGGCTGAAGAGCTTCCATGCATTGGCCATTATCCTGATTCCAGTGATCAAGGCATGGGAGATGTTACTGCTCTTTCTGGCTTTGAAAGCCGCCGATTCGTTCTTCAAGCGTTTCGGATGGTTTGTACAGGCTATCGTATGGGTAGCCTATGCATATATGTCAGAAAGCTGGTTCGCAGGATTCCCGTATGGGGATATCGCATATGCATTCTATCGCTATCCGATAATGACCCAGATTGCGGATATCACAGGCATATGGGGAATTGTATTCCTCGCTGTTCTTCCGCAGACCTTCCTTGGCCGCTATGTGATGGATGTACTTAACAACAAAGCTCCATCCTTCCTTTCCTATCTTAAGAGCAACATCATATTCATTTCCCTTTGGGCAGTGCTTGCCATACTCTCTCTGATCTATGGCGGTGTTAAGCTTTCGGAATGGAGAGGTAAGGAGCCTGAGAGGGTATGGGATGTTGTTGCCGTCCAGCACAATCATGATTCCTGGAAGGGTGGGTATGTAACCTATCTCCACAACTTCAATAACCTCAGGCGTATAACCCTTGAAGCGCTTAACGTGACTGATCCTGATATCGTGATCTGGAGCGAAACAGCGTTCGTTCCATCTGTTGCATGGCATACAGCTTACTCTGTAGAAGGCTCTGGCTATGAGATAACCGCGAAGATGGTAGATGATTTTGTTAACTTTGGCTCTAACCTTGGCGTACCGCTTCTTACGGGAAATCCAGAGGGAATCATAAAGGATCCGTCTCTTCCGCCGATTCTCGAAGATGGTTCAATGAACAGAACTGATTACAACACCGTAATCCTCTTCGATGAGGGCGAGATCAAAGAAACATACCGCAAGCAGCATCTTGTGCCATTTACAGAGTACTTCCCCTATGAGAAGGAACTTCCTTGGCTTTACAACCTCCTTCTTGCAAATGATTATAACTGGTGGGAACAGGGCGATACCCCGGTTGTATTCGAAATCGATGGCATAAAGTTCTCAACGCCGATCTGCTTCGAGGATTCCTTCGGCTATCTTAGCGCTGATTTTGTCAGAAACGGCGCTGATGTGATTGTCAACATGACAAATGATAACTGGTCGAAGAGAGTCTCTGCGGAGATGCAGCATGCGGCGATGGCATCGTTCAGAAGCGTTGAGACGAGAAAGTCGATGATACGCGGCTCGAACAGCGGTATCACATGCTTGATTACTCCGGAAGGAACAATCCATGATGAGATGACGCCTTTTGCTATGGGATGGAAGCTTTATGAAGTTCCTGTCTATACCCATGAGAACAACGTAGATACCTTCTATGTCAATCATCCTGATATCTTCGCATACGGTGCTGAATATGCCGCTGCTATACTTCTTATAATCGGCGCTGTGATGAAGGTCGCCGGAAAGGTTAGAAATAAAAAATGACGGCAAGTGTTATTATCATAGGTACCGAGCTTACGCACGGTATCATTCAGGATAGCCATGGCTCCCTGCTATCGAGGGAGCTTTCACATCTCGGCATACATGTATCGGAGCTAGTCATCGTTCCCGATGATGGCAGTATCGAAAAAGTGCTTGAAGCTCTGATGAGAAACAACGATACGGTAATCATAACAGGCGGACTTGGCCCTACTTCCGATGATATGACACGCGCCGTGATAGCAGAAGCTGCTGGCGTACCTCTTGTTCGTAATGATGCTGCCTGGTCGTTTCTGCTGAATAAGCTGGGTGAGAGAGTGTATGGCGCGAATGAGCGTCAGGCAATGATTCCTGATGGTTTCAGCATAATAGATAATCCTAATGGAACTGCTCCTGGTTTCTATGGCTATGGCGGAAAGACTTTGTTGATATCCCTTCCGGGGCCTCCTCGTGAGATGCATCCTATGCTTTACGATACGGTGCTTCCTCTTCTGAGGGAAAAGCTTGAGCTACCGGAAGCTGAACGTGATGAATACACTTCATTCATAACCGCAGAGGCAAAGCTTGAGGAGCTTACGGAGAGCGTAGATGGAGAGCTTGATTGGGGAACAAGGTTTCAGGATTATAAGATTTCGCTATATGTCTCAGGTAAGGATAAAGCGTCTCGCTCTCATGCGATAGAAACGCTCAGAAAGATGCTAGGGGAGTATCGTATCGTCGATGGAAACACCGACGCGCTTGAGATTGCAATCAATTCGCTCAAACTTCATAATGCGACGGTTTCTGTTGCAGAGAGCTGTACAGGAGGTCTTCTGTCAACGCTTCTTACAGAACGTCCCGGTGCATCTGAGTATATGCTTGGTTCTGTCACTGCATATGCAAAAGAGGTAAAAGAGAGAGTGCTCGGAGTTCCCGTCTCCGTTATAGAGGAATATGGTACGGTCTCTTCTAGGTG
>CAZURL010000127.1:0-3737 GCA_964623005.1 uncultured Spirochaetaceae bacterium
TCAGAAAAACTCATGCACAATGCAATAAAAGTTGCCTGTCGCTACTGCGATTACCATAAAGACAATCAATAAGGCGATAAGCGCAACTGCAATTGAAGAGATTACAAGTGCAATAAGGGATAGCACCCATCCTGCTTCCGCATATCGCTCTCCACGCTTACGGGCCTCGCTGCTTTTAACAAGTCCGATTATTGCAAGTACGAAACTCACAATCTGACAGAAGAATGAAGTTATCAGTGCAATAAGACCTAGAACAAACGAAGTCCTGCCCTTTCCGCTATCAATGGGCGGCATGTCAAAGTTATCTTCCATTTTTTTATCATAGCACAGAATATTTGCACCTTTCACTACTCTGTCTTAGAATTTAAATATGGTCGAGAAAAGAGAATACAAGATAGAAAAACTTGATGTTATAAAAGCCGATCCCAAAATGATTATATCTGGCTCGCTTGATGATGAAATCCGAGCTAGGATGATCAGGATTATCAACACAGAAGGGCCTATAAGGGAATCGCTGTTATATAAGAGGGTAATCAACTCACTCTCGATGAAGAAAGTAGGCTCAAGGATAGAGCCTGTATTCAAGAGAATCGCTGCATCCCTTCCCTTTGATATCACAGAGGAAGATGGCGAACTTGTATTCCATATCGATGCTGAGGATTTCTTCCGCTCTTCCATTGATTCAGAGCGCTATTCCTATCAGATACCAATCTCGGAAGCCGTAAACTGCCTCATCTTCATTCTAAAAAGAGAGGATAGAACGCTTACAAAATCCGAACTTCTCCTTCTTTTCAGAAAAGAGCTTGGTTATGAGAAAACCGGATCACAGATTGACAAGCTCTTTCAGGCTGCAACAAAGAGTGAGAGAATCAATCGAACGGGAAATGGAAGATTTCGCCCTTGATTCTGCGTTATACCTAAAAATTCAGAGAAGAAGTTTGATAAACACATTATTCTTCTTTACATTTCAAAGGTTTGCATTAATACTTTTTCACAGGAGGCAATTATGCTAATCAAGCTCAGAAAGAAGAACAGTATAATCGCTAAAAACGTAGAAAGATGCCGTGAAAAGGGCATCACGCTCCCGACATTCCAAGAAATGAAGAATCCAGACCTCATCAGCCAGGATGTAAAAGACAAACTGAAAAATGTAGGTTTATGGGATGTTAATCCACTCAATCTGTACAGGATCAACTGGCATAACGAGCCAAAGGATTTCGGCGGAGGTTACAGTGGAGTCAACTATATTGAGATACCGCATGAAATAACAGGAACCAAGGCAAGGATATTCGCACTTGCTGGAAAGTGGTTCCCTTGCGGCGTCCACAAGGTAGGAGCAACATATGCATGCCTTGCACCAGCGCTTGTAACAGGCAACTTCGATGCAGTTGAACAACAGGCTGTATGGCCCTCGACAGGCAACTATTGCCGCGGCGGTGCATATAACAGTGCACTCTTGGGATGCAAGTCCATCGCTATCCTTCCTGAAGATATGTCGAAAGAGAGATTTGAATGGCTCAAAACCGTTGCAGGGGAAATCATCGCAACACCTGGCTGTGAGTCAAACGTAAAGGAAATTTTCGACAAGTGCCATGAGCTTGATGAAGAAAGAGGTGCTCACATCGTCATCTTCAATCAGTTTGAACAGTTCGAGAACTACCTCTGGCACTATGAGGTAACAGGATCTGCGATCCTTGAAGTCTTAAAGACGCTTGGCGTAAAAAGCGACAATGTAAAAGGCTATGTCTCTTCAACTGGCTCTGGCGGCACGCTTGCAGCAGGAGATCATCTGAAGAAAGCTTATCCTAATATCAAGATAGGAGCAGGAGAAGCCTTGCAGTGCCCGACGCTCCTGAGAAACGGATTCGGTGGCCATAGAATCGAAGGTATCGGCGATAAACATGTTCCATGGATCCACAATGTCAGGAATACAGACATGGTTCTTTCGATTGACGATCAGGATTGCATGAATATATTCAGGCTTTTCAACGAAGATAAAGGACACCAGTATCTCTCTTCTATCGGCGTGAAGGATGAGGATATCAGCAACCTCCAGCTTTTCGGTATCTCTGGCATTGGCAATATGCTTGGTGCAATAAAGATGGCTAAGTACTATGAGCTAGACGAGGATGACGTCGTATTCACAATCCTCACAGATAGTTCTTCGATGTACACATCAAGACTTGCAGAGCTTACAGAGCAACAGGGTGCATTCACAGATACAGAAGCAGCCAAAGTCCATGCGGCGTCGCTGATGCATCAGGGTATCGACAATGCTCTTGAGCTTGGATATTACGATAGGCTCCGTATCCACAACCTCAAGTACTATACTTGGGTTGAGCAGCAGGGAAAGACTTACGAAGAGCTCAATCGCCAGTGGTATGACAAGGATTACTGGACATCAATTCCGAAGCTTACGAAGAAAATCGATAATCTTATCACCGAATTTAATGCAGCAGTAAAAGCATAACAGAGGCCGGCAGCGATGCCGGCTTTAAAAGGAATATTATGAGATTCAGATATATCTGTTCAGATTGCGGAAAGGTATATGATACAGAAGCTCTGATGTATCAATGCCCAGAGTGCGAAAAAGAAAATGACGGATCACACTTCCCGAAAGGGAACCTGATCGTCGAACTTGATAAAAGCGTACTTGATGCAGCAGGGAAGAAGGATCATGTATGCATAGATGATTTCCTGCCATATCCTTCAAGAGAGAACGGAGAGTTCCCTGTCGGCCCTACCCCGCTGATGAAAGCAAAGAGAATACAGGAAAAGCTATCGCTTCCAAACCTTTCGTTTAAACTCGATAGCCAGTTAATCTCCGGTTCATTCAAGGACAGGGCAAGCTATGAGGTTGCGCTTCAAGCAATTGCGCTTGGAGAGAAGAGAATTGTACTGGCCTCTACCGGCAACGCCGGTGCTGCAATGTCTGCTGTTGGCGCTGCTCTCGGCCTCGATATCGTTCTATTCGTTCCAGAGAGCGCACCGCTTAATAAACTTATGCAGTCCGTACTATATGGCGCACATGTCGTTCCGGTAAAAGGCAGTTATGACGATGCCTTTGCTCTCTCGATTGAATACACAAAGAAGCATGGCGGCATAAATCGCAATACTGCATATAACCCAATGACAATCGAGGGAAAGAAAACGATTTCAATTGAACTCTTTGAGGATATGGGAAGGAATGTGCCGGATGTTATCTATGTTCCTGTTGGCGATGGTTGCATCATCGCAGGAGTTGCCAAGGGCTTCAAGGACTTGAAAAAGGCAGGGCTTATTGAGAAAGAACCTATACTCATTGCAGCTCAATCTGAAAAGTCCGATGCAATCTCCCGTGCAATAATGATGGATGATTACAGAGTGATAAACGCAACAACGCGTGCAGATAGCATTTCCGTCGATCTTCCAGCAAATGGAAGGATGGCCGCAATGTATGTTAAGGAGAGCGGTGGATGGGCAGTCACTGTCAGCGATGAAGAGATCCTTGACTCTCAGCTCACACTCACACGCTATGCTGGCATCCTTGCAGAACCAGCCGCAGCCTGTGCATATGCCGCATTGGAAAAAGACAGGGACAATCTTGTTTCAAAGATGGGAACGGATGTAAATGTCCTTGTACTCCTGACAGGCTCTGGTTTTAAAGACATGAAGGCCTTTGATGGCCGTGTGTCACTTCCACCTGCTATCGAGAATGATGTAAAAGAACTCGACAAACTCAATTTCTGAAACGGGGG
>CAZURL010000128.1:0-3473 GCA_964623005.1 uncultured Spirochaetaceae bacterium
AAAGGAGAAGGAATCGCACTGTCGCCCCGATGCAGATATATCGATCTTCTTCCCCTGTTGAATGGCTCTCGTCATAAAGCTCTATACAATCCGGATCATCGAGTGCTTCCTTCGCTTCATCGAATGAAACGCCATGCTTCTTTATGTTCCTCTGATTCTTGGCCTCATCCCATTCAAATATCTCCTATGTAAATACTAAAACGTATTTACGGGAAAGGCAAATTCCGATTCAACGCCCTTAAACCGTTTTTCGGACTTTTCATGTGCTATGAATGTATCGACCAGCCCGGAGGTATAAATGGATTCTGGAATCTGAACCGAACGGACGATATACAAATAGAATGGCAATAAAAGGGATTAATAAGCTTCTGTCGCTGGAATGGATCCCGAAGTCGAAATTCACCGAGAAGAGCGATGAGGCGAAGAATCTCAAGGAACAGATTGATGACCAGACAAAGCTCATTTAACGAGCATCCAGAACTGAGGAGGTAAATCGGGCAAGACAGGACGCTGTGGGTACGTGAATATTATGTCAGCACGATCGGACTGGATGGGATGTGATAAGGAAGTATAAAGGAGCAGTCAGGGAGGTTTGCCGACTACTGAGTGTGCCCCTTTGAGGGGCTGCTAGAGTAAGGGCGATGGCTGTTGTTACCATTGCAGTAATGACGATAGGGGCCATTGCCCCTATTCTTTAGATAATCACTTCATCAATTTCTGGAATGAGCGCTGAATAGACATTTGAAAGAAAAGCCATCTTTTCAGAGCACTGGCTTTCCAACCTCTCAAGCCATGTTTCATCCGCCTCAATATTCAAATTCCCTGCTGTACCTATAGAAGTTCTCTTTTTAAGAGAAGCAACAGGATCTTCGCCTTTTACCTTATCAAGATTAAGTCCAACGTTTCGGTAGCTATCGCGGAAATTGCCACCTTCAAGCACTTTCTCCATAACGCGATCCGTCGCATAAAGCTCTGGCGTACAGGCTTTGATAAGGTTATCAGGATGAACTTCAAGTTTTTCAATCATCTCAGCCATTATCATCAAAAGCTCTTCCGTGCTCCTGAAACCTTCAATCAAAGGCTCCTTTGTATCCTGAAAATCTCGATTATAGCCAGAAGGAAGCGCCTTGATCATCGACTTAACCCTGATTGAGCAGGATGAGATAAGCGCAGTACGAGAGCGAGCAAGCTCAAGTCCATCAGGGTTTTTCTTCTGCGGCATTATCGAAGAACCTGTACAGAGTTCCCGAGGCAATGAGAAATATCCAAACTCAGGAAGCGTAAAGAGCATAAGATCCTGTGCAAGCTTTGAAACGGTAAGTGCAAGGTACTCTGCATGATCAAGGAAGAATGCCTCAAATTTCCCCCGTGAGTTATTTGCATAGAGTACATTATTCTGAACCTTTGAGAATCCCATCTCTGATGCAGTGTATTCTCTATCGAGAGGAATCGTCACACCATATGATGCAGCAGAGCCAAGCGGAGACTGATCGAGCGTACGGTAGAGAGAAAGGAGCATATCTACCTCCTCTATCGTCTCCTCAGCAAATGAAAGCGCCCAGAGCGCAACGGAAGACGGCATCGCAATCTGCATATGCGTGCGACCTGGCATCGGAACATCTTCATTCTTCTTCGCAAGATTAATGAGAGCAGATGCAAAACCTATAGCCGCAGAAGAAAGCTTTAAAAGCCCTTCCCTCATGTAAATACGAAGCGCTGTCTGCACCTGATCATTCCGGCTTCGTCCGGTATGTATCTTCTTCCCGATATCCCCAAGTTTTTCCGTAAGATACCCTTCAATTGCCGTATGGCAGTCTTCATCGGAGAGCGTAATCGGGAAATTGTTGTTTTTTCTCAGCACAGCAATCTCTCTCAGTCCGGAAAGAAGGGAATC
This sequence comes from uncultured Spirochaetaceae bacterium, assembly GCA_964623005.1. Taxonomy (GTDB): domain Bacteria; phylum Spirochaetota; class Spirochaetia; order Sphaerochaetales; family Sphaerochaetaceae; genus Ornithospirochaeta. The sequence continues at coordinate 1,895 of CAZURL010000128.1, forward strand.
AAGCTCAGCCTTACTAAGAATACCGATCCTCTCTAAGCCTTTTGCATGGGATGCAGAGCCAATCAGATCGGAAAGAACGAGTTCCTGATCATATATATAGTCATTACGTACAGTAAAATGCTCCATCATTGAGTCGAGCGTATAATTCTTCTGCCAGAGTTTTGCCATGTTGGTTAGATTATCAAAAAAACCGTCATAATCATAGACTTAGGGCGTATATAAAGCATGAAGGTTTTATCGCTTATCACACTGGCACTCGTTCTCCTTGGATGCCCTGATGGAATGGGACGGGTATACGACTCTTTCCAAGGCATGGACAGAACGCTTCCTAATGTTCTTTCATATGGTCTCAAGGACAATAGCACATTCTCCATTATCTATGACAAGACTGTCGTGATAAACGATGCTGAGCTAGATGGGAAAAAACTGAAATACAGCGAGAATGGAATGATATTCTCAATTCCTCTTGGAAAAGAACTCACACGCGGTGAGAAGAGCATTTTTTCGCTCAATGCAGAAGACATGAATGGCAATACGCTACGTTCATCGTTCATCATCGTCGGAAAGAATGAAGAGATACCAAAAGCGGTAATCAATGAGCTTTCGATACAAGGCTCTGGCGATTCTCCGGATAGGGTTGAAATACTTTTCCTCGAAGATGGGAATACCGCAGGTATGGTATTATGCGACGGAACAGAGGAAGGTGCGCAGCACTCATATATCTTTCCAGAAATCGATGTAGAGTCAGGAGACATGCTGCTTATCTACTGGGATGAAAAACATAAGATATCAGACACAATAACAGATAAAGGCCATACCGCATATGTTGTAGATGCCGAAAGCGAAACAACGCTATCTGGCACAAATGGCGCACTGATTCTCTACGCAGAGACAGGTGGAAAGATAATGGACGGCATTGTCTACACAACCGGAGATAATGCTAATGCTGACGGCTATGGCAACACCAGAACAAAGGAAGCGGCTCAAACATTATTCAAAGAGAGCGAATGGTCAGGCGATCCCGTTGATTCGACTCTTGTGACATCGAGCAGAGTCATTGCACGTAGACCGAATGGCTGGGATACAAATACAAATGAAGACTTCTTTATCACAGCGGCAAGGAAATCTACATTTGGTTATCACAACGAGTATTTTCCATATGAACCGTAATGAAAAATACTCTGCATACAAATTCTAAGATTCCATTGATACGATTATGTCCTGAACCATCATTATCGTATGGATGAAAAGAAAATAGAGAATATAGCAAAGGAAATCACGAGTGATATAAAGGACATAAAGAAGACAAAGAGCGATGATTCAGCAAAATATGATATCCGTCGCCTATTCCTTGCAATTGCAATCTCCTTTGCTGTTCTTTTCTTTCTCTCGCTATCTTTCATAATCCTCTCTTCCGCCAGTGATCCACCAACGTCTAGCCGAAATGAACAGATTCTTCTAATACAAAGACTTGATGATACCTCTTGGAAGTGTGCTAAGAAGGATGTAGATATACTCTCTTCAATATTCGCTGTTGTTACAGACGGTAGCATAAACCTAGAGAAAGGAAGTGGAAATG
>CAZURL010000129.1:0-3354 GCA_964623005.1 uncultured Spirochaetaceae bacterium
AGTCTTTTTCAATCTGTTTTCTTATATAAATGTGTAATCAATATTCACCAAGCCAACGAAGGCTTCTTTCAAGGATTGCCACCCCGGATGCAAGGCTTTCGGGAACGTTTATGACCCTTTGATTCCGACTTCCTCTGAAATTGAGTTCAAGACTGCGTTCAGCAAGGATGAAAGGCCCATCGATAAGCACATCGATTGAACTTAAAAGCACCTTCATATCTTTGTTTTCAAGAATTTCTTCAAATGTATATCCAGAGTATGCCGCAACCTCATAACCAGCGCGTTTCAGCATCTGAGAAAGCTTTGCAAAGCCTGCTGCCTGTGCAAAAGGCTCGCCTCCTGAAAACGTTACGCCTTTTGAAAGAGGATTCGATCTGATAATCGAAAAAACCTCTTCTTCACTCATCATAACGCCCTTTCCAAATTCCCAGCTTTCAGGATTGTGGCACCCTAGGCAACGATGAGGACAGCCCTGAGCAAAGATTGTTGTCCTTATTCCAGGGCCATCGACTATGCTATCTGTAACAATCGATGCAAGTTCAAGCATTATTTTGAAAGATTATGCTTTACTCGGTCGCGCTCCTCTGCGCGCTTTGCATCATTCCATTTATCCATTGTTCCTACAAGATAGCCTGTTATACGGCGGATACGCTCAAAAGAGATACCCTGTCCCATTTTCTCCCCTGACGAAATCTTTGTCATAATCACTCCTTCCCCTGAAATGCTGGCATTTCGGGATACATCTTTCTAAGCTCATCAACTCTCTCTGGACTTATCGCTTCACCTTCATGGCGACCGCATCGCGGACATATATCACCTATGACACCGACATAACCACAGATCGGATCGCGATCCACTGGATGGTTGATGCTGCCATAACCGACTCCTGCATCGTGCATCCATCTGACAACAGTCTCAAAAGCTTCAACATTCTTTGTCGTATCGCCATCAAGCTCGACATAGCTTATATGCCCAGCATTACAGAGTGCATGGTAAGGGGCTTCAAGACGGATCTTGTCATATGCCGAGATCTCAAACCATACAGGAATATGGAAGCTATTAGTATAATACTCGCGGTCTGTTACGCCCTTGATCTTCCCATAGCGTTTCTGATCCATTCTGATAAATCGGCCAGCAAGCCCTTCTGCCGGCGTTGCAAGGAGCGTGAAATTCATCTGCATTTCCTCGCTCTTCTTATCGCAGAACGCCCTCATATGACCAACGATCTCAAGACCTTTCTCCTGTAGCTCTTCCCTCTCTCCATGGTGCGCTCCATATAGCACTGTAAGTGTCTCAGCCAGTCCTATGAATCCAATTGAAAGCGTACCATGCTTAAGAACTTCCCTTATTTCATCACGAACAGAAAGCTCATCGGAATCGAGCCATACCCCCTGCCCCATCAGGAATGGAAAATTATATGCATGTTTTGAAGCCTGTATCTCAAAGCGGTCGAGAAGCTGTACAGAAGAAAGCTCAAGCATCTCATCAAGCTTCTTATAAAAGAGTTTTTCATCTCCCTTGCTCTCTATAGCAATGCGAGGAAGGTTGATGGATGTGAAAGAGAGGTTTCCTCGTGAATAAGCAATCTCACGCGTCCTGTCATGGATATTTCCCATAACACGGGTGCGGCATCCCATTGTCGCTACCTCTGTCTCAGGATGACCAGGCTTGTAATATTGGAGGTTGAAAGGCGCATCCAAGAACACGAAGTTCGGGAAGAGACGTTTAGCACTGACTTTGCAGCTCAATCGGAAAAGATCGTAGTTCGGATCTTCTGGATTATAGTTGACCCCCTCTTTCACTTTGAAGATATGAATAGGGAAAATACAAGTCTCACCATGGCCAAGGCCAGCATCGAGGGCAAGGAGAATATTACGTATTGCCATTCTGCCTTCAGGCGTTGTGTCCGTCCCATAGTTGATGGATGAAAATGGAGTCTGGGCACCTGCTCGTGAATGCATCGTATTAAGATTGTGGACAAAACCTTCCATTGCCTGATACGTATCGCGATCAGTCCTCTTCCATGAACGGTTACGGACTCTTTTCACAAGATTTTTCGCTTCATCGTCCGAGAAAGAGAAAGTTTTTTGGATGCTCTCTGCTACCACTTCATCAAAACGGGAGGCATTTTCTAGTCGAGCAGTCTCCCCAGAGGCCATCTCTGCCTCTTCAATAGCTTTTGAAGCACCATCGCCTGCATCGTCTATATCGAGACGATCCTCGATTGCTTCTGCAAGAATCCTTCTATATGCCTTACGATAGCTCTTTGCAACACCTTCCGCCATCGCATAATCGAAATTAGGGATGGACTGGCCTCCGTGCTGATCGTTCTGGTTTGATTGAATTGCAATAGCGGCAAGCGCTGCATAGCTCTGGATACTCTGAGGCTCACGAAGATAGCCATGTCCCGTTGAGAATCCACCATGGAAGAGCTTTAGGATATCGATCTGGCAACAAGTTGTCGTCAGGGAATAGAAATCAAAATCATGGATATGGATGTCGCCCTCACGATGGGCCCTGGCATGCTCTGGGCGAAGAAGATACATCTCATTATATGCCTTAGCACCAGCAGATCCGATCTGAAGCATCGCCCCCATTGCTGTATTGCCGTCGATATTAGCGTTATCACGCTTAAGATCGCTCCTTCTGGCATCGACCTGGGTAATCTCATCGATTGTCTTCATCAATGAGGTATTCGCTTCCCTTGCTCTCGTCCTGTTTGCTCTGTAGAGAATGTAGGCCTTCGCAGAATTGTGAAAACCATGATCCATAAGCTCCTGCTCTACAATATCCTGTATTTCTTCAATTGATGGAGATGCTTCCTTAAAACGGCTTTCTACAATGCTCTGCACATCATTTGCAACCCTTGCGGCATCTGAAGCATCTCCTTCGCCAACAGCTTCAAGTGCCTTGAGTATGGCGGATGCAATTTTATTCTGATCGTAGAGAACAACCCTACCATCTCTTTTTATAACGCTCTGAATCATCTAAGATGACGTCTCCTTATATCTCGTGAACACAAGATACAGCGTTATTTATGATTGATGCAACTATATTTTGCGTTTTTATTGGAAAAATAACAGCGACACATCAGTCGCCGCTATAATAGTTATATTTCTCTTATTAAGAGAGTTTATCGATAAGAATATTAATTGCACTCTCGCTCATACCATACTTTACAAGGTATTCATAAGCAGAGGCCGCGAGATCTGCTGTTGCAGGATCTTCTCCACCTGCGATTACACCAAGCATTGCTTTGATATTATTCTCAACAATGTAATTATATTTCCGTTCATCGCCGTCTTTTGTAACGCCATAGTAGTTATAAAAAGAGGCCATGAAATCATCGATGAT
>CAZURL010000130.1:0-3247 GCA_964623005.1 uncultured Spirochaetaceae bacterium
ATAAATCAGAGGGATTACATTACTGTTATTCAGAAAGATAAGATTGAGCGCGTGCTGTAAACGCTGTGGCAGCCTCTTCTGGAGTGATAACGCCTGCCCTGATTGATTCTGTCATCGTATTGGCAATTGCCTCAATCTGATAGCTAGCAGCAGGATCTGGATCATCGATAGCGGTTGCACAGTCTGCAACAGTGCTGACATATCTGAATACCTCTGCATTCCATTCATCAACAAATCCTTCAAGGTAAGCAGAGATTTCCGTATTGATTGGAATACCTCTTTCACCAAGCATGATCTCATTTGCTTCCTTGCTATTCAAGAACCAATCAATGAATGCCGCGGCTTCTTCTTTATGTGGAGATGTTTCGGCAATGGAGAATAGCATCGAAGGCATCAGATACATCGGGTTCTGCACTGCACCCTCTTTTGTAGGATACATCGTAATACCAAGCTCCCTTCCAACAGCGTTTGCAATAGCGCTTGCCTGATTTGACCAAGAGAAATCATTCCATGTCGTTCCATCATTGATAGGTTTTGTCTCAACGATATTAGGATCCTTTTCAGTAAGGATATCCGGAGAGACAGCCGCTGGCGAAGCATTGAAAGCAGCAACATTTCTGAAATGCTCAAGTGTTGAAGAGCTATCCCCTTCTGCCAGTTCATTGAATATCTGGTTGCCATTCGTCCTTGCAACGATGTGCATCATGTTGATGCCACCATCGAAGTATGTCTTCACACCTGTCTTCTCATAGATTTCCTCGCCAATAGCATAAAGTTCCTCAAAGGTCGGCTGGATCGGGATCTCAATACCAAGGCTCTCTACAAGTTCCTTGTCATAGAACATTGCCAGCGCATTGCTTCCAAGGGAAATCGCATAGCAATGGCCATCGGTTGAACCACTCTCGATAATGCTATCGGGAATGTTCGTCGTATCAATGGTTCCATCCTCGATGAACGGGGTAAGATCAGCAAGAATGCCATTCTCTTGATACTGATTGTAGTACGTGTATGCCATCGTTATGATATCAGGGGTATTACCACCGGCTGTGAAAGCAGCAAGGCGATCCCAGTACCCTGACCAGTCGGTGAACTCCGGCTGGATATCGATCTCCGGATGCAATTCCTCATAAAGAGCAATGACTTTGGCTGTCTGATCGTTTCTCAGCTGGTTTCCCCACCAATACAGCCTCAATACGATTTTGTCGTTCTCTGTGCTTTCTTCATTTCCACCTGCAAAGAGCGGCAACGCAATAAAGCACACGGCAAGAACGAGAACAATAGCTTTTCTTATTTTCATAACGCCTCCTTATATGATGATTATTATATGAAAGATACGTAATCGCAAGATTCTACAAAACAAAAAATTGCTATAATGATACGGGTTTTTCTCACTAATTTCTGCAATCAGTTTTATTTTCCATTATATTATTAGTCAGGAGGATAACATGAACGAGATAATCAATGCCCTAATTGAAAGAAGAAGCTGTCGAAACTATAAAAGCGAGCAGATAAAAGACGAAGAACTCAATGCTGTTCTTGAAGCAGGCCTCTATGCACCAACGGCAATGGGGAGACAGACTCCGTTCTTCCTAGTTGTGCAGGATAAAGAGATAATCAAGAAGATGTCTAAGATGAACGCAGCTGTCATGGGATCCGATAAAGATCCATTCTATGGCGCACCGACTGTTATTGTCGTGCTCGTTCCCAAGGACGCTAGGCATGGAGTTGAAGATGGAAGCCTTGCACTTGGCAACCTGATGAACGCAGCATATGCACTTGGACTTGGTTCATGCTGGATCAATAGAGCATATGAAGTGTATGAAACAGAAGAAGGAAAAGCTCTTCTGAAAGAACTGGGCGTAGATGGCGAATGGAGAGGTATTGGCAACTGCATCCTTGGCTATCCTGTAGTGAATGCGGAGAAAAAACCGCGTAATCCAGGAAGGGTTAAAGTTATCAAGTAAAGTCTGCGAAAACCGCATCGGCAGCTCTTCTCAAATCCTCAGGATCCAGAGCAAGCTGCATCCCTCTAACCCCTGCACTTACGTAGATTCTATCTTCAAGAAGCGCTGTCTCTTCAATGAATGTCGGATAGCGCTTTTTCATTCCCAAAGGCGAGCAACCTCCCCTTATATACCCGGTCAAAGACAGGAGTTCTGATTGCTTTACAAGGTCTATTTCCTTGCTTCCTGTCAGCGTTCGGGCTTTCTTCAAGGAGACTTCAAATTCAGCTGGCAGACAGAAGACGAAGATTGCATTTGCATTGCTTCTCATGACAATCGTTTTGAATACGCACTCCGGATCCAATCCGATGCTTTTTGCAGCATGCACTGCATCAAGGTTTTCTTCATCATACGCGTATTCGTGCACACTATATGGTATGGAAAGGGATTCCAAAATCCTCATAGCATTTGTCTTCATGGGAATATAGTGTACACAACGAATCGATTATGCAAGCAGATACAAGCTATAGCCGACAAAGAAGAATATGCTTCCAGCAAGCACGAAGATATGCCAGATAAGATGATTATGGGGAATCTTCTTAACCCCGTAGAAGATCATTCCAACAGTATAGGTTATCCCACCAAGAAGCATGTATCTAAGAAGTCCTGCGGGGATGGATGGAATCACAGAATTCCAGAAAAAGACAATCGACCAGCCCATAACCCCATAGAGTATTACATGAAGAACATACAGCCTTCCCCAGAAGCGAAGCGTAAGCAGAATACCAAGAACGGTAATCGCCCACATGAATAGAGCATAGGCCTTAGTCAAAGGTGTCGCTACATGAAGAAGAACAGGCGTATAAGAACCAGCTATCAGAATATATATCGCGCTGTGGTCAAAGACTCTCAGAATCTTCTTCGCAGTTCCCTTTGACAATGCATGATAGAACGCAGAAGCGGCATAGAGCACAATATTGGAAATTGCGAATACGACCATTCCAAGATTGCATCCAGAGGAGAATACAACATAGAAGAATCCGACAATAGCGAGAGCCAATCCAAAGAAGTGGGAGATTGCATTCTCCTTCTCTTCTGAAATCGTTACATGAAGAGGTAGCGTAATGTGAGTATCAATCCAATTTTCCATGGCCTGAATCTACAACGCCCAAGAAGAAATGGGAAAAGTGAATTTTCATCATTTTGAGCCTTTTTTGTACGCTGGTTAGACATCACCAAGGTAAAAATTGAGGATAGTAAACATTAGCTATTCAAGATTAATTGTTTATATATCCAATAATTAA
>CAZURL010000131.1:0-3169 GCA_964623005.1 uncultured Spirochaetaceae bacterium
GATGCTCAAGGATGGAAATGCGATTATTGCAGCGTCGCGTCAGGCTGTGTTTGAAAATAGAACAAGCGGCGGTATTGCTGAGGTGAGTGCATTCGAGGGTGATGAAGAGGTTTCAACAGGGGAAAACTCTGTATGTATAACGGTTTGCGGTATTCCATACATGGTCTCTGCGAATGTCTTCTTTCAGTCAAATCCTCGTCTTCTTCCGGAACTTTTTGAATATATAAAAACGCATGTCGTCGGTAATATTATCATGGATCTTTATAGTGGAGTAGGAACATTTTCTGCGCTTTTTGAAGGAGATGGCAAGACTGTCTATGCTGTCGAACGTGATAAGCGCTGTCTTATGCTTTCCAAGAAAAATGCGCCTTCTGCGCGTTCCTTTACATCGGATGTGGGGGAGTGGACAAAGAAGAGCGGGGTGAAACCAGATACAATTATCGTTGATCCTCCTCGAACGGGAATGGCAAGAGATGCAATTTCTATTATCTCTTCATTCGGTGCTGAGCGGATTATCTATGTATCCTGCAATAGCGTAACGGCTTCTAGGGATTTAGCGTTATTTGAGGGCTATAGCCTCGATAGAGCTAGGGTCTTTGATTTCTATCCGGGAACAGGGCACGAGGAGAGTGCGTTCATCCTGACGCGAAGATGATTACATCTTCTTTGGTTTCTTATAGCGGATCCAATCCTCTCTCATGATTTTCCATGACCATGTATCGGGAACTGGATCTGGGCCGCCAAGAAAGCTTTTTCTGCATCGAAGAAGTCTTATACCACCCATTATGCTGCCTTTGATAATCCCGAAGCGCTGTACGGCCTGAAGAAAATACGATGAACAGGACGGGATATAACGGCAGCATGGGCCTGTAAAGGGACTTATGAGGCCTTTATACAAATACACGGGTATCAGATAGAGTTCACGCAGAAATTTCTTCACAAGTAGAGGTTAATTTGATTCCTCATCCATCTCAAGCGCATAGTTTGCGCTCTCGCTCATTATCATATCGATTCGGCTTTGAATGTCCATTAGATATTTTGCAATCCGTTTCTTCTCGGCCGCTACATCTTCTTCCTTTTGATAAAAGCAGCTTGGCGGTACGTCGAGGATATCGCAGAGTTTGCATAATGTCTCAGGTCGAGGATAGGAATTGCCGCACTCGATGGACGCAATCTGTTTTGGGGATATCCCAATGCTCTCCGCTAGCATTTGCTGCGTGAGGTTGCGCTCATTGCGCAGACGCTTGATATTTCTCCCCACGAGTAACTTCAGCGATTTTGCATCCATGAAGAAAAGTATAGAGGACTAATTTATACAGTACAACGAATTGAAAGGTGTATAAAATTAAAAATAACTATACGTTTTAGGTGAAGTTGTTTAATTTTATCGTTTACTTTCACTTGCTAACTGACCGCATGCGCCTCCAATGCTTCCACCTTTTTCCATGCGAAGTGTATAGTTTATACCTCTCTTCCTGAGTTCTTTTGTAAAGTTTTCGATTTCTCTGTGGGAAGGTGTTGTGAATGGCAGTCCGTCTACACTGTTCCAAGGTATGAGGTTCACAACCACATCAAGTCCTTTTACGAACGTGGATAATGTCTCTGCGCTCTTCTCTTTTGTGTTGATACCAGAGAGCATGCAGTATTCAAGCGTTAGTCTCTTATCATTTCTGTGCTGGAAACGTTTCAGCTCGCTCTTGAGATCATCAAGGCAATATTTCCTATTAATCCGCATTAGAGAAGATCTGAGATCATCCTCTGCCGTTACAAGAGAGACTGCAAGGCGAACTGGGATATTTATTTCGGATAGTTTTCTGATGCCTGGAATAAAGCCGCAGGTAGATATCGTGATTCTTCTGTATGAGATATTGAATCCATCTTCTCTATGAAGTTCTTTGATGGAATCGATTGTAGGCGTGAAATTCGAAAGCGCTTCCCCCATGCCCATATAGACAATATGACTTATTTTCTCTCCAAGTGCTTCAAGGTGTACAAATTGCTCTACAATCTCTCCTGCGCTAAGATTCCTTACAAGTCCCATCGTCCCTGTTTTGCAGAATGCGCATCCCATCGCGCAGCCAACTTGGCTAGAAAGGCATGCTGTATATCTATCCTTGCCGTCTGAAAGCCTTACGCATTCAACAATTTTTCCATCTGAAAGTTCAATTGCAAGCTTTACAGCAGACGGCGCATCGCTTCGCCTTATAATGCGTGAGGAAAACGTTGAGGGGAAGAGCGCTGAAAGTCTTTCCCTGTCTTTTTTTGAAAGCGATGTCATATCATTGAAAGAGGTTACGCCTTTCAGTAGGAATTGCCTTACTATCTTTGCCTGATAAGGCTTATCCAGTGAAAGTATGCTTATAAGTTCTTCATTGCTTTTTGCATATAGGCTTTCCATCAGAATATTAAGAATATGGCGAAAATACGCCTATTATTCCTTCTCCTCCCAAGCGGCCTGATGATATAAGAGAGCGTTTCTATCCGCTTTGCTTTTATCCTTAACGGCCATCTTAACAGGTGCTATTATAGCAAATATACAGTGTTTTGCCTAACTTTTCATAATGATTTCTATTGATCGTTACATATTGTAATATAAACAGTTGCAAGGGATATGCCTTATTTTGGAATAGATTTCTGTTGTTTCTCTGTCACATAGATCATAGATTGTTGCAGTATATTCCCATTTTTGCTGAAAGTTATACGATTGCGTAGACTTTGAAGTATATGTTCTAGCAGTGACTATGCTTTCTGAATTATCTCGATTGCTAAATCATCATCAACAAAGGCCTCAAATATATGCTACAGTGGCCTAGCAGGATGGAATAATATTCGTTTCCTCAGGAATTGGTTACATAAGCTCACAGGCTGAATAAGTTGTGATATCTCCGAAAAGCTTCGTGGCTCTGTTAGTCGTTCCCTTCATTTTGTCTATTTGAAATCTTCATTCTTGCTACTTGTGAGGATATCCGCTACAGTCTAAATACAATAATCTTTTATCTAAAGATTAAAGGAGATTTTAAATGAAAAAGAAAGCAATCATCCTTCTTGTTATAGCAATTCTTGCTATTGCGCCAGCAATGGCTGCACAGTACAAGGGTGCATCAGAAGAGGGTAGCTTCGCAATCGGACTTAACCTCGGTACAAACACTGGTCTTGGTCTTAAGTTTGG
>CAZURL010000132.1:0-3094 GCA_964623005.1 uncultured Spirochaetaceae bacterium
GCGAATCCAAAAATCACTACTAAGGCTAGCAGTGCAATCAAAAGTTTTTTGGACATATTAAAAATCCTCCGAAAATTTTATGCTGAGTTAAGGCTATACCCCCCGGAGGGGAATTGTCAAGCCGTTTTTATATTTTTTTGTATTTTTCTTTTTATAGGTTCACGAAACTAATTTATTGTATGTATTGAAATTAACAATTTTGTGTAACCTTTTTTTCTATAGATTGTTTTCTCTTAATTGCCTTTCATGGTACTCTCGTTTTATGAAAGAGAAGAAAGAAAAGCAGAAGCCGAATACATTCACTCCGGTTATAGGGGTGTTAGTGCTTCTTCTTGCAATGGTGCTGTGGATGAATTTCGGGCCGCTTGCAGCAATTCTCTATCTTTCCTGGCCTTTTGCTTCAACTGGTGCACTTGGTATTGTGCAGGACTATATAACTATCCATATTCCATTTCTTTTGATGTTCCTAGGACTCTTATTCGGGGCAAATATGCTTCTGAAAACAAAGCTCAGAGAGCTACTTGGAAGCAATACTGGGTACAGATGGAAGTATTCTTTAGAGGTTTGTGGGATATATCTTCTCTTTAGCATTATATTAACGCTTCTGCACGTAAGGGATGTGAGTGTAACGCCAGTTCCGCTTCAAGAAAAGCTCCTTTTCGTTATTCCGGTTCTTATTCTTACTCCCTTGCAAGCAACAGCTGAGGAAATCTTTTTCAGAGCGCTTCCTGCACGCATTGTATATAAAGATATGCTGCCTGATTCACCGCTTAAAGCGCTTCCTCTTTCAGTGATCTGCGGTTTTCTTTTCCTTCTGCCGCATCTTGGAAATACGGAAGTCACTGCGTCTTCCAATATGATAATCCCTATTATCTACTATTTCGCGTGGGGTGCGCTTGCCGCATACTTAGCAGTTGCAACCGGTGGATTTGAGGCTCCTGTCGCTATGCATGCAATGAACAATCTTTATATCGCGCTTTTTGTGAACTATCCTGATTCATCGATGCCGACATCCTCTATATTCATTGATTCAGCACCGATGTCGAGCGCAACAACTGTTATCGCATCGATTCTTTCCTTCGTGATTATCTTCGCATTCTCTGAGAAAATGGGATATGTTCTAGATGGATTCAAATGGCTAAGAAGAAAAAATCAAAACAACTGAAAAAGCTTAAACGTACGCTGCTGGTTCTTATCATATTGTGCGTAATATTCCTGATTCTCTCGTTTATAACACCGGGAGAAGCGGAGAGAATCACTTCAACTGGGATAATCGAAGGACTGGAACTTCCTGCACCTATTCCCGGTGAGCAGATAATAACGCATACAGGATATACGCTTTCATATAATGAAGAGTATGAACTGCCTTCATATGTTGCATATGAACTGACAAGAGCAGAAGTCCTTGGCAGCGAGGAAAGAAATGATTCATTTAAGGCAGATCCTGCTGTGCGTACAGGATCCGCAGAGCTTTCTGATTATCGTAGAAGCGGTTATGATCGAGGCCATATGGCGCCGGCTGCGGATTTCAAATGGTCGGCAGAAGCCATGAGCGATACTTTCTATCTTTCGAATATGGCACCCCAAGTGCCATCCTTCAATAGAGGCATCTGGGCCGAATTGGAAGCGGTTGTAAGAACATTTGCATATGAGAACGAAAGTGTCTATGTCGTTACAGGCCCTGTCCTGACAGATGGCCCGTATGAGACTATTGGAAAGAATGAAGTGGCAGTACCTAAGCGGTTCTATAAAGTTGTCCTCGATTACACCGATCCTGATATCAAAGCAATAGGGTTTGTATTGCCAAACGAAGGCTCAGATCGCTCACTTCAAAGCTATGCGATGAGCGTTGATGATGTAGAGGACATCACCGGTATAGATTTTTATCCACGGCTTCCTGATGATATCGAGGAAATAATTGAAGCAACGTACGATGTTTCTGCGTGGTCATTTATATCATTCACGCCAACGGGAGAGACCGCGGATGTTGAATATGTTGCACCGGAGAGAAATACATTGGATGCGCTTCTTGATATAATACTTGATGTCTTTGTCTCGTTTAAGACACAGGTGTTTACGTTTTTGGGTCTTGATGGAATAGCAAGGGATTTGGGGGTTATATGAAAGCTGCGACAGTATCGGTGATAGGAAGGCCTTCTGCTGGTAAGTCAACAATAGTCAATACGATTACAGGGATGAAGGTATCTATAACAAGCCCTACCCCTCAGACAACGAGGAATAAGATAAGAGGGATCTACACAGATCAGAGAGGACAGCTCGTCTTTACTGATACGCCTGGCTATCATATTTCGGAGAAGGAAATCAACAAGAGGATGCAGGATGTTACGGTATCATCGCTATCGGACTCTGATATGATTCTCTACATGATTGATGGAACAAGAGCGCCCGGAAAGGAAGAGGAAGCTATCGCAGAGCTTGTCAAAAGGGCTAATGTTCCAGTTGTTGCCGTTGTCAACAAGGAAGACGTAGCAAATGCGGAGATGATGGCAAGTGCAAAGGATTTCCTAAAAGAGCACTTTCCTGATGCAGTTATCCTTTCAGCTTCTGCGTCAAAGGATGAAGGTATCGATGAAGTATTGATAGAACTGTTCAAACTCGCTCCTGAGGGAGAGCTGATGTATGATGAATCAACATACACAGACCAAGATCTTGAGTTCAGGCTTTCAGAGATCATAAGGGAGAAGACAATATCAACACTCTCTGATGAGATGCCGCATGTAATCTATGTAGAGATTGAAGACCTTGAGTACAATGAAGAGCGAAAGGAAGTCTGGGTTCGCGCTGTTATAAATGTAGAGCGTGAAGGACAGAAGGGAATGATTGTCGGGAGAGGTGGAAGTAATATCAAACGGATAAGAAAAGAATCCTTTACTGAAATTAAGAGAATATTTCCCGGCTCAAAGCTCAATCTGGATCTCAGGGTAAAGGCAGATCCTAAATGGCGTACAAGCGGAAAAGTGCTTTCACGCATTTTCCGTTGAATTACATTTGATTCAATATTCATAGTCTCAGTTGTTGCCGTCTTTGAGAGATGTTAGACTGCTTATATGGCAGAGGAACTGAAATACATAGT
>CAZURL010000133.1:0-3009 GCA_964623005.1 uncultured Spirochaetaceae bacterium
GACTTTTGGTGTGTATATTAAACTTTTCCAAACGACTTTGTAGCAGATATTGAAATTTTTTCAATGGACTTTGCCGTTACGTGCCAGTTAAAGGTAGATAGTTTTTCTCAATCCAAAAGCGCTTTCAGCGTGGTACTATTGTGGTATGAATGTTGTGCTTTTCGGAACAGGGTGGAGAGCTGAGTTCTTCATCCGTATTAGCAATAAGCTGCCAGAATTGCTTAAGATTTCTGCAATTTATACAAGGCGAGAGGGTTATAGCAGAGAAGAAATCCCTGTTGAGAATGATATCGAAAAGGCTCTTTCGCATCCTCATGATGCGGTAATCGTATCATCAGGTCGCCTAGACTTCTTTGACACAATCCTTGCTTTAAGAGAGCGCGGAGAGAGGATAATCGCCGAAACATCGCTATTGCCTCTCTCTGAAAAGGAGCTTTCAGCTCTTGAGGATATAGAGGGCCTTGTACTTGAACAGTATGCTTATACGCCACTCTTTTCCTCTTTGCTAGCCGCTCTTCCGCTTCTCGGGAAGATCGATCAGGTTTATCTTTCCGGTCTCCATAACCATCATGCGGCTGCTATTGCAAGAAGGATTCTCTCTCTGGGTTTCGCTATGCCCGATGAATATTCATCCATTGATCATTCATCTTCTATTGTAAAGACCGGAAGCCGCAGCGGTCTTGAGAGAAATGACGAGAGTGAGGGATATGAGAGAAAGCTTCGCCTGATGCATTTTGGCTCAAAGCTTTTCATCAATGATTTTTCATCGAATCAGTATCATTCATATTTGATGGGAAAGCGCGTTGAGATACGCGGAGAGCGCGCTATATTAACAGAAACGGGCATTGTTGGCGTTGATGGAAATGGCTATCCTTACTCTTCTCAGTTTGTCTTTCATCGGGATGAGGAAAAAGGGAATGGCGCGCTCTCTCTTTCCCATGTGTCGCTTGGGGATAGGACAGTATTCATCAATCCTTATTATCCGGTAGAGATGAATGATGATGAAGTTGCAATAGCATTCATGCTGGAGCGCTATAGCAAAGGCGAAAATCTCTATCCATTCAAGGAGGGTGTTGCGGACGCCCGTCTTGGAAAGCTATTGTAGTTGAGAGGCTTTTTTGCTTAGATTCTTCGATGAGGTGTTTATGGATATCGCGAAATATATCGATCACACGGCACTTGCCGCTGATGCAACGAAGGAAAAGATAGAAACGCTCTGCAAGGAAGCTGTAGAGTATAAATTTGCCAGCGTATGCGTAAATTCCTGCTGGGTACCGCTTGCATCTTCTCTTCTCAAAGGAAGCGGCGTAAAGGTATGTACAGTAGTAGGGTTTCCGCTTGGTGCGATGGATAGTTCTTCTAAGGCAAATGAGGCTGCAACAGCAGTCGAGAATGGTGCAGAGGAAGTTGATATGGTCATCAACATCGGATTCCTTAAATCAGGGATGCTGGATGAAGTCCTTGATGATATAAAAGCTGTCAGGAAAGCTACAGAGGGCAAGATTCTCAAGGTTATAATCGAAACCTGTCTGCTTACTGATGACGAGAAGAAGACGGCCTGTATGCTCTCTGAAAAAGCAGGAGCGGACTTTGTAAAGACCAGTACAGGATTCTCCACAGGCGGCGCAACGGTTGAGGATGTCGCGCTTATGAAGGAAATGGTTGGCGATAGGCTCTCTGTAAAAGCTTCCGGCGGTATAAGGGATTATAAGAGTGCGATGGCTATGATCGAGAACGGCGCTTCAAGAATCGGAGCAAGCGCAGGACTCAAGATCGTTAAGGAAAGCAAGGAAAGAGATGCAAACGCTTGAGAAGGAGAGTGCTGGGGCTGATTTTTTGAAATCCCTCGGCTTTCCCACGTTAGATGTACATAATACTTTCACGCACTTTGATTTCACGACGCCCGGACGCCGTGTTCTTCTCATCGGGCCGATGGGATCGGGAAAGACGGAGTTCGCTGCCCGTGTATGGCGCGATGCTGCTGTTGCAAGAAAGAAGAGCGATAAGATACGTGAGCTGACGAGCACAGGGGATGTAGATAGACGAAAGATCTTCTTCATCCGTTCTGATATCGACGGAGCGCGCTTTATGGATTATCCGGATGATGCTATGGCATATAGATCTGGGTACATAAGATGCGGAAAGAATATTGCAAGGATCCGTGATTCATTCGGCTTTGAAGAGGTTGTGAAGGATAACCCCGACGTTGGTACGTATATAATCGATGAAGCTTCGTTCTTCGATGAAAGGCTTGCATATGTTGCACGTAATTGTTCGTTGGAGAAGGGGTGCATGTTCATCTTCCCTACGCTGATTCTTAATTTCAGAAGGGAGTTCTTCAATTCCACAGCAAGACTCATGCTGGATATCGCAACGGATGTAATACCGCTTACAGCATACTGTGAGCATCCAGATTGCATGGCTTCTGCGTTCTATACCTATCGTTATTACAATGTAGAGGGAAAGGAGTGTCCTGCGCTCTATTTTGATCCGCTTATTGCTGTGGGTGGGGATAGGGTCAAGAACAGCGATCTTGAGCCGAATTATGCAGCGCGTTGCGATCGTCATCATTTCCTGCCAGGAAAGGAATATACGTTCTTTACGCTCAAACCGCTTGGAGAGGAAGCCAGTAAAGGAAATTCAGAAGGACTTATAAAGGAACTTGAGGCTCTATGTGGGAATCCTCGCAAATCAAAGCTCTATAGTAATCTTCTGCATAGCTATGGTTCTGACAAAGATGGTGAAAAGTATATGGATTCGCTTCTTCCAAGCCATATTGCAGAGAAAGCTGTTGCATATCTGTTCTGCGAACAGAATATGATCGGCGAAAGTCTTCTTGTACGTATTGCAACAGATCTTAATCTTGATACTGAGTATTTGGAGAAAGTCCTATTTGAGAACAGACATCCTGTTTCGTTCTCGCAGCAATATCTATTTTAAAGAGAACAATCATGATTTCCCTCAGCATCATGATCTTGCATATCCAACTCCATTTCCGCCTAGATGATA
>CAZURL010000134.1:0-2867 GCA_964623005.1 uncultured Spirochaetaceae bacterium
AGATAAGTTTATATGTTCATGAGGGTACATTAAGGTAGAATGAAGTGACGCCTGAAAAGGCTTTGTGCCTTCCTATTATTTCAGATTTTCCTTATAGTACTCTCCCCAAGCCTCCATTGAAGCGATAATCGGTCTCATGCTCTCCCCAATCTCTGAGAGAGAATACTCTACGCGAGGAGGTACTTCCGGAAAAACAGTCCTGACGATTATCCCATCGGCTTCCATGGATTTCAAGCTTTCTGTGAGCACTTTCTGACTGATTCCGTCCAGAGACTTCTTCAGCTCATTGAATCGCCAAGGACGTACCAGAAGATTCCGCAAGATAAGCAGTTTCCATTTGCTACCGATAAGCTGCACTGTAGTTGCCACATGACAGATTGGCAGTTCTTCTTTCTTTTTCATTTTTCTCTCCCAACTTGACTGTAGCATCAGTCAATTGATTTTGTATAGGACTTATGGGCAAAACAATCCGAAGGATTAGTAATTTGTTTATGCCTTTAAGGTTACAAAAAGGAAACTAAGATACAAAAAAGTGCATTATTGTATACAGAAATCATTTTTGATATGACTCTAACCAGAGTAGAAAAATGAACGAATATGGTTTTGTATCCCTTATCCCTATAATACTTGTGCTTGCCATTGCCTTCTGGAAGAAAAATGTCTTTCTTGCACTTGTAACAGGGCTTATCGTATCGTCGCTTATCATCGGAACTGCAACAGGAAATTATATTGCAGGTATAAATGCAATTGCAGATGTTTTTGCTTCATCAGATACCACTGCAACAACATTCTTTGTTCTTATGACCGGGGGGATAATGACAGCTGTCTCCCGGTCTGGAGGCGTAGAGGGCTTGGTAAGATACTCAACGGAAAAGAAGAAGATAATAACCTCAAAACGCAGAGCACAACTCCTTCCCTCGATTCTCGGTCTTCTCATTTTTGTTGATGGAACAAGTTCAATCACAGTCACTTCGATGTCAGGAAAACCGTTCTTCCGTAAATTCGGCATCTCCAAGGAAAAACTTGCTTTTATTGCCAATTCCACGGGTTCTGCTGTTGCTTGGCTTGTTCCATTCGGTAGCGCAGCTGCTGTGCTTTCCGCTTTTCTGGCCCCTGTGATCAATGATTTAGGCCTTGATGTGAATCCTTTCTCGCTTGTGTTGAGCGCAGTGCCTTTTCATTTCTTTGCGATAGCTCTGATGATCATTCTCTTTGCTACGATCATTACTGGCAAAGATGCCGGGCCGATGGGCAAAGCTGGTGTTGAGACTGCTGGAGAAAGCGGTACGCATGTATATGATACAGACTTGCCAGAAGGGAAGAAGCCGCTTGTGAGAAACATGGTGTTGCCGATTGTCTTTATGGTAGTCATGATTTTCATCCTTCTCTTCAAGAGCGGCAATGGCCGAATTTCAGATGGCGATGGGGCATTGTCGGTATTTGCTTCCGGTGTTCTGACATTGCTCTTTACCGGATTACTATATCGTATTCAAGGGATTTGCACGATTGATAAATATATCTCATGGTGCATCGATGGAATGACTGGCATGTTCCCTCTGACAATGATTCTCGTTCTCGCTTATTCGTTCAGCTCCACGCTGTCTCTGCTTGGCTCCGCTGCTTACATAGCGTCGCTGACGTCTATTCTCCCCGGATCATTTATACTGCCAGCTTCACTTCTTGCTGCAGCAATTCTTTCATATGCTACAGGAACCAGCGGAGGCACTGTAAGTCTTCTTGTGCCATTGTTGATTCCCGTTGCTTATAGCGCAGGGATTCCACTTGAATACATGATTGGAGTCATAATCTCCGGTGCTGTATTCGGCGATCAAAGCTCTCCGATATCCGATAGCGTAATACTTTCATCGACAATGACCGGGACAGAGATTATGGATCACGTCAAGACAGAGCTGCCGTATACGCTTCTCGCCCTGCTGATGGCTTTTATAGCTTTCACGATACTCGGACTGACAATTTAGGAGATGCGCGATGAAGAATAATGTGCTTGATAAACATCTTGTAATCGATAGGGAAAAATGTATAAATTGCGGCCTTTGTGAAAAGACTTGCTGGAATGGGGCATTGAAACTAGGCAATGACGGATTTCCTGAAATGAAGATAGAGGAGATTATAGACGAATGGAATCTATGCTGGGAGTGCCAGAGATGCCTTGCAGTATGTCCGACGGAAGCTCTCTCTATTTTGGGAAAGACCGCGAAGGACTGTATGCCTCGTACAATGATTGCTAAGCCCGATGAGATGGAAGCTCTGGTAACAAATCGCCGCAGTTGCAGGTCGTATAAGGATCAGAATGTCGATAAGGCTCTTATTGACCACATACTTCATATCGCAGGGAACTCTCCCACAGGCAGCTGTAATCAGCTAGTTGAATATACTGTCATAGATGATAAGGAGACTATGAAGGAATTTGCCGCGCTCTTTCACAAAGAGCTTTTCGATGCTGCTGATAGAGGCATATATCCCGGTCGCTTTACGAAAGAAGATATTGCTTTCTTCCGTACAAAATGCGAAGAAGGGGAAAGCTTTATGTTCAGGGGCGCTCCCCATGCGCTCTTTGTTCACGCCCCGATAGGAAAGGGCGAATGGGTCTATGACACACAGATAGCACTGACCTATGTTGAGCTTATTATGGAGTCATATGGGATAGGGACAATCTATGTATCGACACCAGGCGCTGCGCTCAGCATATGTCCAAACGCAAGAGCATTCCTAGAGATTCCTGAAAACCATTATATTACAGTTCCTTTAGGGTTTGGCTATCCGCAATATACCTTCAAAAGAGGCGTATCCCGAAGTGATGCATTGAAAATCCATCATCTTGGAGGAAAAGAAGTTTTGGCAGAAGG
>CAZURL010000135.1:0-2859 GCA_964623005.1 uncultured Spirochaetaceae bacterium
TATCAAGGAAACGTAGCGACTTGTAGGGAAAATTATCATAAGGACTGCAATGACTATTCCGATGATGTTGAGCACAAGCGATATATAATACGCAACGCTTCTTGCTATTATTCTGAGTGCTTCCAGCCTTGCGATATTAGATATACAATGCGCAAGAAACCAGATTGGGAAGAGGATTGTGATTGCAATAATCCCGGCACTCGGATGGGAGAGCATCATCAGCCCAGACATAACGCTCAAAATACCTGCTATAAGCGAGAGTATATGGACAAAGCCTGTGTAGCGTTCGATCCTTACGTATATGATTATATCCATGATACCTATGACTATCGCGGTTACGGCAATTGCGATAAGAACCCAAGAAAATGCGATTTCAGGACTGAGAAAGGATGCGATGCCGAGCAATATCATCAGGATGCTTATAATGATGGTAAGCCATAATAGCCCTCTGCCCTTTATCATACAGCACCTCCTTTATTAAGGATTTCCATGAACTCTTCGCCTGTAATCGTCTCTTTTTCATAGAGGAACTTTGCAAGCTCATCAAGTTTTTCTCGATTATCCGAGAGTATCTTTATGGCTTTCTCATATTCCTCTTTTATGATTTTCACGACCTCATTATCGATTTCTTTCTGTGTCTCTGCCGAACAGCTTAGCGATGTATCGCCGCCAAGATACTGATTATTCACCGTCTCCATAGCAACCATTCCGAAGTTATCGCTCATGCCATATTGCGTGATCATCGCACGTGCAAGCTTCGTTGCCTGTTCAATATCATTGGAAGCTCCTGTTGTAATCTCTCCGAATACAACCTCTTCTGCCGCTCTTCCACCTGTGTATGTTGAGATCTTGTTCAGTATTTCATTCTTTGTTAAAAGGTATTTATCACCAGTCTCGACCTGCATCGTATATCCAAGCGCCCCGGATGTTCTGGGGATGATCGTAATCTTCTGTACCGGAGCAGAACCTGTCTGTAGGGCGGCAACAAGTGCATGTCCTATCTCATGGTAGGAGACGACGAGCTTTTCCTTATCGGAGAGCACTGAATTCTTCTTTTGGTATCCTGCGATAACCACCTCGATACTCTCTTCAAGATCGCTTTCATTTACAACCGTGCGTCCATTTCTTACGGCTCTGAGCGCTGCTTCATTGATTATATTCCTAAGCTCTGCACCGGATGCACCGGAAGCCATCCTTGCTACAGTATGAAGGTCTACGTCATTATCGAGCTTGACTTTCTTTGCATGCACGCGGAGAATTGCCTCCCGTCCTGCAAGATCCGGAAGCTCCACAGGAACACGTCTGTCAAAGCGTCCTGGGCGAGTAAGTGCTGGATCAAGCGATTCTGGTCTATTTGTCGCAGCAAGGATCATTACGCCATTATTACCTTCAAAGCCATCCATCTCTGTCAGAAGCTGATTAAGCGTCTGTTCTCTTTCATCATTCCCTCCATTTACGCCGGAGTTTCTTTTCTGTCCGATAGCATCGATTTCATCTATAAAGACTATGCAAGGCGCTTTCTCTTTTGCCTGACGGAATAGATCACGTACCTTTGATGCTCCCATTCCTACAAACATCTCAACAAATTCAGAGCCAGAGATTGAGAAGAATGGCACATTCGCCTCGCCGGCAACAGCCTTTGCAAGCATAGTCTTTCCTGTTCCCGGAGGGCCTACGAGAAGAATGCCTTTAGGCATTGAAGCACCTGCATCGGTATATTTCGAAGGATTATGAAGATAGTCAACAATTTCCTTGAGGCTTTCCTTTGCTTCATCCTCTCCAGCTACATCGGAGAAATGAATACCTTCTGTTGACTGGACATAAACCTTAGCGTTGCTCTTTCCCATACCGAATGCCATGGCATTCTTACCGCCACCAGCCTTTTCCATCAGCTTTTTGCTGAAATACTGTCCGATAGCTACGAAGATCAGTATTGGGAGGACGATGTTCAGGAAAATGCTCAGAATAGGAGACATAGGTTCCTGAATGACCTTTGCAAACGTTGCTCCTGATTCATACAGCCTCTCTGTAAGTGTTGGATCGAACATCAAACCTGTCTTGTAGATGATTGAATTGGTGTTATCTGTAAAGATGATCTGGTTATCATCAATCTGTACGGTATTGATATCTTCGGAATTTATCATCGACATGAATGTGCCGTAGTCAACTTCTATCACTCTCCTTTGATTGAGAAGCGGAGCGAGCAGCATATTAAATAGCACTATGACAACCAAAACCACAACATAGTAATAAATAAGCGGTTTTTTCGGGGATTTGACTTCTTCCATAAATGTTCCTCTTTTTCCTAGTTCAAGTTAACAATGGTGGTGTAAAGCGGTCAATTGAGAGAAGCCTATTATCCTGACAGTATTTAAAAAGTGTAAGGTTAAGTAATTAGCAGAGCAATGCGATGAGCTATTTCATCAAGATGCTTCGTGTCTTCATCGCTCCATTCCATAAGAAGACCGAGCATTGCGCGGCTATGGTAGCGGATTATGAACTGCTGTTCATCCGTTGTCATGCCGTTCAGTCTTCCAGCTTCCTTTGCAATGCGGGTGAACAGATTTACCATTCCGTTTGAGATTATCCTTTCCATCTCATCTCGATAATTCATAGCCATTATCTTTTTTATTTCAGGCACGATTTTCGTTGCGATAACAAGGAAGTTCCTTATCTTATTCTCAACATCGTCTATTGCAGCCGTCTCTTTGACAAGGTTGTCTGCACATTTTTCAAGCATCCATTCAAGTAGCTGCGGGACGTTCCTGAAGTGGTAATAGAATGTCTGTCTTGCAATGCCGCACTTATCGACAATCACCTGTACTGTAAGCTTCTGTTTGCCTTCTAGGAGGATATCTG
>CAZURL010000136.1:0-2832 GCA_964623005.1 uncultured Spirochaetaceae bacterium
TGCTTATCCTAAGACTTTTATTTTCTTCCTGTAGACACGTGCGAAGAAGAATAGCGATAGACTCAATCCTGCGGCTTCTGCGATTAAGAATGCAAACCAGACATCCGTTACATTTCCAAGTCTTGCAAGCAGTGCTGCGGATGGAATAAGGAAGACTAACTGTCTGACAATCGAGACAATCATAGCAGCGAAACCAACGCCTGTTGCCTGAAATATCGAAGTGAAACTTATTGCAATAGCGGCTGGTATGAAACAGAGGGAGATAATCCTCAGTGCTGGTCTGCCTATTATCCTCATTTCCTCTCCAGCTGCGAAGAAGGAAAGCAGCAGATCTGGAGCAAAATTGAAGAGGAGACAACCTAAGAACATTATTGCAACAGCAATAGACGCGCCGACTTTCAGTGTCTTGAGCATCCTGCCCTTCTTTTTTGCTCCATAGTTGTACGCAATGATAGGGATCATACCAGTCTGCAATCCAAAGACCGGCATGAATACGAATGACTGTAGCTTGAAATATATGCCTAAAACCGATACTGCGGTTGTGCTGAATGCGATGAGTATCGAATTGAGGGCGCTGACCATGACAGTGCTTACGCTTTGCATGATGATTGAAGGAGCACCGACGACATAAATGTCCTTGATTATCCTTCTCGAAGGTTTTAACTGGCGAATATGTATCGATATATACTTGTTCTTCTTAACGAAGTACAGAGCGGCGAACATACTGACGAACTGGCCCAGAACCGTTGCAATAGCCGCGCCATATACATCGAGGCCGAAGATGAAGATGAACACAGGATCGAGGATAATATTCGTAAGTGCACCTGCAATCTGTGTGAACATCGGATGGATGCTGTCGCCTGTTGCCTGCATGATTCTCTCTTCCGTGATATCTATGAACATGCCAAAGGAGAAAATAAGGCAGATCTGAGCATAGCCGGTAGAGAGATCGAGAAGCATCGGATCGTCGGTGAAGAGCGAAAGAAATGGACGCGTACCGAAGATGCCGAAGAGCGCGAAGCAGATCCATGTCAGGAATGAGAGGAATATGCCGTTATTAGCGACTCTCTCTGCTTCTTTCCTGTTTCCTTCTCCAAGGCGTCTTGCAAGCAGCGAATTGATACCGACTGCGGTTCCTACTGCGAATGCGATAGAAAGATTTTGAAGAGGGAATGCAAGGGAGACTGCCGTCAGCGATATCTCAGAAACTCTTGCAACGAATATGCTATCGACAACATTGTAGAGCGCTTGGATGAGCATCGAAAGCATCAATGGTAGGGATATCTTCATTATGAGCTTCGGTATTGGCTCATATCCCATTATGTTTTCATTTTGTTCAGTTGCCATAGAGCTGTATCATGCCGTATTAAAACTTTATATTCAACCACCTTATCTTGTTATGTGTATTTCAGATGTTTACTTTTCGTAGCTTTTACCCCTAAAATGCATCGTGGAGGATCCATATGATAGTTTGCAAGTTCGGCGGTAGCAGTGTAGCTGACGTGGCGCAGATAAAGAAAGTCAAGGCAATTCTCGAGAGCGATGAACGCCGGAAGGTTGCAGTTGTCTCTGCTCCTGGAAAAAGGAACAAGGAAGATGAGAAGATTACCGATCTGCTTTATAAGTGCAATGACCTTGTACGGAATGGACAGTCATGTCGTCAGGTATTCAATATCATAGCAAAGCGTTTTTCCGAGATAGCGCATGGCCTTGGTATCGAAGAGCAGGAACTGGCTGTAACTCTTGATGATATCCGATACCAGATTGATGCCGGTCGCGGTGCAGATTATGCGGCGTCACGCGGTGAATATCTTTCGGCATATATCATAAGCCGTTATTTAGGCTGGGAGTTCGTCGATGCAGCGGATGTTATCGTCATCAACTCCGATTCAACGGTCAATGAGGCAACTTATGAGAAACTTGCAGCGAGGCTTGAAGACGGTAAGAACTATATAATTCCGGGCTTCTATGGAAAGACAGAGCAGGGGGTTCTCAAGACATTTACCCGTGGTGGTTCTGATATCACAGGCGCAATCGTTGCGCGCGCACTTTCTGCAAAGCTATATGAGAACTGGACAGATGTTTCTGGTGTTTACAGGGCTGATCCTCGCGTTGTAGAGAATGCGATGGTTATTCCAACCATGTCATACAAGGAAGTCAGGGAGCTTTCTGATGTTGGTGCATCGGTGTTCCACGAAGAGGCGATTGCGCCAATCTATCATCTTGGCATTCCAATAAATATCAAGAACACAAATAAGCCGGAAGATCCAGGCACTATGATTCTCCCCGAAACAGAAGAGAAGGGGCTTTCAGGCGTCTCTGTAATCGGAGGACTTTCAAGGATAAGGCTTAGAAAGCTGATGCTCTTCAAGAAGTCTGGCATGCGCCATGCATTATTGACGATGCTTCATATCTTCGGAATAAGGCCATGCTATTCGCTTTTCGGTATTGATTCTATCGTATGGTTCTACGATACAAAGATGGCAAGCGAAGGGGTTTGCAAGTCGATGTGCGAACGTCTGAAAAGCGAGTATGCCTTAGATTCTATAGTTGTCGATCATGGCTATGCTGTTATGGGAATTACTGGAAATACGCCAGATGCAATTACAAAGGGATGCATTGATGCAGTTTCTGCTTTGATTGAGAACGGTATCGAGGTTATTTCCGTCAATCTCGGCTCTTCTGATACCTCTGCTCTTATCGGAATAAGGGACAGTGATTCGAAGAAAGCGCTTAAAGTCGTATATTCGAAGATTTTCGGCTGAGAAGTAAGGTTCGTATAAGCGAAATAGCGTTTACTTATAGGCTCTCTGTGTGAAGAGGGCCTTATTT
>CAZURL010000137.1:0-2829 GCA_964623005.1 uncultured Spirochaetaceae bacterium
AACCCCTGATCCGTCACCAAGTAGTATACCGAGAACCGGCTTTCTTTCCATAAAAGTGTCTCCTTTTTCTCTTTCTACATAGGCAAGAAGCGTACCAACTGACACTCGGATATCGGATCAGGCCAATTTTTATTTATAACATTTCTTTATAGCAGAGGAAAAAGCGCAAAGAATGTTTTTGTTGTAAACCTCATGTAAGTTGAAAACAATCTTGTATTCAATTTGTTTTAGTTGTTTCAGATTTAGCAGTATATATGTTTCAAAATGTTCATCTGTTTCATTTTAATGTTTTAAAGTAACGCCAGAGTGTTGTGCGGGAGATTCCGATACGTGAAGAAAATTCCGACAGCGAAAGCCCAGATGCTAGATATTCGTCATAAAGACCGGAGTAATCCCCTCCTCTCTGCCACTTCACGATATCAGTCTTTATCTCGTCCGACTTAACAATCGCAGGAGCAATTACATCATTTTCCGGCATGTCGATGGTCTTCAGGCTCCTTGCAGTTATCCTGTCATGCCCATTAAGGGCAATCAGTCTCTCTGCCACATTCCTCAGCTCCCTTATGTTTCCCCTCCAGCTGTAGCGCTGAAGCTCGTTTATCGCAGAGATGTCGATTGGTGGAGAAAGGATGGACATGCGTTCTGCATAAAGTTTAACAAAGTGGCGGAAGAGCGGCCCTATGTCGTTAAGCCTCTCCCTGAGGGGAGGAATATGAATCATAAGAAGATTTATTCTGTAGTAGAGATCCCTTCTGAAGAGTCCCTTTTCTATGAGTTCGGGAATGTTCTGGTTGGTCGCACATATGACACGCACATCGATGGGAACAACATCATCGCCGCCCACACGCATAATCTCCTTTTCCTGAAGGGTTCTCAGCAGCTTGGCCTGGTGCTGCATGGGAAGCTCCCCTATTTCATCAAGGAAGATTGTTCCCCCATCTGCAAGTTCAAACAGACCTACCTTTCCTCCCTTTTTTGCTCCTGTAAATGCGCCTTCCGAATATCCGAAAAGCTCCGACTCCAGAAGGTCTTCCGAAATCGCCGAACAGTTCACGGCAACAAAGGGGCCGTCTGCTCTTTTACTTGCATTGTGCATTGACTGTACAAACAGCTCTTTTCCAGTTCCGGTTTCACCTGTAACAAGAACATTGCTTTCGGACTGTGCATAGCGTACAGCCTTTGCAATAAGCTGTTTCATTACAATGGATTCGGCGATTATGTCTGAAAAATGATAGCGAGCATTAAGTCCCCCTACCCTAAGGGACGACTTGATCAGCTTGCCGGCATCATGGAAAATCGAGGCACGCTGCATTGTTATGATGACGGCTCCGCTGTCACTGAGCTTCTGCTGCTGAATGTACATTTCCTGGTTGTTGACGGTCTGCACAATCTCCATCATCGAATCGCTTTCCACCATATCGAGGAGGGCAGAAGGATAGATGCTGTTTATCTTTTCCCCTACAAGACTTTCTTTGGAGAAAAACTCTTCTGCAAGCCCGTTTGCAAGGGAAATTGTGCCATCCTGCCGGACACAGAAAAGGCAGTAAGGGAGGCTGTCTATAACCTTCTCCAGAAGGCTTGAGCGCATTCTCTCTCTGTAGAGGGATTTGGCGGTATTGGCCGCATCCTCTATCGCCCTTTTCATCGTATCGCGGCTTGAGTGGAGCGGAATATGCTTTATGTTTTTATGCTCTTCGGAAAGATAGGCATCCAAAGTCATACCACCAATAAAGACACTCACTCCCTTTTCGCACAGTGAATTTACGGCCCTCTGGATTTCTTTCTCGTTGCGGGCGGCTTCAAGATAGATATCCAGACCCGTCAGCGCCTTTATTGATGTGAGTGAGCACATGGAATCATTTGCAAGCACGATGCCGATCTTCGTATCTTTGCCATAAAGGTTCTGAGCTTCGTACAGGGAGTCGAGCACGTCCGAGGTTGTCATCATTATCTCTATGAGATGACGATCGGGGTACATCTGGCACAGTGCATAATACGTCATGCCTCTTGCTACGATGATATCGTAGGAATGGAACTGTCCCAACAACTCGGCACGGGTTCCATAAAGACAGGTTGTAGTGAAATCTATTTCGTCAGAGCGTAGTGCCTCGACCATTTCCTGGCAGTCCGGGACAAGATCCTCATATGGACTGATTACCAAAACGCTTATCATTTGGAATAGAAGTATAAATTGTTCTTTGCGCAACCGCAATTGTCTGGTATTTTCAAACTAATATGAGTATTAAAAGTTTCGTTTTATACATCGCAGTAATGCTCCTGATAGCACTGACCCTGTTCAATTTCTATGCATTGATAACAGCCCGAAAGCGCAAGTCAACTGCAAAAGGCTCCTATCATTTCGAGATGGATGCCATTGAGTCAAAGCTTCTCAGGCTCATGAAAGAAAGAGGCCTTAACTTCTCCATCGTCAGGCGATTCATGAACGACAGAGGGGATGGAATTATCTTTGTCTCCGATCCCGAGAACAGAAAAGCAGCCATTGCAATGAAGGACGATATCGAGCTTTTCTCTTTTGAGGATCTCGAGGATGCAGGAAAAGAGTACCTAAAAAACGAAAAAGACAAGACTCTGGGATCGAGAGTCTATGCGGTGATATCAGGAACGAGAATCGAATACACCATCGGAAGCAAGCCATTCAATCCCAGAGGCCTTATGGGAAAAGTGATCTACGAAACCACCGAGGAGTTTTTCAAAGAACTTGAAACCATTCTTAAGGCAAAGTAAGCCCCTTCAGCTTACCATTTTCCTTTCTTTATCCATGGCTCTTAGTTCAGGGAAGACCATATGCCGCATTGTAAGATACGCAGC
>CAZURL010000138.1:0-2624 GCA_964623005.1 uncultured Spirochaetaceae bacterium
CGTTCTTTTATATCGTACATAGTAGAGCGATTCGAAGAGCAGCATGCATATCCATCCGATTGCACAGGCATACGCTATTGCATGTATGCCATAATGAGGAACAAGAAGGAACGTGAAGATAACGCGGAGCGATGTCTGTATGAATGTGGAGATCAATGTAATCTTCATATCCCCAACGCCACGGAAGAAGCCCTGTATACCATTTGTGAACGCTGGAAGTATGTAGAAGAATGCCATCGTTGATAGATAAAGATGCCCCTCTTCGATAACGGATGCAGCGCCGTCTCCGCTTATAAAAAGCGACATGATGGGACGATTGAAGATGTATACTACCGTGCCTATTATCAAAAAGTAGATGAACTCTAGCAAAAGGCCCTTTCTGAAACCTTCAAACATCCGATCCTTGTTTCCAGCACCTTTGTTCTGTGCTACGAATGTCGTGATTGAATGCCCTATATTCTGTTCAGGTGTGAAAGCAAAATCATCAACGCGCGTTACTGCATTATATGCCGCGATAACAGAAACTCCCAAGGTATTTACTGAGCTTTGTATCAGAAGTTTTCCTATTGGCTGACAGGCCTGTTGGAGTGCCGTGACAGAGCCATAGGAGAGCGTTGTCTTGAGCATGACTTTATCGACTTTGAGTTCACGCGGTGAGAGAGAAAGGAGCGGCACCTTTTTGTAGATATAGAAAAAGCAGAGGAGCGCAGAGACCATCTGTGCAACGGTTGTCGTGATTGCATTACAGGCAATACCAAAGCCAAGGCCTCCGATGAGGATAAGATCAAGGCAGCAGTTGAGGACAGAGGATGCAATGAGGAATTTCAGAGGTGTCTTTGAATCTCCGACGCTCTTGAGTGCCTGCGATAGCGCATTATAAAAATAGGTAAACGGAGCGCCTAGAAATACGATCCTCAGATAGAGCGCTGTGATATCCAGAACAGAGGACGGAACATTCAGAGCGCGTAGTAGTGGATATGTAAAGATAATACCTAGAAGTGCGACAAAAACAGAGAAGACTGTGCCGACAATCAAAAGCGTAGAGAGTTCAAGCTTTACCTTCGCCTCATCCTTTGCTCCGAAATATGAACTCATAAGGACACCAGCTCCGATGCAGATTCCAGAGATTCCTAGGATGAGAATATTCATTACAGGGCCGGCCATACCCGTTGCGGCAAGGGCTTCCGTGCCGATGAAACGCCCTGATATCATAGAATCAACAGCATTGTACGCAAGCTGGAAAATATTCCCAAGCACAAGCGGCACTGCATAGCTGATCAGCTCACGAACAATGTTCCCTTTTGTCATATCCAATGAAGACATGGCAAGGATTATATACTGCTAGGAAGAGATCATCCATAGCAAAGCGGAGGCAATTCGCTTTTCTGAATCCTGAAAATGATTGCCGGGATTGAGTACAAATGCAGTTTCAATACCTTTATCTGAAAGCGTTCTTTCAATTCTTATCGTTCGCTCCTCCACTGTCGATATCAACGCATTCTTCGTCTTTGCTTCCTTTGCACCAAGGGAGAAATAAGCCTTTTCTACCCTGCTCTTCATCTCATGGGTCTCAACATACTCTGCAATGCCAGGATACCAAAGCGAACCGGAGACACAAGCAAAGCGTGAAAAGAGCGATGATGCATAAACCGAGTAAAGCGCAAAAAGACCGGCAAGAGAATAGCCAGCTATTGCAATATATACGGGTTTGATTGAAAGCGTTCTGATAATCCCCAAAATGATTGTCTCAAGCTCTTTGATATACGATTCTGCCTCACCATCACAGGCCTTTCCCCAAGAAGCGAACTTAGCGATCGGCCACGGGGTGAGTTCCTTATACCAATCAACGCTTTCGATAACCGCAAGGGAAAAAGGATAAGGATATAAAAGCGCATTCTTTATCCTTTCGCCATCGCCTTCCATGCCATTCATTATTACAAGAGGCGAAGTATCATCGGCCTTATATGCTGAGATCTTACGACCATTTATAACCATGTTCTGATGATAGCCGAGCATCAGGAAAAGTCCATAGCGCAGGAATGCTGCAATGGACAGCCGCTGCACTTTGCCTTTTTCTTGCAGTGTGTCTTTGAGTGTTCGAGAATAAGCCAATGGAAGTAGCCGTATACATCGGCGTTATCACCGAGAGAGGATAAGAAGAAGGCGCGTATCGCATCATCGTCTGGGAAGGTATAGCCAAAGCGCGAGAGAAAACGACGCGTATATGCATCGACAATAAAGGATGGACGATAGAGCGCATAGACGAGAATAACATCCGCTGTTTCCATCCCAATACCCTTCAAAGACAGAAGTTCATTTCGGATAGTCGCTGTATCGAGAGCGGAGAAATCATTGTGGCTAACAAACCAAGAAGTCAAATGATAAAGCGTCTCTGCTTTCCTTTTATAACAGCCACAGCCATGGATTAGGTGTTCAAGTTCGTCTCTTTTTAAGGAAAGTATGTATGCTGGATCGGGCTTGCCCATGCTTTCATAAAGTCTCTCAACGTTGCTCCACGCGGTATTCTGCACCAATACAGCCTGAAACATTACGGTATATGGATCATCTGACCACCATTCCAGCTTACCATATGCATCGAGCAACAATGTATAAAGTTCGTATCC
>CAZURL010000139.1:0-2578 GCA_964623005.1 uncultured Spirochaetaceae bacterium
TGCCGATTTCAGTCTGAACAGGAGGATTTTCTTGATAAAGATTATCTTTTTTTGACATTCTTTTCAAAAAATAATTGATTTACAGCCCTGTAAGTGTATCTTAGCATCTTATTGTTATGAGGATTATAGACGCACACGCACATGTGTTCAGGACTCTTGCGGGTTTTGGTGCAGATGGGGAGCTGAGAGCAATAGGTGGCGGAAAGGCGATATGGTCAACTGGAGATGTTGCTGATATCGTACCAGAAGGTTATGGGGATAAGGATTTCACATCAGAATCCCTTCTTAGGCTTATGGATGAGAATGGCATTGAGCGCTCTGTATTGCTTCAGGGAGGCCTTCTTGGTTTTGATAACCACTATCTTCATGAAGTTGTGAAGCGTTATCCTGACAGATTCCAAGCTGCGGCAACACTTGATCCGTTTTGCAGAAACAAGGAAAAGATACTCAATCATCTTATTGATGAACTTGGTTTTACGGTTTTCAAGTTCGAGATGTCTACAGGCTGTGGAATCATGGGCGAGCATCCGGATTTCCGTCTCGATGCGGATTTTATGTTGGATATATACAAAAGGATTGCGGATAAAAACGGTGTTATAGCTTTCGATCTGGGAAGTCCGGGGGATGGAAGCAACCAACCGGATGCAATCAGGAATATAGCAGATAGTTTTCCGTCTTTGAAGATTGTCGTATGCCATCTTATGAGTCCGCGGAAGAATCATCGCAAGGAGCTGACAGAAGGGCTTGAGATGATGAATAGGGGGAATATCTACTTCGATCTAGCTGCACTTTATTGGAAGGTGAGGCCAGAGGATTATCCATTCCCGACAGCGCAGGAATTTATCAAGATTGCGCTCTCTATAGTAGGCTCTGAGCGCCTTATGTGGGGGACGGATGTGCCGACAACGATAGCTCGTCCTGGTGTTACGGTAAAGATGTTCATTGATTACATTAAGGACGTTATTCCTGACTCTGAGGTTGATAGAGTCTTCTATGCAAATGCGCTTGATGTTTATTTCGGAGGGAAGTGATGATTTACAATGTCTTTGACTATGGTGCAAAGGGCGATGGCTTGACGAATGATGCAGAGGCAATTCAGAAAGCAATAGATGAATGCTCTGAAAATGGCGGTCAGGTTCTCCTTCCCGGTGGACATGTATTTCGTTCTGGAAGCCTTGTCCTGCGAAGCAATGTTGAACTCCATGTTGCAAATGGCGCGATTCTTAAGGCCTCTGATAATATCGAGGATTTCAACCTCTTCTCGAAGAAAAGAGAGGAGAAGGCGTTGGATGTGCCGACATATGAAAACTGTGACTATGAAGGAAAACCTGAGCTATTCTTCATCTACTCATATGCTACGGAGAATGTTCGTATCACCGGTTCTGGTACGATAGATGGCAATGAGGAGATTTTCTATGGGACGGTTACGAAGTGGCATATAGACGGAGCGTTTTATCCAAGGATGCCGCTTTTGTATCTTGAGGATGTTCATAATCTGACTATCAAGGATGTCGTGCTTACGCATAGCGCATTCTGGACTGTCCATATGATTGGTTGTCAGGATGTTCTTATCGATGGAATCCGCATACATAATAATACACGGCTGGCAAATTCTGATGGTATCGATCCAGATCACTGCCAGAATGTAAGGATTGCAAATTGTTTCATCGAAGGTGCTGATGACTGCATTGTATTCAAGAATACAGAGAGTGCTAAACGATATGGCCCCTGCGAGAATATAACTGTAACGAACTGTACGCTCTCCTCGACAAGTGCGGCTATCAAATTCGGCACTGAGAGTACGATGCCATTTCGCAATATTATCGTTAATGGCTGTGTGATACGCGCGACTAACAGGGGAATCTCCATGCAGCTTAGGGATGAAGGTTCAATTGAGAACTGTATTTTCTCCAATATAACGATAGAGACGAGGATGTTCTCGTCCGAGCACTGGTGGGGAAAAGCGGAACCTATTGCAATAACTGCGCTTAGAAGACGGAAGGACACGAAGATAGGTCATATAAGGAATATCATATTCATGAACATCCTTGCAGACACGGAGAATGGTATAACCATTTATGGAACAAAGGATGATGAAGGTGTGGCTAATATATCTGGTGTGAAGTTTGATAATGTCTCTATCGATATAAAGCATAAGACAAGATGGCCGAAGAATCTTCATGATCTCAGACCCTGTTTCGGTACATCGATGATCGAAAGTCCTCTCTCGGTGATATATATGAGGAATGCTTCGGATATCTCATTCTCGGATTTCAGATGGAGCGTGGATAATGCGATGCTCGAAGAGCTTGCTTCTCCTTTTGATATACAGGAGTCATTGGAGATAAAAGGTCTTTGATATCAATTGACATAGAGGGATGAATGATGTTGAATAGTCGTTGCTGGGGCTGTAGCTCATCTGGTAGAGCGTCAGGTTCGCAATCTGAAAGTGGTGGGTTCGAGTCCCATCAGCTCCAATAATGTACTGTATATAAAATGTCAAAAGCACCTTCTGGCGGGGTGCTTTGTTATTTTCAAAGTATTTTGTATTAAGCCAAAAATCGCTTTTTTCTCAGAT
>CAZURL010000140.1:0-2472 GCA_964623005.1 uncultured Spirochaetaceae bacterium
GCTATCGGGAAAGAAAGCGCTTGAACAGGGATAACAGCGCATCACTATCCCTTACTCCCGCGCTTTCGTACGGTGAGTGCATGGCAAGCTGCGCAATGCCGACGTCCGCTGTCTCGATGCTAATCTTCTCAGAGGAAAGATTTCCGAGCGTAGAACCTCCTGGGATATCAGAATGGTTGGAGAATATCTGATAAGGTATATTATTATCCTCCATGATCTTCCTGATATAGCTGCCGCTCTTTCCATCCGTTGAGTACTTCATGTTTCCAGAATACTTGAGAAGGACACCGCCATTTAGAACCGGCTGCGAGAGCGGATCGGCTTTTTCCCTGTAATTCGGATGGACTGCATGGCCGTTATCTGCACTGAGCATGAATGAAGATGAGGCTGCGATCATCCTCTCCTCTTCATCAAGGCCAAGCGCAAGCCCGATGCGATTCATTGTCGCTCTTAAAAAATCCGAAAGCGCTCCCTGTCTTGTTCCGCTTCCAATCTCTTCATTGTCAAAGAGTGCGACGAGTGGAATATAGTTTTCCCCTTTAGTGTCTCGAATTGCTTTTATCGATGGATAGACACAGCCAAGATCATCGATACGCGGTGCGGAGAAGAACTCATTATCTGCACCCCAGATCGTGCCTTTTTCCCAGTTATATATGATAAGATCGCTATCTATGATCTCATCCGCTTTTACCGAAAGCGCTGATGCAATGAGTTCTTTAAGCTTTCCTTTTTCATTTCCTTCGGCAAAGAGCGCCATCATCTCCTTCTGC
Source organism: uncultured Spirochaetaceae bacterium (assembly GCA_964623005.1). Lineage (GTDB taxonomy): Bacteria > Spirochaetota > Spirochaetia > Sphaerochaetales > Sphaerochaetaceae > Ornithospirochaeta. The sequence continues at coordinate 771 of CAZURL010000140.1, forward strand.
ACGCTCTTGATTCCATCTTCATTGATTCTTCTGTCCATGTGGATTGCAAGGGAGGGAATGAGCACAAGGGGACGCTCTGCATCAAAAAGCCTTTCCTCGATACTATCTTTTGTGCGGACGAAGACACGTCCTGCAATGGATAGTGGCCTATCGAACCAAGGTTTCTGAAGCATCCCTCCATATATCTCGCCATCGAGCGTGATGTATCCAGCACTGTTCACTTCTGCTTCTTTCTTTAGCCTTATGACAGGGCTATCAGTATGGGCTGCAATGATAGAGAAAGCTGTTGCGGATAGGGGAATGCGGAATGCGATAAGCGCGCTTGAATTACGCGTGATGTAATACGAACCGCCTCTTTTGAGGCTGAACTTCTTCTTCTCGTCAAGGCGTTCAAAACCTGCGCTCTTGAGGATCTCTTCTGCGTTCCGTACCGCATGATATGGCGTAGGACTCTTTTCTATAAATTCAATCAGTTCTTCTGTTGTCGTCATATTACGATTGTAGTTTTCTCTCACGAACAATGAAAGACAGTGTACGATATTTAAAGGGGGAAAATAATGAAACGATTTTTATCTTTACTGTCTTTTTGCTTAGTGTCGAGCGCTATATTCGCATGTACAAGCGCTTCTTGGACAACCGACGATGGTATTCATCTTCTCGGTCGCACTTATGATATGTTCGGAAATCTGGAAGGAAATAGAATCACCGTCGTGGGAAGCGGCTATGCTCTCCATCTCTCTCCAAGCGGAAATGGGGATGTCAAGATGATGGAGAAGGGGTTTATCGGGAATGCAATCCTAGGCTCTGCTTCTCCTATCTTTACCGATGGAATAAATGAGGATGGTCTTATGGGCTGTCTTCTGAATTTCCCGGATTACGGATACTTCGATACAAATAAAGACGAGGGGGCTGTGAATGTTCACCCTGCGTTCTTTATTGCATACATTCTCGGAACCTGTTCATCAGTGGAAGATGTGGAGAGGGCTATAGAGAATGTGAACCTCACATCAGAACTCATTTTCGGCGAGAGCATGTCTGTTCATTACATTTTCACTGATAGAACCGGTGAAACCATTATCGTTGAGCCAGATGAAAGCGGTATAACTGTGCATCGTGATACGATCGGAATAATGGCGAATGCTCCGGGATATGATTGGCATGAGACGAATCTTAAGGGTTATGCGGCAATAAGCAATATAGACCCGGAGCCGAGGGAGATAGCAGGAAAGATATTCTCTCCATTCGGTCATGGCACAGGCGGCAGCTTCGGCCTTCCCGGCGGCTATTCCTCTCCATCCCGCTTTGTCCGCATGGCATTTGCGAAGACATTCTCTCCGAAAGGAACAGGTGAAATCGATGGCGTACAGCGGCTTTTCAATGCTTTTTCCGTTGTAACGATACCTGATGGATTACTTCGTCAGAGTGTGGAGAGCGAGGAATATGAGATGACGTTGTGCACATCTGTGATGTCCTCTCAGAGTCTTACATATTATTTCTCGCCTACATCTAATAGACGTATTTCTTCTTATTGTCTTCCTTTAGCACTCTCAAAACTTGATGAGACGAGGGTTGCATACTATGAAATACCGGAATCCGAGGATATTTCGATTGTAGTTTAGAGGTTTTGTCCAGATTCTGTTTGTGGAGTGTTTTTGGATTATTTGGGATGAATTTCATTGTAAAATCTGCAAACCTGTTGGTA
>CAZURL010000141.1:0-2440 GCA_964623005.1 uncultured Spirochaetaceae bacterium
TTCATCCGGCTAAGAATACGCACATTTTTGGTAGAGAAACGGTATACCCCCTTACAATAAAGGAATTAGGGATTTCATTTTCCCTTTTAAAACCGTATGGGAAATTCTTGCGGGTGTTTTTATAGGCTGTTGCCATTCCTCGAATCAGATTAGTACAACAGCCCAACAAAATCTCAGTACTTTTCCAGTGTTTCCGCAGTCTCTTTGCATGTTCTTGGATCATGGTTCTCCAAAAGCCATGGAACATCGATTGACCTTCTATGAAGCTCATTTGCAAAGTTCTTCCAACGGAAGATGCCTGTAAGAGCAGGGATATCTCCAACCTTGAGACCGGTCTCAGAATTAAGGTAGTAGTCTTTGCAGTGAATCGCTACGATCTTATCGCCATAGATATCGAGGATATCATTGACGAACTTGCTCTCCGCCTCTTCGCTTGGAACTTCTAGTGACACTCCATCTTTTTCCGGTATTCCTGTGTATGGAATGAGGTTTACAGGATCGAATATGATTTTAAGCCTATCTGTATGGAATGTATCTATTATATTTCTCATCCTTTCTGGGCTGGAAATGGAGTGTGAGCGACTTACTGCCTCGATTGTGACATATGCATCGTACTTCTCAGCAGCATCTAGCATCTCTGATAGACTTCTCTTGAAGATCTCAATATTCTTTGGATCCGATGTTTTGATTGAATATCCATCTTTTAGATTTGCCGTTCCTGTCTCTGTTCCTATATATGGGCACCCGAAAGCTGATGATAGCGACAGAGATTTCTTGAATCGTTCAATCTCCTTCTTCCTCACTTCCTCATCCGGATGTATCGGGTTTATATAGCAACCTACGATTGCTACTGAAACGCCGTGACTTTTTAATGTGGATGTGATAGAGGATATGTATTCTTCATCCCATTCCTGCCATGGTCGGCTTGATGGTATGACCTTATTCAGAGCAAGCTGAATTAAGGATGGACTCTTGGTTTCTGCAACACGCTTTCCAAGTGCGTCTGCGGAATCAAATGAGCCGAAATCATGGGCTCTAAAACCTATTCTCAACATATACTGAGGATAGGCTGAGATGAGAAGAATGTCAAAATAAAGGAGGAGGCATAATGACGGATTTAGTTATGCTTGGCATTGTCCCGGATGGTCGTGATGTATCAAAAGCGCTTATGAGTGCGCTGGAAAGCGAGGATAAGGTAGTTTTAAGCGAAGGGATATATACAACATCACCGATTGCGATAACGAAAAAAGCGCATCTTGTGCTTGAAAAAGGCGCCGTGCTGAAATTCATCCCAGATTTCGATATCTATGAACCGGTATATACCCGATGGGAAGGTGTTAAGTGCTGGTGTCTCCATCCCTGTCTTTATATCCACGATGCAGAGAATGTCCTTATAGAAGGCGAGGGGATAATAGACGGCTCTGGTGAGAAATGGTGGGAGGAAAGCCTCAAGAAGAAGGGTACGGGCTGTTGTCCGGATTCTCCTGTGGAACTCAGGCTTGCTGCATTGAATCCTGAGTATAAAACGCAGGCAGACGGTGGCGGTGGCCGCTCCTTTCAGTTCCTTAGACCGCCATTGGTTCAGATTGCAAAGAGCCGCAATGTGACGCTTTCGGGTATAACTGTAACGAACTCTCCTTTCTGGACGATCCATCCGCTCTTTTCGGAGAATATCAGGCTAGAGAATCTAAAGGTGATCAATCCTTATGATGCGCCGAATACCGATGGCATTGATATCGAATCATGCTCTCATGTCGTGGTCGAAAACTGCTATGTGCATGTGGGAGATGATGGTATTGCCCTCAAGTCTGGATCAGGCCCTGATGGTATTAAGGATAATGTTCCGACTCAGGATATCGTAATACGTGGCTGTACTGTTAAGCAGGCGCATGGCGGAGCGGTAATCGGTTCTGAGACGGCTGCTGAAATCTCGGATCTTCTCGTTGAGGATTGCATATTCGATGGAACAGACAGAGGCATAAGGATAAAGACAAGGAGAGGAAGAGGCGGACTTGTCCATGATCTGACGTTTAGGAACATAACGATGACACAGAATCTCTGTCCGTTTGTGATAAACATGTATTATCGTTGTGGAATGACGAATTTCGATACACCGATCTTCTCTCTTGAAAAGCAGCCTGTTGATGAATCAACGCCTGTAATTCATTCAATCCTCATTGAGAATTGTTCCTGCCTAGATTCAAGGGCCTCTGCTGCTATGGCTGTCGGCCTTCCAGAAAGCCCTGTCAAAAATGTCGTAATCAGAGATTCTAAATTTACAGTGGCAAAGGATGCCTCTGTCGATGTTGATGAGAGCGATATGTACAAGGGGATTCCAACGCCATCATCAAGAGGATTCAGACTTCGTAATATTGAAATCAAGCTGGAAAATGTTGAGATCGAAAGCGAAGGCGAGAAAATTATACAGGAAGACGGAGCT
>CAZURL010000142.1:0-2438 GCA_964623005.1 uncultured Spirochaetaceae bacterium
AAATGCAATAAATCTCTAGTTCCAGCCAATTCTTTCAAGAACAGCAAGAAGTGAATCATGGGATAGTGTGAAAGCTTCCTCCCCAGTAAGCTTCTGTTCTCTCTTGATGTTGCCATTCTCAAGGGCATTGAAGCCCTGAAAATCTGCAAGATGAGGTTCGAGGGACAAGAAACCATCATATCCATTCTGATGGAGTGATGAGAGAATCTCTTGGAGATGACCATCGCCATGACCCGGAGGAACTACAGAACCATCATCCCAAATAGCATCCTTTATATGGACATATGCAATATAATCCTTGAGCATATCCCAAGCCTCAAGAGTATTCTGATGACATTGAACGAAGTTGGCAAAGTCGAATATTGCCTTAAAGTTATCACTATAGAATCTCTTCATGATTTTCAGACAACGGGAAGCAATATCTCCATAGATTTCCTTCTCATTCTCATGTAACAGCACAAGATCATGTTTTGAAGCATACTCAACGAGGCGTTCAAGACGTCTCATAACCTCGCTTTCGTATTTATCTGCATCTTCGCCTTCTGGTATGAAGAATGAGAATATCCTTATATTTTTCGTTTCAAATAACTTTGCGATATCACAGGTATGAACGAAAAGTTTGAAATGTGGTTCGAAGTCATGATTTATCCCAATCTTTCCGATTGATGAGCCGACAGAGGACAGGTGAATCGATGCGTCATCGAGTTTCTTCTTTATTTTCTCTGCCTCTTCGATAGAGTATGAAATCAACGGGTTTCCATCGACACCACGACACTCGATCCACTCCATTCCGAGTTTCTTGAGTACTTCGATCTGCTTATCAAGCGAAGCATCTATCTCATCTGCAAAACCAGAAAGTCTATACATTGATATAATTCCTCCATTTTTATGCCATGTTCTTTCCTCGCACTTCGATATAGCAAAGAAATCTTCAAATGGTATGTTCTGTCGAACCATGAAGAAAGGTATAGTTTCTACATATTTATATCAATAGGAAATCCTTTTTTCCTTCGATGAGAAAGCCTGAAGCGCACTCTATATATTCCGGCACGACTTATAAAATACTGACCTGAAATGCTTCATGGAAGACGCTGGAAAATAATATCATAGGTTATGCTACTGAGCAGTTGTATCATCTATCAGGGCGTCGTCTAAAAAGAGCTGAGTTTTTTCTAAACAATATTATGAAAAGAGCTAGAATTTCTCTATTCACAAATCACAAACCATGATATTACTTAGACAAGTAAACGATTACCTGATTTCTTGGAGGCTTATGGGCGGATTTGTCACAATCAAGGATGTGGCGGCTCTTGCAGGTGTTTCATCCTGCACGGTTTCTTATGTGCTCAGTGGCAAGAAGGGGCGTTGTATATCTCCTGCAACAAGAGAGAAGGTGGAAAAAGCTGTAGACGAGCTGAATTATGTTAAAAGCAATGGGGCTTCTTCTCTCAGGAGTGCCAGAACAGGACTTGTTGCTATACTGGTACCGCAGTTTGAGAATCCATTCTTCACAAGGATAATAAGCGGTGCAGAAAAAGTCCTTGTTTCAGCAGGGTACGATCTTCTTATCTGCAATACCTGCGATAAAGTAAGCAGAGAAAAAGAAGTCATGAAACGCATGGTTCAGCAGAGAGTCGATGGGATAATTCTTGCTCCGACTGTCGGGGGAGCCGCTAATATCGATTTTCTTGAGTCCATTGGTATGAAGTATGTAGTTGTTGACCGCGATGCTGGACGAAATAGTTGTAGTTCCGTCCTGTCAGATAATTATGGAAGCGGAAAAATAGCGGCTGAGTATCTTTTTTCGTGCGGTCATAGAAAGGTGGGCTACATCGGGTGGAGTTCAGGACGGAAGGATCTAGCTGAGCGAGCAGAAGCTATAAAGGCAGTCTTTGGAGATTCTCTCATAATCGCGGAAGGGGATTTCTCCAGAGACTCTGGTAATAAGCTTACTGAAGAAATTCTTTCCAGTCATTCTGATATAACTGCTTTGATTTATGGCTTCAATATTCAAGCTTATGGTGGTATTGAGTACCTTTACGAAAAGAATATCAGAATACCTGATGATCTTTCCGTTATTATCATAGGTACTCCCGAATGGGCCGCAGTTGGGATGGATTTCACGAGAGTCAATCAAGGGGATCATGCCCTTGGACATACTGCCGCGGACTATCTTATTGCAAGAATCAACACTCCGGATGATTCATTTACACCAATGCATTCTGTACAGTCCTGCACTCTTATTGAGGGTTCGACTGTAAAACATATGGAGGAGGGAATATGAAGAACTTCCTCGTTGTTTCATCAACTGCGCTTTTCTTTACTACCTCTTCTGTTTTTGCAGGAGGTTCTTCTGAGAGTATAGATGGTGGAAGGGTTGCCATTAACTACTATGAATGGGATGTTCCGAACATGCAGTTTGTAGAGGATTTCATGGC
>CAZURL010000143.1:0-2239 GCA_964623005.1 uncultured Spirochaetaceae bacterium
TCTTGTTATCAAAATTCACATATATGAGAAGATTGTTGGATTTTGCAAATTCAAAGAATATCATGATTGTACCTATCTCGCAGATGCTGATTAATTTCATTTACTATATTTAATTATTGACGATTATTCAAAACGCGCTTTATCATAGATCAACGCAGTCATAAAAGGAGGAATTATGATGAAGTGTATTGTTTTGACGCTTATTGCGGCTTTGACTTCATTCTCATTGGTTGCCGCTGATCAGCCAGTGATAGAAGCCCACGAAAAAGACATCATCACAGTCGATGGACTTCAGTTCAAGGATCTTAATGACAATGGTGCTCTGGATCCATATGAAGACTGGAGACTTTCGGCAGATGAAAGGGCAAAGGATCTTATCAGCAAGATGACGCTGGAAGAGAAAGCCGGTCTGATGATGATCAATACTCTCAATGCCGAATGGGGAGGCAAGGCTGGAGAGACTGCTGATAACTACGTGAACGTCCAGAACATGAGAAGGTTCGTCTTCCGCAACACGGTAATAGATAATCCAGATCCAACTGCTGGAAGCGCGCGGACTGGCGCACAGATTACAGCTTATGAAGCTGCGCAATTTACAAACACTGTGCAAGAAATGGCAGAGGCCTCAAGACTTGGCATTCCAGTGCTCTTCAAATCAAATGCACGTAACCACTATGACGAGGATGCACGTTATGGCATCAATGTCACTTCCGGCGCATTCTCAACATGGCCGAAGGAAGCCGGTCTTGCCGCTACAAGAGATATGGATCTCATTGCAGACTTTGCCAGCATCATGAGAGAGGAATGGAACTCAATCGGACTGAGAGGCATGTACGGCTATATGGCTGACCTTGCGACAGAGCCAAGGTGGTATCGCATCCACGAAACATTCACAGAGGATAAGGATCTCGCTATCGATATCATCACCACGCTCGTAAAGAACCTGCAGGGAAGCGAAATCACGAACGACAGTATCGTTCTTACCATGAAGCACTTCCCCGGCGGCGGCCCTCAGCTAAATGGCCTCGATCCACACTATCCATATGGCAGAGAGCAGGTATACACAGGCGGAGCTTTCATGGATCATGCGGCCGTATTCAAGGCAGCAATCGATGCAGGTCTTACATCCATAATGCCATACTACGGTATTCCTGTCGGAATGCAGGACAAGTATAAGCCTGCTGATGACATTGTATACGATGAGGATATCGGCGTTGGAATGGCATTCAGCAAAGGCATACTCGAAGACTTCCTGAGAGGAGAGCTTGGATTCGTAGGCAATGTAAACAGCGACACTGGAATCATCGGAGTGAGAGCATGGGGACTTGAGGAATATACGGTTCCACAGCAAATTGCTATCGCAGTCAATGCAGGCGCTGATGTACTCTCTGGTTATAGTGATCTGAATGTTGTGCTTGAGGTAATCGGAAAGGATTATATTACAGCAGAGACAAATGATTATGCAGTCCGGGGAATCAGTCTTGAACGCGTTGACCTTGCATGCTACCGTCTGCTTCTTGAGATGTTCCAGATGGGCATCTTCGAGAATCCTTATGTCGATCCGGCAAGAGCAGAGAGAACTGTTGGAAGAGCGGACTTCCAGCGCCGTGCAATGGAAGCACAGAGAAAGTCCGTTGTCCTTCTTGAGAACCATGACCTCCTGCCATTCACAGCAGAAGAGAAGCCAGTTCTCTACATAAACAACGTCAACAAGGAAGTTGCCGAGAGTTATGGCTTCACTGTCATTGATGGCAGTACAGGCGAAAGCGCAGCTGGTGCAGATGCAGCATTCATCAGGCTTGACATCACAAATGCAGTGCTTGATGCAGTTCAGGAAGATGGAACGCCATATACATATGCCGATGGATCTTTGGTCAGGACAACCTACGGTGGAGCAATCCCGAGTGAGATAAACGATATCAGCATATCCGCAATGGCAGATGCGCAAAGCTGGGTGATGAATCCTTCTTGGGATACAATCATGGAAGTTGCCGAGACAATCGGAGCGGAAAACGTTGTACTCTCTGTCAATTTCCGCCAGCCATATGTATTCGATGAAGAGAGCGGTATCCTCGATATGGGCGCACTGATTGGCACATTCGGTGTAAGCGACGTAGCCCTCCTTGATATCATCACAGGCGCTTTCAATCCTCAGGGAAAGATGCCATATGCGCTTGCAAAGAGCATTGATGCAGTCATAGCTCAGGATTCTGACCTCCCTGGATATCCGGAAGAAGAT
>CAZURL010000144.1:0-2153 GCA_964623005.1 uncultured Spirochaetaceae bacterium
TTTATATAAGGCGGATTGATTACATTCGCCCTTTCCTTAGTCATTTAAATCCTCCGCAATCATACATAGATATCCTTCTTTCACGCCGCTGCCAGAGACAATATACTCCTCAGATGAATACTGCTTGCTCACAGCCTGTATAAGCAGCGCAGCAGGAATGATGGTATGTACACTGTCCGGTGCATTCTTTATGAAAAGCAGAGAGCGTTCTTCGGAGGATATGAGATGCTTGACAAGTTTGTTGAGCTTCTTTTTCTTCATAACCCTATGCTCTGTATCAGGGATGGAGTAATAATCAGAATAGACACTGTAAAGCGCCTCTGCACTCCCCCCGACAAGCACTAGGTGCTTAAAAGTCATATCATTATATACCTTGTTTTTATCAAGGAGCTTTCTTACATGCTTTTTTACCTTCTTTGCATCATCCTTATCTGGATACATGCCCTTGAATCGTTTGAAAAGCACAAGTGGCCCCATATAAAGAGAATGCATATGATTCATATTTCCATCTTCCAGATCTGCCAGCTCCGCACTTGCGCCAGCAACGTCTAGAAGAAGCGCGCTTCCTAGCGTTGAATACGATCTATTTGCCACATAGTCTGCATAAGCTTCTGCTTTACCATCGAGCGCTTCAATATCAAGTCCTGTAGCGCCCTCTATCTGAGAGGATACTTCTCTATAGTTCGAAATCAGACGCATCGATGCTGTTGATATCATCTTGAAACGTTCTACGCCTACTCTTTTCGCGGCTTTTACAAGATAGAGCGCAGAATCTACGACCCTCTCTATGCCACGCTTAGAGAGCTTTCCGTCCTCTGTAAGATAATCGAGGATAGAGACAGATCGTCTTAGATTGACAACATATTCCACACTATCCTTGCTTATATCCGCAACAAGAAGGGAGAGAGCTGTACTTGAGAAATCCATTATGCCTATCTTCATTTTTCATCTCCGAATGATATTCCGATAGACCGTGCAACCTTTATCCGTTGATCATTCTTAGGGACAAATTTCATCTTTCCTGCGATATCCGCAAGCGCATTGTACGTTACTTCATTACCGTGCATAGCAACCGTTACACCGAATACGCCTTCCTTTGCAAGATGACCGGCGAAGGAACCCATCTCCGTAGAAAGAAGCCTATCATATGGGGAAGGAGAGCCTCCCCTCTGTAGATGGCCTGGGACAACGACTCTCGTCTCAACGCCCGCCTTTTCCTCAATATACTTTGCAAGTCCTTCAGTGCCTGTTGCGCGCCCTTCTCTAGCTTGAAGCCGCTCGCTTTTCTTCATCTTCGACTCCTCTATACTCATTGCACCTTCGGCGATTGCGATTATATTGAACGCCTTTCCTGTGTGAAGTCGCTTTTCAACCATCTTTACGACAGTATCCGGATTGTATGGAATCTCTGGCAGCAGAATGATATCCGCACCTCCTGCAATACCTGCATAGAGCGTAAGCCATCCTACTTTATTTCCCATCAGCTCTATAAGCATAGTTCGTCCATGGCTTGCCGCTGTTGTATGGATTCTATCGATGCATTCTGTTGCGATATCCACAGCGCTATGGAAACCGAATGTGACGTCGGTTCCATAGATATCATTATCGATAGTCTTCGGAATACCTATGACATTAAGTCCTTCGTAGGAAAGAAGGGCTGCTGTCTTATGCGTACCAGCGCCCCCTAGGGTGACAAGAAGATCAAGGCCAAGCGCTTTATAGTTTTTCTTCATCATATCGAGCTTGCTCTGCCCATTTCTATCCTCTTCCGTCATCTTGCTGAAAGGCTGTCTGGATGTGCCAAGTATAGTACCGCCAACATTAAGGATGCCAGAGAAATCCGAAGGCTGCATTTTCTTTACATCTTTTGTGATCAGTCCAAGATATCCGTCGGATATCCCGATAAGCTCAACATCCTTTATCTGAGCATAAGCATATTTAGCAAAACCTCTTATAACAGCATTCAATCCCGGGCAATCACCGCCACTGGTAAGTATTCCTATCTTCATGCTTGCAGTCTACCACAGTTGGAAGCATCAATGCTTGAGTAATAATCATCTTCAAACGAAGTTAATTCGCAATTATGAAGAGATGAAGAATATGAAAATTCAGAAAGAAAAATGGACTGCTATCAAAACAGTCCAGACCTCACC
>CAZURL010000145.1:0-2133 GCA_964623005.1 uncultured Spirochaetaceae bacterium
TGGACTATGTGATGTTCGGTGTACTGGGCGTACCGCTGTACCGTAGGCACACCTGTTTCACAAATGGTGACTACTGTGACTTCAGCCTGAAACTAGGTGCGCCGTTAATGCCTTACTGGCCGCCGGTATTTACACAGGGGAAAGGTTATCAATAAGAATCATACAGAAACAACTCACCCACGTCGGGGGAATAAATTGATATGATGATTCTGATGAGGAAGGAGAAATAAGATGGTGTTCAAAGCCAATTTCGATAATCCTCAAGGCTTTATAGGAAGGGAAATGCTTTCCTGTATGAATATGGGACATAGCCCGATGGCTAAATGTAATGACTAAAATGGCTGCTGCACTCAATAGCAGTGAATATTGCTCAGACTAGGAATCTGTTAAAAGCACAGGAGACGATTCTAAATCCCGACCTCTTTTAGTCGAGACAAAATAATCCTTATTGCTCTAAGAATTTTTCACTTTGATCTCAAACTCCCTTCTGTAGCTTTATTTTCTTGTGCTACTTAAGGGGAGCATATCAAGCCAAAGGCAAGCGGCGATCCTCTCTCAAAATCTGAGGCCGCCGTCTTGCTGCGACTCTTTTTCATAACATGATCAGATGATGTTATCCGTCAACAAAAGCGTATATTTAAATGACTTTCTGTTTTTCAAAACATCATTTTGTATTTAAGTGCAGAAGTATTTGTCAAATTAATATGCAGCATCGCGCGAAGGATTATAGATTCTATTAAGGATCTCATCAGATACTTCTATGCCGTAGAACCTTAGATAGTAATCCTTTATTGTCTGATCCATATCTACATCCACAAATAGTTCTGGCTGAAGATGCTTTGCCATCCAGAGTAAGCTCAATGGTGTATCCGATGATGGTGGGAACCATCGATACATGCCAAGTGGGAACTTATAAACCTGCTCAAGCTGTACGGCTTCTACATGACTCCAGTCATCTCCTTCAATTGCATTGTTGTAAAGATCCTCAGGCAACACAGGCGCGAAATTCGTGATGAATATCATCTCTGGATTCCATTCATAAATCTGCTCCATGTTGACTGTTGGGAATCCCGTTACCTCAGAAGCAACATTAATACCGCCCGCAGCATCAATCCAGTACTCAGCCCAGCTTCCGCTACCACTTCCAGAAACAGTCATAGAAGTTGAATCATATCGCTGGATAATAAGAGCGCGCGGTCTATCAATATCATCATTCTCCGCAAGACGTGCGCGGACAAAGTTCTCTACTTCTTCACCGTACTCTACGATACCTGCAACCTTATCTTCCTGCTGTAATACTTCTCCCAGTAGAGTTACCCATCCATTGAACGTATCGAGGACATCAGACCCCCAGTTGGCAGTACTGAATGCTACTGCAGGGATGCCTACCAAGCGATACATTTCGCCTTCCGCGATATCTGCAGAGTTATAGAACACGATATCTGGATCAAGCGCGAGCACTTCCTCAATGTTTACCGTTCCACCCTGTGCAAAATCCGTAGAAACGTTAAGAATATCTGGCATGATATCTGGAAGAATAGAGTTCTGTGCTGCTGCCATTGAGGATGGATGGATTCCGACAAGCTTTGATGCATCTCCTTCAAAGAGGCAGTATACAGAAGGAAGAGGGCGGACTGCTGAGATTACAATTCTTTCAATCTTATTAGGAATCTCAACCTCATTTCCTGCATGGTCTATGACCGTTCTCGTTGCGAAAATCTGAGATGTAAGTATCATCAGAAATAGAAAAACAACTAATATTTTCTGGAGCGTTTTCATGGCTTCCTCCTTACAGATAGTGTTGGCATCGGAATGGCAAATATACCAATTTATACTGATGCTGAAACAGTCTTATTTAGTTAGCATACGCTAACCATTTCATATAATGATATGCTTGTCAAGTAAAGGTGTTCTTGTATTTATGGCACTAGATTCGCTTGGAAACTTTAAAACGCAGGTATCACAGAATAATAGTAATCATGGTAACATTTTTGTGCTCTGAATATGCAGATCATATTACAGGGCAGGCCATCAATATCGATGGTGGTGCCTCGATGAACTGATTATAGTAGCGAATTTATTGGCTTACTCTCTGAAAAGGATTGCGGAAACTGCTTCCTATCTAAGAGACTC
>CAZURL010000146.1:0-2008 GCA_964623005.1 uncultured Spirochaetaceae bacterium
TCATAAGCTCGATAATTACGTCGGTTAATAACAGGGGGCTTGTTGCCTGATGATTCGGGAAAGGCAACAGCCTTATTCCATGCCACAGCTTTCTTATGGCTTATGGCATATTGCTATTTATGTTTATTAAAGTTTACAAAATAAGCTTTATTGTTTATTTTAAGAAACATGAAGAAGAATGTCATACTCTATCCTAAAGAAAGAAGGATGCTTGTCGAGGTTGGAACTCAGATAAAGCTTGCTAGAAAGCGAAGAAAGCTTTCCTCTGAACTTGTTGCTCAGAGAGCGAAGATATCGAGGCAGACACTTTGGAAAATAGAGAATGGCGATCCATCAGTATCTATGGGAGCGTATTTATCTGTACTTTTTGCACTCCGTCTTGAAAATGACATACTTCTGCTCGCTCGTGATGATGAATATGGCAGGATGATTCAGGACAAAGATGTCCTTTATAGAGGGAAATGATGGAAATAGGAATTTATATTGACACCCCAATCATCTCTACATTTCCTACATATACAGGAACGCTCATTGTAGATAACCTTCCAAAACGTGGTTTTAGATACAGATTCATCCTAGATAACAATTGGATTACCTCTAATTACAAAGTTACGCTCTTTCCAACAATTACAGAGAGAGAAACATATTTCTCCTCGCTATCCATTCCATTTATTGAGGATGTGCTTCCAGACAGATGGGGACGCACGCTCATAGAACGGAAGAAAAACAGGGATAACAGAAAAAATGGAAAGATAGCTTCTCCTTGCACAGAAGTCGATTATCTAACAGGAATCGATGATAGAACGAGAAAGGGCGCGCTCAGATTTTCAGTCGATGGAATTTTTGTATCAGCAGACAACTTGCAGATTCCACCGCTTGCCCGACTTGGAGATTATGAAGAAATGCTCTCCGATTATGAGGAAAATGGCGTGAAGAGTATGCTCCTTGATGCATTTTTCTCATCATCCTCATCGCTCGGAGGCGCAAGGCCCAAGATCAATGTTATCGATGAAGAAGATAATCTCTGGATTGCAAAAGTCCCTTCAAAGCAAGATGAAGTAGATGTGGGGGGATGGGAAGAAGTAGCAGTACGCCTTGCAAGAAAAGCCGGTATCATATATCCAGAGACAATGGCCATCAAAAGCAGAAATGGTTTCCATACGTTCCTTTCCAAACGTTTTGACAGAATGAAAGAAAAACGAATACACATGGTCTCGTCAGCTCTTTTCATAGGGAAAGCAAGCAATGATTCCTCATTTATCGACGTTGCATCAGTTATCTCCCAGTATTCATCAGATCCAAAGGCTGACATAAAAGAGCTATACCGCAGACTTGTGTTCTCTGCCCTGATCAACAATACAGATAATCACCTGCATAACCATTCATTCATCCTCACAGAAAATGGCTGGAGACTTTCCCCTGCATATGATATGAACCCCTCAATCCATGGACGGGAATCTGCTTTGATGGTCGACGAGGGTATCAGGGAGCTATCGCTTTCTGTAATCAAGGAGACTTATCCATATTACGACTTAGAAGAGAGAGAAGCCGATGCAATAATCGATGAGACAATGGAAGCCGTTTCTCATTGGAAAGAAGAAGCGAAAAATCTTGATCTAGCTGATGAGATACCGCTTATGGAGGGGGCATTCCAGATCAACTGACGACCTTCACACCAAGCGTTTTTATGATATCAAGGGCATTTGCCGTATCAAGCGACGCACCTCTAAGTTCTTTCAAGTTCTCCGAAAGCACGATTCCTGTTATGTCGGAAGAGGAAAACCTTATATCAATCAGCTTCGTGAGTTCGATATGAGACAACTTCATAAACTCAATAATTACGTCGGTTAAAACAGTGAGAAACAAAAAGGACGGCGATTATACCGTCCTTGAGTTTTTCCAGCAGACATTTTATTCAAAGATCACTCAACATAAGTGTAAACATCTTCAAAAGATACTTCATTTCCATTGTATGTTGCACTGCCAGCTATTCCATCAAAATCTACAA
>CAZURL010000147.1:0-2007 GCA_964623005.1 uncultured Spirochaetaceae bacterium
GTTCCGATACATCCATATGGTACTGTCCATCGCTTTCGAGCACCCTTCCCTTTACATTGTCGCGAAGCATAAGCTCAAGCATTCGATGTATCGTCTCCCGTATTTCCTTATCAAGCACTGGGGTTGCAATCTCAACACGCCTATCGATATTCCTTGTCATCAGATCTGCCGAGGAGATATACATCTCTCCCTGTCCGAATGAGTAGATTCTCGAATGCTCCAAAAAGCGTCCTACGATGCTCTTTACCGTAATATTCTCCGTCTCGCCAGGAACACCTGGCAGGAGGCAGCAGATACCGCGGACTATCAAACGGACACGGACGCCTTTCTTGGACGCCTCTACAAGCTTATCGATCATGAGCTTATCAGAAAGGCTATTCATCTTGAATGTTATCTTACCCTCCGCGCCTTTCTCCATTTCCCTATCAATTGCCGCGATAATACCGCTTTTTAATGAGTATGGAGCGACAAGGAGCTTACGATAAGGCGCATCTACCGTAAGGGTTGCAAGGTTGCGGAAGAAAGCAACGCCATCCATCCCTATATCCTTATCGGATGTTATGATATTCAGATCCGTATACTGCTTTGCCGTGCTCTCATTATAGTTGCCTGTTCCAAGATGGGTTATGTACCGAACCTTTCCCTTGTCTTTGAGGACTATTGAGATAATCTTCGAATGAACCTTGTAGTTCTCAATACCGTAGAAAACTGTGCAGCCAGCTTCCTGTAGCTGTTCTGCGTAGCTAAGGTTTGACTCCTCATCAAAACGGGCACAGAGTTCCATAACGACAGAGACGTCCTTTCCATGTTCTGCTGCCCTTAAGAGCGCTGCAACGACACGGGAGTGCTTTGCAAGCCTGTAGATTGTTATCTTTATGTTCGTGACCCGAGGATCGTCTGCACACTCTTCTAGAAGCCAGAGAAGCGGATCCATCGACTGGAATGGATAGGACAGGAAGATATCCTTTCTGAGAACCGCATCGATCATTGCGCCTCTATGAAGGTGCGCAGGAATGCTTGGCCGTAGCGCTGGGTATCTTAGATGGGAGGAAGACTCATGCGGAAAATACGTATCAAGAGAATACATGAACTTATAGGAGAAGCAGCCATTTACGATAAAGCACTGATTCTTCTTTATCCCAAGATGCCGTTGGAGGAACTGCCGGAGTTCTTCTGACACGGTGTTCATCTCAAGACGGACTGCTGCAAGCGATCCACGTCCCTCTACGCGATTTCTAATCAGTTTAGAGAAGTCGAAATCGTATTCGATATCCGCATCCTCCACAGAAGCCTCGAAATCTGCGTTTCTCGTAATTCTCACAAGGGCTTTATCGCGGATACGGAAGGATGGGAAAAGGTAATCGCCAAAGAGATAGAGAAGCTCTTCGGAAGGAATTAAATGTATTTTTCGTCCGCCGTTTATCTGGATAAGGCTATCGATTCGCTTTCCCATAGAGACAACGCCGAACATGCTGCGTCCGTTTCTCTCAAGGCGGAGAACAAGATACAGGCGCTGATTCTCAAAACGTATCATCGGATGCTTTGCATCAAGGACAAGCGGTGATAGGAAAGGAACCATGTTCTCCTGAAAGTATTGCTCTGCTTTGGCTCTCTGTACATCGGTGAGCGTATGGGCTGAGAGTATATCCAAACCTGCCTTCCTAAGCTCTTTCTTGAGCTTGGAGTAGGTTTCATCGGCTTTTCTATATAGCGTTGGATAGAGCGAGAGCATCGCATCTATCTGCTCGAGCGCATTCATTCCTGTCTTGTTATCAATGTATTCCGGACTATGGAGACTGAGGTTTATCAGAGAGCCAAGACGGACTCTCGTAAATTCATCGAGATTCGAGATGAATATCGAGAGAAAGCGACAGCGTTCTAAAAGTGGATTCGATACATCCTGCGCCTGATCCAATACTCTTTCATCGAACTGGAGCCATGAATATTCCCTGTTTATATAAGGCGGATTGATTACATTCGCCCTTTCCTTAGTCATTTAAATCCTCC
>CAZURL010000148.1:0-2006 GCA_964623005.1 uncultured Spirochaetaceae bacterium
TTTTACGCTCTCCTTTTTGTAAGTATATGATTTCGATGTTAGTATCGCACTTTGATGTGCGTACTTGTTTTGCGTTCCATTCCTGCTATAGTTGTCAACGTCAAAAAACGTGCTTAATAAAGGAAGGAATTAATCAGAATGGAAAAAATCACACTGCCTAAAGCTTCACAGCTGACATCTCCGAATCCAGTAACTTTGGTATGTACACAAAAGCCGGATGGCTCTACCAATCTTGCTACAGTCTCTTGGTGGACTTATCTTTCATACAATCCGAGTATGATTGCCTATGCTATGGCAAAGACTTCTTACAGTGGCGAAATGGTGAGGAATAATAAGAAGGTTATTCTGACCGTTCCTGGCGCTGAGATTGCGGATGCTGTTCTTGGCTGCGGCAGTACCACTGGACGAAATACGGATAAGACTTCCAAATTCGGCATCGAGCTTACCAAGGTAGACGGATGTTCTATTGAAATCCCTGTCCATAGCCGTGTTGCCATTGTCTGCAATCTGAAAGAATACCATGAGGTGGGCGATCATTACCTATATATCTGTGACGTGGAAGCGGTGTACGGAAATGAGAGCGAAGAAGCCCTCTTTGCATGGAACGGCTATTCTCAGATTCGCACGGCAAAATAAGGGAAAGATAAAATGGGTTTTAAGGCATGCGGCAGATTGCTATTCTGTCCGCTTGCCCATAAGTGGCTTTCAATCACAAGGTTAATATTCACCTTACTAGCAGTTTCTTTTCGCTGATGTTATGCTCTGCATATGGAATCGCTAAGGGAGCTGTATAGGATAGGATATGGGCCATCATCATCCCATACGATGGGGCCAAGAGCGGCTGCGGAAGTATTCATTGAATCTCATCCAGAGATCAAAAGTGCGAGAGCGGAGCTATATGGATCTCTTGCGGCAACAGGCAAGGGGCATCTTACCGATAAAACAATAAGGGAAGTCTTCAATTCCCATTCGATTCCTGTTGATATCTTCTGGTTTCCCGATATAGTGAAGCCTTTTCATCCCAATGCTGTGACCTTTATCTCTACAGATCCCGAAGAAGAGGGTGTGACGTATTACTCAGTCGGTGGGGGTAAGATTATCAAAGAAGGAGAGGCGGAGAGCGAAAAGAGATCTATTTATGACAATAAGACTGTCGGTACGATGGAGCGTCTTCTTTCTTACTGTGAGAGCAATGGGTATCAGATATGGGAGGTTGCGATAGAAGCAGAGGGAAAAGAAATCCTTGAGTATATCGAAAGGGTCTGGGCTGTAATGAAAGAGGCTATCAAAAGAGGCCTTGATGCAGAGGGCGTTCTTCCCGGTGGATTAAGGTTGCAGCGAAAAGCTTGTCAGGCTTATGCAAAAGCGCGTGATCTTGCAGGTCTTATGGGAGGAACTGCACATGCTTTTGCCTATGCACTTGCTGTCTCGGAAGAGAATGCAGGAGGCGGTCAGATCGTGACAGCTCCGACTTGCGGTAGCTGTGGAGTGCTTCCCGGTGTTCTCTACTATATTGCAACAGAATACGATCTTTCAGATTCAAGAATACACAGAGCGCTTCTGACAGCGGGCTTGGTGGGGAATATCGTGAAGAGCAATGGCTCGATATCTGGCGCGGAGGTAGGTTGTCAAGGCGAGGTCGGCGTTGCCTGTGCAATGGCCGGAGCTGCGGCTGCGCAGCTTTTCGGAGGAACTATCCATCAGGTTGAATATGCCGCAGAGATGGGGCTTGAACACCATCTGGGGCTTACCTGCGATCCGCTGATGGGTCTTGTTCAGATTCCCTGCATAGAGCGAAACGCAATGGCCACGATGAGAGCAATAGATCATGCGACATATGCGCTTTTAGGCGATGGCCACCATAAAATCTCATTTGATGATGTCGTTGAAGTAATGATGGAAACAGGCCACGCGCTTCCTTCTCTTTACAGAGAAACATCGATGGGGGGCCTTGCTCGTATTTGCGAGCGATGAATTTATCATTTTCATTCATTTCTATTTTGCAG
>CAZURL010000149.1:0-1999 GCA_964623005.1 uncultured Spirochaetaceae bacterium
TCTCTCGGTATAAATGGCTATCTTGATATAGGCCTGATCGATACGATGGAAGATCTGCTTGTTAACTTCATCGGAGCATCGGTTTTTTCAATTCTTGGTTTCTTCTATCTTAAAAACCGGAAGGGACGATTCCTCGAAAGGTTCATCCCTACCAGACAGAAGAAAACAGAAGCAGAAACAAAATCAGAATCAGAGAAGTGATTTAAGATCCTCTAATGCACCCTCATCGATAACTTCCCACGAAAAGCGTACGTCAGTGCGTCCGAATGAGCCTTGTCCTGCTGTCTTGAGGTAAATCGGTTTTCTGAGTTCAAAGCGTTCGATCATGGCAGCGGGGCGTAGATCATAGTGCTTATTTACCCATTCTATGATTTTCTCATCGCAGAGTTTCCCTGTTGAGAAGGTGTTTACTGCAAGCGATACAGGCTCTGCCACTCCGATAGCATATGCGGCTTGAATCTCACACTCCTCCGCAGCACCTGAGGCAACGATGGTCTTAGCAATGTTGCGTAGGACTATTGCGGCAGTCCTGTCGACTTTGGTTGCATCCTTTCCTGAAAGAGCGCCGCCGCCATGATGGGCATAGCCGCCGTATGTATCGACAATGATCTTTCGTCCTGTCAGTCCGGTATCCGCAGCCGGCCCTCCAAGGACAAAGCGTCCTGTTGGATTAATGAAAAACTTTGTGTCTGAATCAATGAGTGAAGAAGGGAGGGACGGAAGTATTACTTTTTCGTAAAGATCCTTTCTCAACGTTTCAAGCTCTACATCCGCATCGTGCTGAGCCGAGAGCACTACAGCCTCGATGCGCTTTGCCTTTCGTCCATCGTACTCTATCGTTATCTGGCTCTTCCCATCCGGCCTGAGATATGGGATTATGCCTTTCTCCCTTGCTTCTGTGAGTGCGATGGTTAGCTTACGTGAGAGAACAAGCGCGAGCGGCATATACTCTTCGCCTTCATTTGAGGCGTAGCCGAACATCATGCCCTGATCTCCTGCACCGAGCGTTGAACTATCTGAATAGGAGTTGTCGACGCCCTGCGCTATATCAGGGGACTGTTCGTGCAAAGATACGGTTATATCAGCAGAGTCGTCAAAGCCATACTCTTTCTTTGTGTATCCTATCTCACGTATTGTCTTTCTTGCTATTTCTTTATAATCAACATTGGCCTTTGTTGTGATCTCTCCCATTATATGTACAGATCCAGGCTCTGCGGTTACTTCACATGCTGATCTTGAATACGGATCCTGTTTCAGCAGTTCATCAAGTATTGCATCAGCAATCTGGTCGCAGACTTTATCTGGATGGCCTTTTGTAACCGATTCAGATGTAAATAGCCTTTTCATAAGAAATCTCCTTAATGAGTGTAAAATATCAGAAAAAAACGTTCTTTGACACAGCTCTTTCTAAGTTTATCAACGATTAGCAGAGTCGTTTAGAGAATTCTTCGGAAAGCCGCAAAAAACGCAGTCGCAGATTTTCTACGAATATTTCAGGTTCCATATTCTCATCAGATTGAAGCCAGCGGAAGATTGCGGCAAGAAAGCAGTCTGCTGCGAGGATTATCAGGCCATCATTGCCTTCTGGCATTTCGAAGATATCGCGCATATAGCTACAAATTACAGGGAACATTATGCCTGTAAGCGAGCTATATCCTGTCGAGTTTAGCACAGAGCAGTAGAAAAGCCTCTCTTTATATAGATAAGAGCCAAGCATCTCAATCACTTCCCAGCCCTTTTCCTCTTCTGGCGTCGTTTCAAGATACGCCTTGAACTCTGAATCAAGAATCCAGTTTACAAGCTCTGATTTGCTGTTGAAATGATAGTAAAAGCTTTTTCTGTTCATCTTCGCTTCTTCAGCAATCGTTGAGACAGAAACTTTCTCGTACGGCATTTTGTGCAGTAGCCGTTTCATAGCATCTGCAAGGGATCTTTTCGTGACTTCCGCTTTTGCCATGTGATTATCGTAATCGCCTATGTTTCTATAGGCAAGGTAATG
>CAZURL010000150.1:0-1988 GCA_964623005.1 uncultured Spirochaetaceae bacterium
AACCTCATCGGCATTCTTTGTTTCCACTCCATGTTCAGACAGATATCTTTTATTTCCGCAAAGGAGTTCACAGCCATCCACTTTTGCGGAAATGCCCTTACCCGATGACATACTGAAATCTTCACATTCAGAAAGACTAAATCCCTTTGCCCTTGCATTTGCAACGATTGCTTTTCCTAATGGATGTTCGCTCCTTGTTTCAGCAGATGCAGAAAGAGAAAGCAAGTCACGTTCACTGATGTTAGAATCCAACGAAATAACATCGCTGACTTCCATTTTTCCATATGTAAGTGTTCCTGTTTTATCAAAGGCGATAGTATCTGTCCGCCCCATCCTTTCCAACGCATCCCCTGACTTTATGATGACGCCATGTTTCGTAGCCTGAGCAATGGCAGCAACTATTGCTGTAGGCGTTGCAAGAACAAGAGCGCATGGGCAGAAAACTACCAATATAGTTACCCCCGTTACAATGTTTCCTGTAAACACATAGGCCATGATTGCAATCAACAAAGCAATTGGAACAAGATAGCTTGCAACCTTGTCTGCAATACGTTGCATCGGAGCCTGTTTTTCCTCAGCTTCCTCAACCATGCGTATAAGTTTTTTCAACGAACTGTCTTCACCGACACCAGTTGCTAGAATATCGATCGAACCAAAACGATTTATTGTGCCACAGAAAACCTCATCGCCAGAACTCTTGTCGACAGGCAAGGATTCTCCTGTCATTATTGCCTGATCTACAGATGTCTCACCCGAAATTATCTTTCCATCAGCAGGTATTGTTTCCCCAGGAAGAATCCGGATAATATCCCCTACCCGAATCTCTTCAGCAGAAATCATCTCTTCCTTTCCATCATTTATTCTCCGTGCCTCACTTGGAGAGAGATTGAGCAGGTTCTTTATGCCTTTCTTTGCCCTATTTGTAGTTGCATCCTCCAAAAGCGCTCCGATGGCCATTATGAAGGCAACCTCACCGGAAGCAAAGATTTCTCCTATAGAGAGCGCTGCCAACATAGCAATACATATCAGAAGGGCTGATGATATCTTACTGATTCCTTTGTTATGTATAATTCTCCAGATTGCCAGATAAAGAAGAGGAATACCGCTTATGACGACAGAGATCCACGCGGGATCAAAGGGAAGAAAGTCCAGGAAATCTCCACCTATGCCCAATTCCCTTATAAGGGCAAGAGCAAGAAACACTCCTGATACGATCGTCATCCAAAATCCTGCAAGAAAATCATTGATTCTTTTTATCATATCTGCCATATACACTCCTCAAAATACGGCCCTCTACAGTACAATAAATATGTTAGCAAACAATATGTTCTTTAGTAGTATCGGAAATACCACCTATGATATCAATGGACAATGATTCTGATGTATTTGATAAAAAACATTCGGAAGCAATTGTACTGATTGGAGGAAGCATGGACAGACGTCAGAAAAAATCAAGAACTGCGATTTTCCAGTCATTCAGCTCGCTTTTGACAGAAAAAAGCTATAGCCATATAACGGTGCAGGAAATCATAGATAGGGCTGATGTTGGTCGCACGACATTCTATGCCCACTTCGAAACGAAAGACGGATTATTGAAAGCGCTATGCGAAAATCTCTTCGGCCATATCATCTCCACAGCAAAGGATTGCAGCCATACACATGGACTTTACTCTGACAAGAGCGCTCCTGAATCGATATTCTGCCATCTGCTTCACCATCTTGAAGAAAACGATAGCAACGTACTCGGATTGCTTTCAGGAGAGAGCAGCGAGATTTTCCTCAGGTATTTCAAAGATAGTCTGAAAGAACTAATCAAATCCCAGTTTGCGCTAACAGGACACATATGCAATGAGCTGCCAGAGGATTTCCTTGTGAATCACATATCATCAAGCTTTGTGGAAATGGTTCTCTGGTGGATTAAAGGAGGAATGAGGGAAAAACCGGAGAAGCTAGACGAATATTTCAGAGCGGTGATCGAGCCGATTCTT
>CAZURL010000151.1:0-1956 GCA_964623005.1 uncultured Spirochaetaceae bacterium
AAAACCCAGGAAGCCGCCGATGCCCATGCGCAAACGATTGCCGATGTAGTAAAGGTGGAGCTGGCATAGCGCTGCATCGGGGAAAGTCGCGATTGAAAAAGTCTTTCAGCTTTTCCCGTCGCAGCTTGTTCAAAGAAACTTGATTGTGAAGAGTATGATGTAGAACAAATTGCTAAGAAAGCTCCAAAGCGAGAGCCTTACTGACGGCATGTATTTCGCCTTTGTTGATGAATAGGGCACCTAATCAAGAGGCAATAGACGCCTGATTTCTTCGGCAGCTTCTTTTCTGAAAGCGCTCCATTTCATTTTGGCCTTGCAGTACGGTGCGGCCTTATTTGCAGCTTTCTTGGCAAGCTTACGCAATCTGGGCCCATAGGGTCTATCTTTATAAATCTCAGCAAGTCCTTCAAGATATGCCACTACAAGTGCTTCGTTCTTGATGTTAGATATCTTTCTACCATTCTTGCTAGTGGTGACACCAGCAATCACATCGCTCAACTCTGTGATCTGTCCGTAGCTTGTCGGGAAACCCCTCGGGGGCGCATCTTCTAAAAAAGCCTTATCAAAAGGAAACTCATTCTGGAATTCCTTTTGTGCTGTCTCACTTTTCTTCCTGTTTTTTTCAAGCTCGCGTGCTCGATCTTTCTCATCTGGTGAGAGGCTCCACCATTTCAGACACTCGGCTACATGTGCTGCTACATTAACATCATATGTTGTCTGCTTATCCCACCATCGGTTGTCCTTTTGACCTCCATTCTCCTTCTTATCAAGCTTTATCGCGCGCTTAAACACTCTCCTGGGCAATGTTTTGAATTCTTCCGCGATTTTCCATGCAACCAAACGAATGGACGATATGGGTTTATCTGACATAATGACAACCTTTCTTGTCGTGACACTAAGCTTCAGTATCAGTTAATGCCAGAAGGGCACTACTCCGCAACTTCATACACATACCCTTTGTACTCTAACCACGATATCATTTCTTCTTCATGTACGTTTACCGTACTTCCATCTGCTGGTATCGCAAAATAATCAAGGTCTACCACAGTTACAGTAACGTAATCTTCGCTATCGGTAGCGCTATAGAAAATCAATGTTTGCATGGGGTTATAGCGATCCCAGAAGGTATCAGTTATGTCATATCCAGCGCTCAATAAAAGGGTGGTGTAAGGTTCTTTTCTCAGCCATTCAACGGGATATCCTGTGCCGATCTGCCCCGTTTCTTCATTGCCGTATATCACGTAGTACATAGCACCATAGGCTTCGCTGTCTACATACTGCGTGAAGTCTATGCCAGACCAGGTTGCCCAAGATTCGCAGAACGCAGCGTCGGGTTCATTTGAGAGATTAGGACCATTCGTAATGATGTACATCGTCCAATCGCCTTCTCGAAAGACCCTACTTTCGGGCAATTGGCTTATCTGATTTTGTATAACCTGCCACGTCTCATCTGTGACTTCGATTTTGACAGGTTCAGTGCCCAAGGTCGGGAAGGTTAACTGCTCTGCATACACATAGTATTCAACCCAGAATGTACCCACTTCATTATTGTTGATCATCACGGCATAGAAATAACCCCAGTTGCCAAGGGTTTCTTCGTCTACATCTATCTTGTAGCTTATTGCCGAATGCACAAAGTCGTACAACACCGGTGTTTCTTCTGATACTTCCGCAGTAGTTGGCAAGGACAGAGATGATTCTTTGTCAGGAGAAGATGCATCGGGGGATAACAATATCCAGCCGAGACCTATGCCGACGACCAATACGACAATAGATAGGATCGTAATTGCAGCATGTTTTTTCGCATATTCCTTCATGTCTGTCCATGGTATCAAATGAACGCTTCGCTCTCTTGGTGCAAATTGTGTGGCCATGCGCAGAGCATGCACCTTTTCAAGCTCAAAAATACTCACTATACTGAGTAAAAATACTCATTATAATGAGTAAATTAGATCA
>CAZURL010000152.1:0-1929 GCA_964623005.1 uncultured Spirochaetaceae bacterium
CAAGTCCACAATAACTACAGCCAACTTCTTCTATGATTTCTTATCTTATTAAGTGAAGGAGTTGAAGAATGGAACTGAAAGATATTCTAGGAACATTTGTATACAGTGGGGCTGGATGCCTATTCTATAACGTCGATAAGAAAGGCGATGTCTGGGTGCTTCTTGGAAAAAGATGCCGTGGCCATCTCTTTACATCTCCTTTCCATTGGTCGATTCCTGAAGGCCCGATAGTTACAGAAGATGCATCAATGCTCGATGCAGCAATGCGTATCGGATATGATGAGACAGGGATTCTTGATGATAAAAACAAAGCGGAGTTGTTCTGGGAGATAAATGAGTGTGGTATAGAGATGTCTCTCTACTCTCTTAGGCTTTCTTCGAAAGTGCCTCCGAAGAGCAGTAAGAGCTATTCCGAGCTTCAATGGTTCCGTGTTGGTGACCGAATCGAGGATATAGACGTACTCACCGCTTCACAGCTTAATATGTTCTCCAATGAGCTTAAGACAAAGAGGAGAGCTGGTTGACATCATCTTTTATCATCTGACAGAGATTCAGAGCGCTGTATTCAATGGGGATGGACTCGAAGTCTGTCTCCATTTCTTTGAGCTTTTCAGGATGATTAAGCATATCCTTTACAATTGCTAGCTGTTTAACCCTATCCCCTGTTGCGTTCCATCCAACCTTATGTCCCTCGACATATTCAGCAGAGTTTTTAACAA
The DNA here is from genome assembly GCA_964623005.1 of uncultured Spirochaetaceae bacterium. Taxonomy (GTDB): domain Bacteria; phylum Spirochaetota; class Spirochaetia; order Sphaerochaetales; family Sphaerochaetaceae; genus Ornithospirochaeta. The sequence continues at coordinate 720 of CAZURL010000152.1, forward strand.
TATAAACGAGTTCCGTTATAAGGAATGGTCTATGTGCATACATAGCCTCTACAATCGTATTAATGCCGGCTCGACCAACTATGATATCAGATGCTGCAAGATATTCGCTTACATTATCAATGAAGCCTCTTATTTCGACATTGGCATTCTTCCCTGTATATAAAGAGGTTATTGTCTTGAGTCGGAGTTTCATCTCCTTTTTTATGCCTCCTATTATAACAATCTGAACGGGAAGATCCTCTTTGAGAATGTCTGAAAGGAGTGTCAACGAACCAAGACCCTCTCCACCAAGATTAAGCTGGATCGTAAACTTATTCTTCAATGATAATTTTTCTCTTGCTTCTGCCTTTCCAAGTCTGGGTTGAGCTGCAACAGAACTTTGAAGAGGGAAGGGGCAGATTACAACAGAGTCGGGATTCTGTCCCATTTCAATAACTCTCTTTGCTCCTTCTTCTGTTGGAATCAAGAATTTTCTAAGATACGGACAGATTGAGACATATGGCGCAGAGAAGACGTCCGTTGAGTAGAAGTAAACAGGAATATCCTTTCCTATGTTATGGAGCATCGTTGAAAGTATAGTCCCAGGATAAGGATGGGTTGCAAAAATGAAATCAGGTTGCATCTGATCTATTATTTTCCTTAGTTTTTTCTTTCTCAGAAAGCTTATTAGGTTTGTGATAAACTTTATTGCCCATCCAGATTTATCAAGGGAACCGAAGAGATGTTTCTCGATGAATGGAAAACGTAGCATCAATCGCCATACCCCTTGGTTGATTTTCTCCATCCAATGGATGCCAAGAAAATCAAAGAAGTCAACGAGTGATGATTCCACATCAATCTTCGCAAAATGCTCACTCACAGCTTTTGCAGGAACGTAGTGGCCTTTTCCAGCCATGATGTATACACAAAGTCCCTTCACATTAGCTCCTTTTCTTATTTTACATGAAAAACCGAGTAAACGTCAGAAGATGAGCGATAAAAGTGAATTTTCTTTACGCAGGACTTTACATGTCCAATCGTTTTCTGGTAGCATAGCAAAGCATTCGGGCGGTTAACTCAGCGGGAGAGTGCCACGTTGACATCGTGGAAGTCGGCAGTTCAATCCTGCCATCGCCCACTAAGGCATCTTCTTACGATATAAGTAATTAGATGCCTTTTTCTTTTATGTTTAAGAGGCCTGAAATACCTCGGGTAGCATATTTGGTAGCAT
>CAZURL010000153.1:0-1907 GCA_964623005.1 uncultured Spirochaetaceae bacterium
GCTCCGACTCCAGAAGGTCTTCCGAGATCGCCGAGCAGTTCACGGCAACAAAGGGCCCGTCCGCCCTTTTGCTCGCATTGTGCATTGACTGTACAAACAGTTCCTTTCCCGTTCCGGTTTCTCCTGTAACAAGAACATTGCTTTCGGACTGTGCATAGCGTACTGCCTTTGCTATAAGCTGTTTCATCACAATGGACTCGGCTATTATGTCCGAAAAATGATAGCGCGCATTGAGCCCCCCTGCCCTGAGGGACGACTTGATCAGCTTGCCGGCATCATAGAAACTCGAGACGCGCTGCATCGTTATGATGACGGCTTCGCTGTCACTGAGCTTCTGCTGCTGAATGTACATTTCCTGGTTGTTTACACTCTGCACAATCTCCATCATCGATCCGCTTTCCACCATATCAAGGAGAGCTGAAGGATAGATGCTGTCTATCTTTACCCCTACAAGGCTTTCTCTGGAGAAAAACTCTTCTGCAAGCCCGTTGGCCAGGGAAATTGTGCCATCCTGCCGGACACAGAAAAGGCAGTAAGGCAGACTGTCTATAACCTTCTCCAGAAGGCTTAAACGCATTCTCTCTCTGTAGAGGGATTTGGCGGTATTGGCCGCATCCTCTATCGCCCTTTTCATCGTATCGCGGCTTGAGTGGAGCGGAACATGCTTTATGTTTTTGTGTTCCTCTGACAGATAGGCATCCAGAGTCATGCCGCCGATAAAGACATTCACTCCCTTTTCGCACAGTGAATTTACGGCCTCTCTGATTTCCCTTTCGTTGCGGGCCACTTCAAGATGGATGTCCAGCCCCGTCAGCGCCTTTATTGATGAAAGCGAGCACATGGAATCATTTGCAAGCACAATGCCGATCTTCGCTTCTTTGCCGTAAAGGCTTTGCGCTTCGTACAGGGAGTCGAGCACGTCCGAGGTGCTCATCATTATCTCTATGAGATGAAGATCGGGGTACATCCGGCACAGCGCATAATACGTCATGCCTCTTGCGATGATGATGTCGTAGGAATGAAACTGCCCCAGAAGCTCGACACTGGTTCCATACACACAGGTTGTAGTGAACTCTACTTCATCGCAGCTCAGCTCTTCCACCATCTTCCGGCAGTCAGAAACAAGCTCCTCATACGGAATGATTACCAAAACTCTTATCATCGAAACAAAAGTATAATTTGTTCTTTGCTCAATCGCAATTGTCTGGTATTTTCAAATTAATATGAGTTTCAAAAGTTTCGTTTTATATATCGCAGTACTGCTCCTGATAGCACTGACATTGTTCAATTTCTATGCAATGATAACAGCCCGAAAGCGCAAGGCAACTGCAAAAGGCTCCTATCATTTCGAGATGAATGCCATTGAGTCAAAGCTTCTCAGGCTCATGAAAGAAAGAGGCCTAAACTTTTCCATCGTCAAGCGATTCATGAACGACAGGGGGGCTGGAATTATCTTCGTCTCCGATCCTGAGAACAGAAAAGCAGCCATTGCAATGAAAGACGATATCGAGCTTTTTTCCTTTGAGGATCTCGAGGATGCAGGAAAAGAGTACCTGAAAAACGAAAAAGGCAAGACTCTGGGCTCCAGAGTCTATGTGGTGATATCAGGGACAAGAATCGAATACACCATCGGAAGCAAGCCCTTCAATCCCAGAGGCTTTACGGGAAAGGTGATCTACGAAACCACCGAGGAGTTTTTCAAGGAACTCGAAACTATTCTCAAGGCAAAGTAAGGCCCCTTTACTTCTCCACTTTTTCCCTGTCCATAGCCTTCAGTTCGGGAAAGACCATATGCCTCATTGTAAGATAGGCGGCAAGGCCTCCGATTACATTGCTTATAGGCTCTGCAAGAGGGACTCCATCAATTCCGAAGATATAGGGAAGCAGGATTGTCAGCGGTACGACTA
>CAZURL010000154.1:0-1882 GCA_964623005.1 uncultured Spirochaetaceae bacterium
GCTGCGTATCTTACAATGCGGCATATGGTCTTCCCTGAACTAAGAGCCATGGATAGAGAAAAGGCATAACATCGTCTGTATATGTACAGAAAATAATTAAGTCAAAAAACGATGCTGATCTTTGATGACAGCTTGCTTTTAGTGATGAAGTATCATGTATCTGTCTCGTATGAAAACAAGCAATTTTAGGTTGGCTTTATTAGCATAAGTGTGGGCTTGGACTATTAATTTAAGATTGAATGGGCATCGTTCTCTTCTACCAAGAAGGGTAGATTTCTTTTGGTAGATCTGGATAGCCGCTCTAATTTTTCCTTGACATTTGGTTCCTGTGATATAGCATAAAACAGTAGCTATGTGCTCGTGCACGTGAGAGGAGGGATGATGTTCAATAATATACCTGATGTAAAACTCGGGATAATCGCAGTGAGCCGGGACTGCTTTCCACTGACAGTTTCAGAGGCAAGAGTTAAGAATGTAATAGAAGAATGTAAGAGGCTTGGATTTGATGTAACGCTAGCAGGAACAATCGTTGAAAATGAAAACGATGCCCTGAAAGCCGTTGCTGAGATAAAACAGGAAGGGTGCAATGCGCTTGTGGTATTTTTAGGCAACTTTGGCCCTGAAACACCTGAGACTATAATTGCCCAGCATTTCCCCGGCCCTGTCATGTACGTTGCTGCCGCAGAGGAAACTGGCGATAACCTTATAAATGGCAGGGGCGATGCATATTGCGGAATGCTCAATTGCTCGTACAATCTAGGGCTTCGTAAGATCGCGGCATATATTCCTGAGTATCCTGTAGGGGATGCAGGGGATGTGGCTGCCATGATTCAGGAGTTTATCCCTGTTGCAAGAACGATAATCGGTGTTAAGAACCTTAAGATCATCACATTCGGGCCTCGACCACAGGATTTCTTTGCCTGTAATGCCCCTATAAAGGGACTTTATGATCTTGGCATTGAGATTGAAGAAAACAGTGAACTTGATCTGCTTATTTCATATAGAGAGCATGCTGGTGATAAGAGAATTGACGATGTTGTAAAGGATATGGCTGCTGAGCTTGGAATAGGAAATGCATATCCTGATCTTCTTCCTCGCATGGCACAGTTCGAGCTTACGCTTCTTGACTGGGCAGAGAGCCATAAGGGCGCAAGGAAGTATGTTGCATTTGCAAACAAGTGCTGGCCAGCATTCCCGAAGGAATTTGGATTTGAGCCTTGTTATGTAAATAGCCGTCTTGCATCGAAGGGTATGCCGGTAGCATGTGAGGTAGATATATATGGAGCGCTCTCGGAGTATATCGGGACATGTATCACAGGTGCGCCTGTAACACTTCTTGATATAAACAACACTGTTCCGAAGGACATGTATGAGCGTGAGATAAATGGCAAGTATGACTATATGCTCAAAGATACATTCATGGGCTTCCACTGCGGCAATACACCGCTATGCAGACTCTCTTCCGGAGGCATAAAGTATCAACTGATACAGAACAGAACGCTTGAAGGCGGCGGAACGCCTGACTTTACAAGAGGAACTCTGGAAGGTGATATTGCAGCGGGTGATATTACTTTCTATCGACTACAGGGAAGTGCAGATACATCTCTTAAGGCATATATTGCACAGGGAGAGGTTCTTCCGGTTGCAACAAGATCGTTTGGTGGCATAGGCGTCTTCGCTATCCATGATATGGGCAGATTCTATCGCCATGTATTGATCTCAAAGCATTATCCGCATCATGGAGCAGTTGCTTTTGGTCATGTCGGCAAAGCTCTTCATGCTGTCTTCGCGTATCTGGGCGTTAAGGATATCTCGTACAACCACCCAGCATCTGTCCTTTATAGTGACGAATGTCCGTTCTGATTGATTTAGTTTGTCAAGG
>CAZURL010000155.1:0-1878 GCA_964623005.1 uncultured Spirochaetaceae bacterium
AGTGAATTAGTAAGTTCTTAATTGTCAATTAATGAGATTTTGCGATATAGTCTTCCTGTGAAGGAAAGAACGTATATAGCCATAGATCTCAAATCATTCTATGCCTCTGTCGAGTGTGTTGAGCTTGGTATGGATCCGCTTGATGCGAATCTTGTTGTTGCAGATGAGAGCCGCACCGATAAGACAATCTGCCTTGCTGTCTCTCCTTCATTAAAGCAACTTGGAATCCCCGGACGTACACGGCTCTTTGAGGTTCGAGAGAAGATAAAGGATGCTAATGCCTCACGGCGGAGGCAAAGCGGAAACAAGAGATTTTATGGCAGTTCTGTATTACGTTCAGAACTTGATAGCAATCCTCAGCTTGCAATCGATTTCCATATCGCAAAACCTAGGATGGCGCTCTATATGGAGTACAGTACAAGGATTTACGATATTTATCTGCGGTATATCGCTCCGGAGGATATACATGTATATTCAATCGACGAGGTCTTTATCGATGCAACAGATTATCTTTCGATGTACTCGCTCTCTGCCCGAGAATTTGCCTGTAAGCTCATACATACTATTCTCAAAGAGACCGGCATAACAGCAACTGCGGGAATCGGGACGAATCTGTACCTTGCAAAAATTGCGATGGATATCATGGCAAAGAAGATAAAATCCGATCCAAATGGCGTCAGGATTGCTACTCTGGATGAGATGAGCTATCGCCGTGAACTCTGGTCGCATCGTCCTCTGACGGACTTCTGGCGTGTCGGCAGAGGCTATGCGAAAAAACTGGAAGCGCATCGCCTCTATACCATGGGCGATATCGCAAGATGCTCGATTGGAAAGGATAGCGATTACTATAATGAAGACCTTCTATATAAGCTCTTTGGCATCAATGCAGAGCTTTTGATAGACCATGCTTGGGGCTGGGAACCCTGCACGATGAGCGATATAAAGCGCTATAAGCCAGATAACAACAGCCTTGGTTCTGGACAGGTTCTGCAACAACCTTATACCTTTGATAAAGCACGCATCGTTATGCGTGAGATGGTAGATTCACTATCGCTCGATCTTGTTGATAAAAACCTTGTAACAGAACAGATTGTCATGCACATCGACTATGATATCGAAAATATCGATCAGGGCTATGATGGCGATATCCATATCGACCGTTATGGGAGATCTATGCCAAAAGGTGCAAGAGGAAGTACTCATCTTCAATCGCCTACATTCTCCTCGATGCTTCTTACAAAAGCCGCAGATGCGCTATTCTGCCGCATCGTGAATCCTAAGCTTCTTGTCCGAAAGCTTTATATCACTGCATGCAACATAAGAAGCGCCAATGAAAGATACCAGGTTCGGGATCTTTTTGATGATAAAGAAGAGAAGGATACAGCGCTTGAGAAAGAAGAGAAGCTTCAGCGTATCTCGCTTTCAATAAAGAAGAAATATGGAAAGAACGCTATCTTGAGAGGTACGAGCTTTGAGGATGGTGCTACTGGAAGGGAGAGGAATATGCAGATCGGAGGACACCATGCATGATTATGATGACATAATAAATCTTCCTCACCATGTTTCGAAAAAGCATCCTCAGATGCCTTTGATAGAACGTGCTGCTCAGTTCTCGCCGTTTGCGGCTCTCATAGGCTATGATGAGGCTATAAAAGAGACTGCAAGGTTTACCGAGGCGCGCATCAGCCTTGATGAAGAAGCAAAAGAAATCCTTGACAGAAAAATCACGACGCTCTTCTCTATAATAGAGACGCATCCTTCGATAAAAGCAACATACTTTGTCTCTGACTTACAGAAGGACGGAGGCGTTTACATTACAAAGGAAGGCAGGGCAATGCAGATAGATAAAACACGGATGGCGCTATTGCTGGATGATGG
>CAZURL010000156.1:0-1840 GCA_964623005.1 uncultured Spirochaetaceae bacterium
AGAGCCGCTGGATACCGATACGGTTATGCCGTCCGTCTTGTTGCCATCGGCATCAAGGAAATAGCCTTCGTTGGCATGGAATGTCACATCATAGGTTGGCTCTGCCGAGCTTTCAGAGCATGCAGCAAGCACGAAGATCAGCGCGATGGCGTAGATCACGGTTCCCCATAGCTTTTTCCCTACCGGAGGGGGGGGGTAAGATAAAGTTTTTCATATGTAAAATATACCGCGCGATATAGATGTTTGCAATGCCTCATTTCCTCATCGGCTTCTATGTGTCATCTTGCTTCTCGATCAGCTTTGCCAATGCATCCAATGCTGACAGTCCCTTGCCACCGGCTTTGCCTCATACCGTAGCTTCATCCGGTTAGAATACACGCATTTTGGTGCAGAAACGGTATAAAAAAAACGGCCTAACCACTTACAATAAAAGGAATTAGGTCATATAAGAGGATAATTGGTTTTGAAATAATATAGAAAAAACTGCGCAATGACGGATGCAAAGAATCGTCATAGAGCTATACTGTCTCTATGATCTATAATCCTATTATCCGAGGCTTCAATCCCGATCCATCGATAACTTTCGATGGAGAGAACTATATCATCGCAACATCTACGTTCGAGTACTATCCAGGCGTCTCGCTCTATGTATCGAAAGACTTGAAAAGATGGGATTATCATTCATCGGTACTGAGAAGTGAGAATGGCTTTTCCTTGTCAGGTGTCAGAAACAGCAGTGGGATATATGCGCCTACGATACGATATTATGGCGGTCGCTACTACATGGTGACGACAAACAAAAATGGTTTTGGCAATCTGATAACCTCCACTGATTCCCTTTCTCATCCTTGGGGAGAAGCTAAGTTCATCCATAAGACAGGTATCGATCCAAGTCTTTTGTTTCTTCCCGATGGCTCTTGTTTCTATACGCAAAACGGCAAAGGCGGACTTTTCGGAGCATTCATTGATCCAGAGACAGGAAAGCTTGAGACAGAACTGAAGCTTATCTCTCCCGGCGTCTCCGGCAATGCAACAGAAGCACCGCATATCTACATAAAGGATGGATGGTTTTATCTGATATTCGCCGAGGGCGGAACGGAGATGGGACATCATGAGATGGTCGGTCGCTCTAAGAATATATTCGGGCCATATGAGATAAGAGAAGAACCCATCCTTTCCCATGTCGACCGCAAGGGCCATGAGATACAGGCAACAGGCCATGCCGACCTCTTAGAGCTGGATGATGGCAGGTGGATAGCCGTCTTCCTTGCAACCCGTATGCCATCTCGTGCGCATATCCATAATCTTGGACGCGAAAGCTTCATGAAAGAGGTAAGCTGGGAAGATGGCTGGCCTGTTATCGGGAACGTAGAACTTGAGGAAGAATCTCTGATAGAAACAGAGATTCCTGAACCATACTACTATGCATTCGGTCATGGTTTTGATAACGCTCCAATCCTCCGTGTCAGAGCAGAGCATAAAGAGTGCTATGAAGAGGGCGAAGATATAATGAAAATACATGGCGGATGTAAGCTTTCCGAACCACTTGGCGAGCCTTCGCTTCTTCTATTGAGACAAGAAGCGTTCGAGACTTCATTCACTGCAACGCTCAAAACCGATGAAAGCCTTACAGGAAGAGCAGGTGTCACAGTATTCTATAACAGCGACTACCATGCAGCCTTGTATGCAGAGCGATGTGCAAATGGCATAAAGCTTACATTCAGGCGGCATATCCACGATCTTGAGGCAATTGTCTTTGAGGAAGTTCTTTGTGAAAGAGATCGCATCATATTTGAAATCCGAAGTGACAGGGAATGGTATTCCTTCTATGCTGACGGCC
>CAZURL010000157.1:0-1817 GCA_964623005.1 uncultured Spirochaetaceae bacterium
GCATCTGTTTCGGATGAACTTGGCGTAAATAGTTCCCATCTCTCAAGGCTCTTCAAGGATAAGACAGGGGAGAACTTCCAGAGCTATCTTATCAAGAAGAAGATGATGATAGCCGCCCAGATGCTTGAGTGTAAGGTAAGCTACAAAAATAGTGATATCGCGACGGCAACAGGGTATTCGGATGTACAGAATTTCTGCCGGGTATTCACGAAATTCTATGGGGTGTCGCCTCAGCAGTATAGAAAACAGTATATACGAGGTGAGAATGCGCAGTAAACGTTCAGATTTCGCTCGCATCTTCCTTCGTCACAGTCTGCCATTAGTTATCGTTGTCTTTATTTTTGCGGTTGCCATGATTGCCATCACGAATGCCTTTGTCTCAGGTGAGGTATATAATCAGGCAAATCAGACGCTTTACCAAGCTTCCGTCTACTATGATTCGATTATCGGGGAGATCTCTGCACTCAATCTTGTATTCAGCACGAATAATGATGCAATACGCTCGCTGAGGATGGTCTCCGATGGTATGAGCGCGGATTATGATACGTATAAGGAAATACGCCTTATAACTTCATTTTTGACTGCAATGGTAAGCTCCCAGCGTTACATCAATGGAATCTATATATTCATCCCAGAGCAGGATGGGTTTGTTGTAAGCGATGCAGGTCTTATCCCGTTGATGTTTGCGCCTGAACGAAGCTGGTTTGAGAACTATATCCCATCTTCTCCTAATGCGACGCGCACGGACGTTATCGGGGATGGACAGCGTGTCAGGATAAGCCAGCCCATTATGAATACGGTGGGGCAATATGCAGGAGTGATAGCAATAGATCTTGATTCGCCGATGCTGCGGGCGAGTTTCAGCGAATATTTCAGAGATAGCAAGATGTATCTCAGCGTATGCAATCTTGAAGGCGATGTGCTTTTTTCCACGCTTGATGATATTTCCCTTGATAGTCTTGAGCACTTCTCTTATGTAAGTGCAAACAATGATTTGATATACAATCTTTATGTCGATAAGAGCGAACTCAATATGCTTTTGAGATTGATGATTCTTCTTATCGTGCTGCTGAGTTTTGTCATTATCCTGATAGGGCTTTTTATCTCATATAGGACGGACAAGGAGGAAAGGGAGTTTATTGATGTACTTGTCGATGGTCTTCAAGGCAAGGAGTCGAATGCAGCAGATGGAGGGGGAAGTTTCTATAGGAATCTCACTGTATCAGTCCTTGATAACTTTATGCAGAATGACTATCTGAAACTACAGAAAGAGGTCTCTGATTACAGAGCGCTCCAGATGCAGATCAATCCGCATTTTCTCTTCAATACGATTGATAATATTTATTGGAAGACGATAAGACTCTCTGGCGGAGAGAATGATGCAAGCCATATGCTGACGCTGCTCTCTTCTCTTTTCAAAGCATCTCTTGCCGTTGACCATTCCGATGGCATTCCTTTTGACGAGGAGCTACAGCACGCGCGCACATACATGAAGCTTCAGGAGTATAGGTTCCACGATAAGTTCAGCTATGTAGAGCAAGTCGAGGAGGGAATAAACGCTAAGGTTCCCAATATGATGCTACAGCCTTTGTTGGAGAATGCGATAAGCCATGGAATGGTTGAAGGCCGCCCTCTTGTTATTGTGCTATCGGTTAGAAAGGAGGATGGCTTTCTCCTTATCGATATCTTCGATGATGGACGGGCGCTCTCGGAAGAAGAGCTTCAACACCTCAATTCTCTGGAAGAGGATGCGCTTATGAAGAATCATTCGATAGGGCTTATGAATGTAAGAGACCGCCTCCGGATCTTCTCCAAAG
>CAZURL010000158.1:0-1817 GCA_964623005.1 uncultured Spirochaetaceae bacterium
CCTGTATTGAGCCAGCCATCATCGCTTAGGACTTCCTTCGTGGCTTCCTCATTGTTGTAATACCCCTTCATGATCATTGGGCCCTTGATGTAAATAAGTCCATTGCCATTTTCATCAGGATCGATAATCTTAACCTCTTCATCAGGGAACTTCTTTCCAACAGAGGTTATGCGGTATGCTTCAATAGGATTGAGATGCGTAATAGGACTTGCTTCCGTAAGGCCATAGCCCTGCACGAAATCCACTCCAAGTTCATTGAACATCTTGAACGTTGATGATGGCAGAGGCCCACCGCCGGAGATGCAGATACGTATATTCTCCATCGAAAGCTTTCTCAGCAAGAATCCGAATATCTTCTTTCCGATATTCTTTCCAGTGGCCTTTTTGATGAATCCAGAGAGGATCATAAGACCGCGTATGATGCCATAGACAACAATGCCTTTCTTTCTCACACCCTCCATCAAGGCAGAGATCATCTTGTTATAGAGCATCGGCACAGCCATGAACATCGTAACTCCGCCCTCTCTCACTTCAAGAAGGATCCTAGTCATTGCAAGCTTCTTTCCGAAGACAACAGCTCCGCCCGTGCTGATAGCCATATAGACAACAGCCTGCATCGTATATGAATGATGGAGCGGAAGTATTGCATAGATTACATCCGTACTTCTTATATCGATATTAGCCTGTGTCAGAAGACAATCTGAGACAAGATTGTTGTGCGTAAGCATTACGCCTTTAGGAGTCCCTGTCGTTCCTGATGTAAAAAGAATAGCTGCAAGATCCTCCCCCGATGGAGCCTTAGCTGTTGGGACGCCGCCATCAAGATCCATTATGAATGGGTACGGGCCGATTGTTTTATCGAGAGAGTATTTGACAAGAGAATCAGGAAGTCCGGCAAGCCGCTCGGAGTCAGCGAAGATCCTCGTCACATTCCCAAATTCAATGAAATGCTTTGCTTCATTATCCTTGAGAAGATTATCAAGCGGAACAACTACGCCGCCTGCGCGGATGATCGCAAAATATGCAACGACCCACTCAGTGCTATTGTGGCCCATGACTGCGATTTTATCGCCTTTTTTCACACCGCTCTGCTCAAGATAACCGGCAATCCTTTCTATTTTCCTCCATGCATCCCTGTATGTAAGCTTTCTGTCAGGTTCAAATGAATGAAAGCATAGATTCTCAGGATACCTGAGTGTAGTTATATAAAAAAGCTCAGTTATACCGGGCCACTTTCCAGAAAACTCTTTTCCCCTGTAATAGTCGAGGAACGACCATGCATCACGATATCCAACATTCTTCATATTTCAAATCCAAGACATCCGCGGCATACGGATGTCTGATAATATCATTAATTGCCAATAAAGAAAAAGTCGTTCCAGAGTTTTTCAGTCCCTGTCGAATTCAGCTTTAACCTCAAAGCGCTTGACCTTTTTCGTGCTTGTCATCGGCAGCATATGATCGGAAACCGTGACCATCGTAATCTTCTTATATGATTGAAGCTCCTTGTTAACCTCATCGACAATTTCATTGATACGTTTTTCCGCGGTTGCGTTCCCCTGCTTTCTCAGAGCCTCTGACGGATATGCAATAAGCCGTATTCCTTCGCTCTTCGTACTCTTATCCAAGAGATATCCAATGATGCAGACTTGCTCGATATCATCATAGAGCTGGAAATGATCCTCTATTTCCTCAGGAAAGACATTCTTTCCTCCGTCAGTGACAATAACATTCTTAGCACGCCCTGTAAGATACAGATATCCATCTGCATCCTGATAACCAACATCGCCTGTATTGAGCCAGCCATCATCGCTTAG
>CAZURL010000159.1:0-1799 GCA_964623005.1 uncultured Spirochaetaceae bacterium
TTTCAATACTTAAAGACAATGGCTACATACAGGCTAATGACAAGAACAGGTCTGGCGAATGGGAAATACTGAAGGAGTACCCAAATTAAAAGACAAGGAGAATTTTCACGTTCTTCCTTATCTAATTTCAAAATTAATTCATAGTTTCATCTTATTATTCCCCAATTAGTATCTTCATGAATCATCTGAATTGCTGCTCCTTTATATTGCTGGATCGCTGACCAAATGTATTCATCGACATTGAAATCTTTATTACAGATATCCATTCTTCCAACCATTCGAGGACATCATCCTATACGAAATACAGACAAATCTTTCTTCATTTAATACTTCTTTAATGAAAAAGCATTCCATTGCGCTTCACAAAATCTTATTCAAGCCTACAAAATGGATTACCACAGAAAAAGCAGAGCGGGCCAAGAAAGGCCCGCTGTGTCCTAAGACACGAGATAGACTATCGAGGTATAAAAGCTGCCGAAACGATTAACGTTCCGCCTCGGTGCAGGCAAGGATAAATGGGCCAACGCCCTTGAAATCGTCCTGTACTACTTTCTCACTGATGTAGTAGCGGAAGGAGCCATCCCTGTAAGGATTGCCGCCAAGCCCTGCAACAGAACAGATTCCACCTAGATGAAGCTCCCCATTGTCATTCGTTAGAACACGGTTTTTAATGCCATCAATTGCTTTCATTCCAAGCGCTTTGAAGCTCTCGTCGAGATATCCAAGACGAACACCTTTAAGGTATGAGTATGCAAACATCGAAGAGCCGGAGGTTTCAAGGTAATTGCCTTCCCTTCCGCCTTCATCCGTCACCTGATACCACATACCGCTTTCATCCTGGAAGGCTGCTGTAGCTTTAGAGAGCGCTTGTATTATGCTGATAATCCGCGCTCTGCCAGAATGGTCTGCCGGAAGATAATCAAGAACATCGATTGAAGCCATGAGATACCAGCCAATCGAACGCGACCAGAAGTGCGGAGAAAGCCCTGTGACATCATCCGACCACTTCATGCCGCGCGACTCATCGTAGCAATGATAAAGAAGTCCAGTCTCTGCATCTTTCATAACGCTATATGTTGTTTCAAGCTGCATGACGACATCATCAAGCTCTGCTTCATCATTGTTACGGAGCGCGTATTCCGTATTGAACGGCCCTTCCATATAAAGACCATCGAGCCAGATCTGCCAAGGATAGATTTCCTTATGCCAGTAAACACCGTTTCTACACCTTGGATGTGTTTCAAGCTGCTCCCGCAAACGCTTTGCAGCCTTCATGAAGCGATCCTCACCGCTTCTATCATATAGGGTGAACAGTGCGCGTCCTGCATTGATCTGATCGAGGTTGTACTCACCTTTGCGGTACGTAGCAATAGATCCGTCTTCACCGATCATCGGATCATACATCGAATATACCCAAGGATATATCGTCTCATCGTTATGGAGTTCCGCTGCCTTGAGCGATGCATACAATACAAGGCCATGTTCATAATGCCATTTCATCATCCCAGGCCTATACCTTTTCTCCACGCTCTTAGCCATTTGCAGCGAAAGCGGATTTGTCTCCATCATTTTCCTCCCATTCGGAATAAGCCGCTCCGAAGAGCGGCTCTGTTTTCAGTCTCAGTACTGGATAAGTCCATCTTCCTGCATCTTCGCCAGTCCCTGCTCATTCCAAGCAGTGCCGCCGATTGCATTAAACTGATTGATGAATGCCTGCCAGTTCTCTGGTGTAAGCGCCTTTGCTCCCGTAAGGAACTCTGCAAGACTCTGCTCATAGTATCTCTGTACGTCTGCGTTCG
>CAZURL010000160.1:0-1662 GCA_964623005.1 uncultured Spirochaetaceae bacterium
TTTATCTCCAAAGGCGTAAGGAATTTAAGCCTAACAATCAGAAAAATCGATGCTAACCTTATAACATACAAAGATAAGGGGGCTTACAGATTGGGTATCAGGTCTCTGAATAAAAATGGTGGAAAATGGATGGGGCGGCTATGGATCCTTATATCGCTTGCTGCGGCTATCTTGCTATGGACTATCCTTTCTATTCTGCCGCAGACAGCGCGCTCCTTTCCGAATGTAATCGTTACGCTGAAACAGATTTCTGTCGTCATTGAGCGTGGGATTCTCTGGAAAGATCTTTCCTCTAGCTTAATAAGCGTAGGCGCTGGCTATGCGCTCGGCTTTATCATTGCACTTCCTGTTGCAATACTCATGGCATGGTACAAGCCTGTAAGGAATATCCTTGGGCCATGGATACAGTTTGTAAGGAATATCCCACCGCTTGCGTATGTTCCGCTTATTGTCATTGCAGCCGGCGTCGGAAGAAGACCTCAGATAATTGTTATCACAATCGCAACCTTCCTGATTATGTGCATAACGATGTATCAGGGGATAATCAATATCGATGAAACACTGATAAAAGCCGCTCGGGTACTTGGCGCAAGGGACAAGGATATCTTTATCCGCGTTCTTGCCCCGGCTTCTCTTCCTTTCGTGCTCACGGCTGTCAGGCTCGGTGCGTCTGTTGCGCTGACAACATTGATTGCAGCAGAGTCCACAGGCGCATTTGCAGGGCTTGGTATGAGGATAAGGAGCTTCAATAACAACTTCGAGACCGCGCCGATGCTCTTATACATCATTATTATCGGCGTGATCGGTATCACAGTTGAGAAACTTATCAAACTACTTGAAAGGAAACTCACAGGATGGCAGGAGAAGAGAGAGATATAAAAGTACACATCGATAATGTGAAGAAGACGTATATGGGAAGGACAGGGGAGGTCGTTGCGCTCAACGGCGTCTCGCTTGATATCGCGAACAATGAGTTCGTGACTGTCGTAGGCCCTTCCGGATGCGGCAAGTCAACGCTCTTGAATATCATCGCAGGTCTTCTGGAACCTACATCGGGAACTGTGACCTGCAATGGAAAGGCTGTGACAGGTACCGGCACTGATAGAGGCGTTGTCTTCCAGCAATATGCGCTCTTTCCATGGCTGACTGTGAAGAAGAATGTCATGTTCGGCCTCAATATGAAGGGGATAAAGGGAAAGGAAGCGGAAGAGATTGCGATGAAGTATATCAAGATGGTCGATCTTGAGAAGTTCGTCAATCACTATCCTAAGGAGCTTTCTGGCGGAATGAAGCAGCGTGTTGCGATTGCAAGGGCCTATGCGGCAAATCCGGAAGTGCTTTTGATGGATGAACCTTTCGGCGCGCTTGATGCACAGACAAGAACGCAGCTACAGCAGGAACTTCTCGATACTTGGGAAAAGGAGATGAAGACCTGCTTCTTCATCACCCACGATGTAGATGAAGCCCTGATTCTCGGAGAGCGCGTAGTCATAATGAGCGCAAGGCCCGGAAGGATCAAGGATATCATCGAGGTAGACATCCCATATCCAAGGAATCAGGAGACGAAGATGAGCCAGAAATTCCTGAATCTTAAGAATCTGATCTGGTCGCAGGTATATCAGGAATACCTTGAGGTCAGAAAGTAATACAGAATAAGGAGAA
>CAZURL010000161.1:0-1637 GCA_964623005.1 uncultured Spirochaetaceae bacterium
TAATGCACTTTCCATCTTCACAGAGTTCTTTTTCTGGTGTTATAAGATTCGAGTGGCAATTACGACGATAGAAGAGCTAGGAAAGAAAATAGCGCTCACAGCTGATGAAAGAGAATGGAAGGAAGATGGTGCGAATACACTACCCCTTCTCATTTCCAAGCACATAGAGAATATGCTTTCCGATCCAGCAATACGAAGACAGTTCGTTCCATCAAAGAAGGAGAATGAAGATACTATCGGAACGCTGGATCCATTGAAGGAAGAAGAAAACAGCAAAGAAGAACGATTAGTACACCGTTATCATAATAGAGCGGCATTCTTCGTTACGGACAACTGCTTTGCATACTGCCGCCATTGTTTCAGACGTCGGTTTACCGGAAAGCTTATCGGAGAAGCATCGGAAGATGAGATTAGAAGCGCCGCTGATTACATAAAGAACCATGATGAAATCAGGGAAGTCCTTCTCACCGGCGGTGATTTATTCACGCTTTCAAATGCTTCTCTTGATCGCCTGCTTTCAATTTTCAAAAAGGAATGTCCTGATGTGATCTTCCGCCTTTGCACACGCGCTGTTGCAACATATCCTCAACGATTTACTAAAGAGTTGTTTGATGTGATAAAGAAGAATCAGATGGGCGCCCCATTTTTTCTTATGACGCAGTTCAACCATCCTGCGGAACTGACAGACGAAGCACTGAATGCGGTAAAAGGCTTTATAGATTTGGGCATTCCAGCTTTCAATCAGTCTGTCCTGCTTAAAGGCGTCAATGACAATGAAGATGTACTGATTGATCTCTCTAACAAACTTCTGAGAAACAGAATCAAGCCATATTATCTTTTCCAAGGTGATCTTGTAAGAGGAACAGCGCACCTGAGAGTCCCTGTCGAACGAGGACTTGAAATAGAGAGGAATATAAGGAAAGAACTCTCAGGGCTTGGGATGCCGCAATATACTATCGACCTTCCGGAAGGCGGTGGAAAGGTAATCCTTACTCATAATTATCTCATCGGGAAAGATGTTAATGATTATATCTTCGAGACTCCGGATGGAGAGATAAGGCACTATCCTAATTGAAAATGCCGAGCGTTAAGCCCGGCATCGCATTTCATCAAAGCCCGATAAATTCAAGAAGCCTTGCGATCTCTTCGCTTCTTACATCTTCCCTTGCAGCCATGTATTCCTCAGCAGTTGCATCCTCGCCGATTACTGCCTCACCGCTAAAGGAAGGAACTTTCAGCGGCGTTCTCGGTATGCGTCGGCTTCCGCCTTCCTCATTTAATTCATCGCTGAATTTATCAAGAACCATATCCAGAAACTCCTCGACGAGTTCTTCTTTGTTCTCTTCGTAGTATTCACGGATATCTTCCGCGATATCAGAGGTTCCGAGGATTTCCTCCTTTTCCTCATCAGAGAGAGCATTGAATCTATCAACGAGTTCGGAGATGAAATCATCTGCAATCACATCGACATTCGCTTCATAAAGAGCAGCTACGATATCATCAGCAGAAAGAGCCTCGATCTTATCTTTCAGTGAAAGCGCATCATACTCTGCCGCAAGCTCAGTCGCAAGATCATCCATTAGGTTCGCTTTGTAGACTGAATAGAGGCTTTCAACCTGATCATCTGTTGAAAGGAG